>CAZJFJ010000111.1:0-7076 GCA_964545305.1 uncultured Desulfovibrionaceae bacterium
TTCATGACTTAGCCAGCTACGAATGTAATCAGCAAATTTATCAAAATCTTTTGAGTAAAAACACGCAGTTCAGCAAGGCTTTTCTTGCCACTCAAGCAGAAGAGCTTGGTCGGAAATTGGCTGAACGTGCCCCCGCAGAACAGGCTAAATAATAATTGCTGTATTTAATTTGGACTCTGGATGTATTTTTTAGGGCGATAGCTTGTGAAATAGGGAGCGAGCTTCGCCCTGGATTTTTATCCAGCTCTATTTAGAGATTTGATTTATTTTTAAGGAGCCCTGAATATGAAACATCCTTTGCTGGCGAATACTCCCGGCGAAAAACATCTTTTATTGGGCAACGAGGCCATAGTGCGCGGCGCATTGGAGGCGGGCGTCAACATGGTCACCTGCTATCCAGGCACCCCATCGTCCGAAGTGCCGGACACTTTTTACCGCCTGATGCCTTCGGGGCGGTTTAAAATGGAATATTCCACCAACGAGAAGGTGGCTCTTGAGGTTGGGGCCGGAGCCAGCCTCGCAGGGGCGCTGACCTTGGTCACCATGAAGCATGTGGGCGTAAACGTTGCTGCGGATCCGCTGTTCACTTTGGCTTATACCGGTTCGCCGGGGGGGCTTGTGCTGCTGTCCGCCGACGATCCGGGGTGTCATTCCAGCCAAGATGAGCAGGATAACCGCTATTACGCGCGCATGGCCGGGCTGCCGTGTTTTGAGCCGGCCACCGCTCAGGAAGCGAAGGATATGACCAAGGATGCGCTGCTGCTTTCCCGCAAATATGAGCAGCCCGTGCTTTTGCGCACCACCACAAGGCTTAATCATTTGCGGGGCAGCGTCGCTTACGGCGAATTGCCCGATCCGGCTGAAATCAAGGAGTTCAAGCGCAATCCCATGCGTTTTGTGCCAGTTCCCATGGTTGCCCGCATCCGGCATGGGGAAATGCTTGAGAATCTTGACAAAATTCGGGCCGAAATTGAAGGCTCCGCCTGGAACAAGATTTGGGGCAAAGGCAAGACCGGGGTTATTGTAAGCGGAATTTCCCGCGCGTATTTGCGGGATGTGCTGCTGGAACCGGAATTTGAAGACAGGTTCAAGGTGCTGGAGCTAGGCATCACCTGGCCTTTCCCTGAATTTTTAGTTTCAGAATTTCTTAAAGACCTGGACCGGGTTATTGTTATTGAAGAGTCCGAGCCGCTTGTTGAGAAAGAGGTTAGGGTAATCGCCAACCGTCTTGGCCTTAAGGTTGAGATCTCAGGGAAAGACGGAGTGCTTACCAGACTAGGCGAATACTCGACCGTAATCGTGCGTAAGGCTTTGGCCGGTTTTCTGGGCTTTGAGCCTGCCGCTGCGGAGGGCGACCATGCAACTCCGCAGAAACTTCCAGGGAGGCCTCCCATTCTTTGCGCCGGCTGCGCCCACCGCGCCCTGTTTTATGCGGTGCGAAAGGTCTTCGGCAATGAAGCTGTCCATTCCAGCGACATAGGCTGTTACACCCTGGGGATTGCAGCGCCCCTCAACAGTGCTGATTTCTTATACTGCATGGGGTCGTCCGTTTCAGCCGGTTCAGGTTTCTCCGCTGTTTCCGGGCGCACGACTATCGGCTACATCGGCGACTCCACTTTCTTCCATTCCGGAATTACCGGACTGGTCAATGCGGTGTTCAATAAACATGACATTCTTTTGGTGATACTTGACAACGGCACCACCGCGATGACGGGGCACCAGCCAAACCCAGGCGTTGCCGAGGAGATTCTCGGCGATATCAGCGTGCATGTTGACATAGGCAAGGTGGTTGAAGGGTGCGGCGTCACCCAACTGGCCAAGGTAAGGCCGTATAATTTGCGCGGAACCATTAGGGTTCTGGAAGAAATGAAGGCGATGAAAGGCGTTAGGGTGCTGATTGTAGAAGAGCCCTGCGTGCTTTACGCCCGCCGCACCTTGAAGCGGACGCGCACCCAGTATGCTTATGTTGACGAGCAGGGCCCGGAAGTGGAGGCGTGTCATGAGACTTTGGGCTGCCCGGCGTTCGGCAAGCATGACGGCAATGTGCTAATTGACCCGGAGATGTGTGCCGGCTGCATGGTTTGCCTGCAGATCACACCTAAAATAAAGGCCAGGAAGAAGGAGGCATAATGAACAGAGTACGTATTTACCTCACCGGTGTAGGAGGGCAGGGTACTCTGACTGCCACAACCCTTTTGGCCCGCACGGCTCTTGATCAGGGCATCGATGTGGTGTCTGGAGAAATTCACGGAATGGCCCAGCGTGGCGGGGTGGTTGAGTCCACCATCCTTTTGGGCGGGTTTTATAGTCCCCGCATCAGCTTTGGCGAGGCCGACATCCTGCTTGGCTTCGAGCCGCTGGAAACCTTGCGTGCCCTTCCCTACCTAAAAAAAGGCGGGTATGTGTTTTCAAGCGAGGATCCAATGCAGCCGGTGAGCGTTTCGGCCGGAGTGGAAAAATATCCTTCGCTGGAGGAAATAAGAAAATCCGTTGAAAGCATTGCTTCCAGGGCATGGTTTATGCCTTGTAGAGAATACGGGGTGCGTGCGGGTTCTGCGCAAAGCGGTAACACCGCGCTTTTGGGAGCGGTCTGCGCGTCCGGGCTTCTTCCGTTCGGGGTTGACGCCTTGCGGACGGCGATAAAGAAATTCCTTCCTCCCAAACTGGTGGACGTAAATCTGGCTGCGCTTGAAAACGGAGTGCAGAAGGTCAGCCTTTAATCTGAATTGACAATGATATGGGGAACCGTGAAGGTTCCCTATATCTTCTGACGGCATTAGAGTATTTAGAGCGTTTTTCTTGGCAAAAGGTCTGACAGTGCGCAGCGCTTCGCAAGCGTGTACAGGGTGAACTTATTTCCGCCGTTGCTTCAGCCGTAGATAAATTTTGAGCCGTACGGATGAAGGCAGCAACGCTAGATGGCGAAGTGAGTGTGTCAAAATTAATCTGCTTCAGCCGGCTGAGGCCGGTGGGGCCGATTAAGGAGTGTATCTCCCGAAACAGATAATCCATCACCCGTTATGCGGGCTGGCTGGCGTTTCCCGGCCTTGCCCTCTACCTTGCAGGGCGGAATCTTGCCTGCCTTGTCTTTATCTATGTTCGATTTTACAGTATAGTTCAATACTTTTGGCGGCAGTGCTATATTTATGAAGTTTGAAGATTTGCTTGCTTTTCTGGCTGGCGCGCAGGCCGGCCGCATTACCGTTGGCCGTGGTGGAAACGCCACAATGGCCAGGCTTGCTTGTGAGCTTGTCCGGCGCGGGCGGCCCGTGGCGCTGCTTGCGGGAAGCGTCCAGCAGCGGCTTGAGCTGAAAGCCCTGTGCCAGCTTTTTTCTCCGGGCCTGTCAAAGGAAGACCCTGATCCCGCCATCGCGGCATGGAAACAGCCTTTGATTCAAATGGCCTCAACCCGGGCCGGGGTGCCCGGGCAGTATGAAAACGCTTCCCGCGTTGCCGGGCTGTTTGCCTTGCATATGGCTGAAAAGCCGTTCATGCTGCTGAGTTGTGTTGACAATTTCCTGACCAGGCATCCGCCCAGATCTTTTTTTGAATCTCACACAATCGTTTTGAAGGTAAATGAGGATACTTCCCAGGAGGAACTGCTTCAGCGTGTGGTGGAGTGGGGATATCAGCGTGCTCCCATGGTCACCCAGCCCGGTGAGTTCGCTGTGCGCGGAGATATTTTCGATATTTACGCTCCTGGTTATGCATATCCCGTGAGGATTGAGTTTTTCGGGGATAATATTGAACAGATAAGAATGTTCGATGCTTCCACCCAGCGTTCGGTGGGGATGCGGGACGAAGCGGTCATCCTCCCTGCCGGGCCTTTGGTGTTTAGCCGGGAGCTTGTGGAAAATGCCGAAAGTTATTGGAAAAAATTGGAAAAAACCGGGAAATTGGATGGTTTTTTTCTGTCTTCTCTGGCTGATGAACTTTCAAAAACCGGGCGCGTCCGCGGACTTATGCCCGGCCTTTTTTATGAAAAATGCACAAGCCTGATCTCGTGGCTTCCGGCGAATACGGTATTTTTAATTCCGGATGAGGCTGTGCTGGGCGAAGCTGTGGAGAATTTTTATCTGGAACCGCGAGGAACCGGACCGGCGGTTGAAGATGACGCTCCCTCCCAGCCTGCGGATCTTGCTTTCATTTCGGCCCGTGACTTTGAAGCCGAACTTGCCCAAAAGGGGAGGGTTGTTTTTGATGCGCTGCCCGTTGAGGAAGCGGGTGCGAATACGGTATGGGCTGATGATTCCAAATTTGATTTGTCCGAACGCCGGATACACTCCTTTCAAGACCTCTTCCCGTTGCCGTCTGACCGGGAACGCCCCTGGCACCGTTTTGTGGAGCAGCTAAGGGAGTGGAAATCCCAAGGCAAGACTCTGGTGTTGAGTTTCCCAAGCTGCCGCAGCCGCGGAAAATTTTTAAACCTTATCGGGCAGGACAATATCGTGCCCGCTCAGCAATTCAACCCGGACCAGCCGGGCGTTTACGCCCTGGTTTCTCCCTGGAGCGAAGGGGCGGACCTTTTGTGGGCGGACATGCTGGTTTTGGGCGAAGATGTAATCCAGCCCCGCAAGGAAGGGCACAGGGTGAAAAGCCGCGCATTTGCGGGGCTTGACCGTTACGACGATCTCAAACCAGGGGATCATCTTGTGCACCGCGATTTTGGTATAGGCCGGTTTGAGGGCCTGCACAACCTGAATTTGGGCGGCCACGGCGCCGACTTCCTGCTTCTTGTCTACGCCAATGACGACAAGTTTTACCTGCCTGTTGACCGGCTTTCGTTGGTTCAACGTTTCAAGGGAGCGGACGGCCTGACGCCCCCGCTGGACAAGTTGGGCGGATCGGCCTGGCAGGCAAGCAAGAGCAAGGCCAAAAAAGCAATTGAGCAGATAGCGCACGATCTGCTTGAAATGTATGCCTTCCGCAAACTTGCCAAGGGATATTCATATGGCCCGGTCGATGAGCTTTTCAGTGAGTTTGAAGCTTCTTTCGGGTTTGAGGAAACGCCCGATCAGGCACGGACCATAGAAGACGTGCTTGAGGATATGGACAAGCCGGAAGCGATGGACCGCCTTGTGTGCGGGGATGTGGGGTTTGGCAAGACAGAAGTGGCCCTGCGCGCTGCATTCAGGGCTGGGGCAGCGGGAAAGCAGGTGGCTTTATTATGCCCGACCACTGTGCTTGCGGAGCAGCATTACAAAACTTTTACAAGCCGTCTTTCCGCTTTCGGGCTGAATGTGGGCCTGCTTTCGCGGTTTGTGACCCGTAAAGAGCAGGAAGCCGTTCTCGAAAAGGCGGAAAAAGGGCTTGTTGATGTGCTTATAGGCACGCACCGCCTGCTTTCTGGCGATGTAAAGCTGCCGAACCTGAGCCTTCTCATTTTGGATGAGGAACAGCATTTTGGCGTAAGACATAAGGAAAAACTCAAACAGCTGCGGAAAAATATAGACGTGCTGACCCTTACGGCCACTCCTATTCCCCGGACTTTGCAGTTGTCCATTGCCGGATTGCGCGATTTGTCCATTATTGAAACAGCTCCGCCGGAACGGAAACCGGTGGTGAGCACGGTGGCGAAACGCGAAGATCTGCTTCTTGCCGGAGTGCTTGCCCGCGAGCTTGAGCGGGAGGGGCAGGTTTTTTGGGTGAACAACCGGGTGCAGGGCATTGAACGCGTGGTGGAGTATGTGCAAAAACTCGCCCCTGGGGCTAAAATTGGCCTTGCTCACGGGCAGATGCCGGAACGCCAGCTGGAAGATTCCATGCACAAATTCTGGCATGGGGAAACCCAAATCCTGGTATGCACCGCAATTATTGAGTCCGGCCTCGATCTGCCAAGGGCGAACACCCTGGTTGTGGATGGCGCGCAAATGTTTGGCCTTGGGCAGCTTTACCAGTTGCGGGGCCGGGTGGGGCGTTCCGACAGGCAGGCCTACGCCGTATTTCTAGCCCCGCAGGAAATAAGCGGCAAATCGGGTCAATTCAGCGCTTTCAGGGAACGTTTGCGGGTAATTATGGACATGGACTATCTGGGAGCCGGTTTCCAGGTGGCTATGGAAGATTTGCGCATCCGCGGCGCGGGCAACATTCTCGGTGAGGTGCAAAGCGGGCATATGGCCAGGGTGGGCCTTGATCTTTACCTTGAAATGCTGGAAGAAACCGTGAACAGGATACGCGGGGACAAAATGCTTGAAGTCAGGGAAACCGAGCTTTCAATAGGCATGCCGGCTCTTATTCCCGCCACTTATATCGAGGATTCGGGCGAACGCCTTAACTACTACAAGGCTCTTTCTTCGGCTTCAGACGCTCAGAGCCAGCAGAATGTGGAACTGGAGATTCGGGACCGTTTTGGGCCCATGCCGGAGGAAGTTGTTAACTTTATTTCTGTTCTTGGCCTGAAACGTTTTTTGGGCAGATTGCAGGTAGCTAAGGCGGATATTTTTGAAAACAGAATCCGGCTCTACTGGATGAGTTCCAGCCAGGCGCTGGATCCGGAACGCTTTGTGAACTGGGTGGCCGCCAACGGTGAAAGGGCAAAGGTGTTGCCTCAAAACGGCCTTGAATACAGCCTGGATATGAATTTGGCCTTGCCCGACCGCCTGCTGGCGGTGTGTGATGATATGCAGAATCTGCTGTAGCCGCGGGGCAAACAGGCTTTAAACAACGCGCAAGGGCGGTAAAATTTAATTCTATCTGTCTTTGGCGTTGCAAAGGGCTTATGAACGCTTTGCTCCGGGAGTTTTGGCCGGAAGAGGCTTTGAACTGTTAAAGCGCTTTTGTTGGATGTTAAGATGTGTTAGTGCTTTTCAACAAACTTATGAACAGATTCCTTTTTTTACTTTGCATTATTTCGGCCGGCCTGGGGCTGATGCTTACAGCCTGTGAAAAACAGGATGACACCAGTGTAGTTGCGCGGGTGAATGGTGAGCCGATAAGCATGCGGGAGCTTCAGGCCAGGCACGATCTTGACCATATGGCTTGGGCTGACCGCAATGTTCCTCCGGCAGAGGAGTTGCAGAGCCAGTATGGCGACTCTTTAGCCGGTTTGATTGTGAACACTCTGGTTATGCAGGAGC
>CAZJFJ010000112.1:0-6786 GCA_964545305.1 uncultured Desulfovibrionaceae bacterium
CTATCTCATAGAAGTGAACACCCGTTTGCAGGTGGAGCACGGCATCACTGAGTGCCGTTACGGCATCGACCTGGTGGAAGAGCAGCTTGCAGTCGCTTTTGGAGCCAAGCTTCGCTTCAATGAAGAAAAGATCACTCCGGTTTACATGGCCATGCAGGTGCGTATAAACTGCGAAGACCCGCAGGATTCGTTTACTCCCAATGCGGGCACCATCACGCGTTATGTGTCTCCCGGCGGCCCTGGCGTGCGGCTGGATTCGAACCTTTCCGCAGGCTATGAGTTCCCGTCCAACTACGACTCTGCCGGAGCGCTTTTGCAGGCATATGGGCACGACTGGGAAAAAGTCATCGCCATCATGAGCCGCGCCTTGCGCGAGTATTACATTGGCGGTCTTAAAACCACAATTCCTTTTTTCCGCCAGGTTTTGAAACATCCCAAATTCAAGGCAGCCGACTTTGATACGAACTTTATAGCCAAGCACCCTGAAATTTTGCATTATACCGACATGGAGCCGGAGGCTGAGCGCCTTTCCCGCCTGGTTGCGGAAATTTCAACCAAAGGCTACAACCCGTATGTCCAGCTTGGAGAGTACCGCTCTGTGGACACCCCGCGCATGATGGCGTTCAATCCTGTTTTGCCGTCCATTTCACGTGAGCTGCGTGACACCCCTTCACCGTACCCCAGCGGCGACAGAGCCGCCTTGCTCGATTTCGTGCGCGACAGCGGATATGTCCATTTTACGGATACCACCACCCGCGACGGCACCCAGTCCAATTCCAGCAACCGGTTCCGGCTGGCAGAAGACGTTTTGGTGGCGCCTTATCTTGATAACTGCAATTTTTTCTCAATTGAGAACGGCGGCGGGGCGCATTTCCATGTGGCCATGCTTGCCAATATGACCTATCCCTTTAGCGAGGCTGACGAGTGGAACCGGCTTGCGCCGAAGACTCTTAAACAGATTTTGGTGCGCTCAACCAATATGCTGGGCTATAAGCCGCAGCCGAAGAACGTGATGCGGGTAACGGCCGAAATGGTCTGTGAATATTATCAGGTTTTGCGTTCATTCGATTTTCTTAACCACATTGAAAATATGCTGCCTTTTGCCGAGGTTGCCCTGAACAACAAGGGCGTTGTGTTTGAACCGGCCATTTCCCTGTCTTGGGCCAAGGGGTTCGACATCCAGCATTACCTCGGTGTGACCGAGTCCATTATGGGCAACTGCGCAAAAATTTTGGGTATGGATCCCAAGCGTGCAAGCCGGCATGTCATTCTTGGGCTTAAGGACATGGCCGGGGTCTGCCCTCCCAAGTTCATCGGCGAGCTGGTGACGGCCCTGCGCAAGGAATGGCCGGAACTAGTTCTGCACTATCACCGCCATTTTACTGACGGGCTGTATGTGCCCTCTGTGGGAGCTGCGGCAAAGGCCGGAGCCCATATTGTCGACGTGAGCATCGGAGCTGCCGTGCGCTGGTACGGGCAGGGCGATGTGCTTTCCACGGCCGCGTACATGGAAGACGAGCTCGGTCTGAAGACCAATCTGAATAAGGGCATGATTCGCGATACCAATTTTGTGCTCAAGCAGATGATGCCCTATTACGACCGCTATGTGGCGCCATATTTCCAGGGCGTTGATTATGACGTGGTGGAACACGGAATGCCCGGCGGGGCCACTTCTTCTTCACAGGAAGGCGCGTTGAAGCAGGGCTATATTCATCTTTTGCCCTACATGCTGAAATATCTCGCCGGAATCCGCAAAATCGTGCGCTACCACGATGTGACCCCCGGCTCCCAGATTACCTGGAATACCGCCTTTCTGGCTGTTACCGGCGCGTACAAGCGGGGAGGCGATGAAGAGGTCAAATTCCTGCTGGATGTTTTGGAGCATATAACTAGCCGTTCCGAAGAGGAAATTACGCCGGACATGAAGCTTGCCCGCCTGGAAATTTACCGGGACTGCAACAATGCCTTTAAAGACCTGCTGCTGGGCAAATTCGGGAAGCTGCCTATGGGCTTTCCTCCGGACTGGGTGTACCAGAGTGCTTTTGGGGCCGAATATCGCGAGGCTATCCGTTCGCGCACCGAAGCTTCACCGCTCAAGGCGCTTCACGATGTAAATCTTGAAGCCGAGCGCAAGGGGCTTGCCGAGCTGATAAACCGCGAGCCCACGGAAGAAGAATTTGTCATGTACCTCAACCATCCGGGAGATGCGGTCAAGACTATCAAATTCAAGTCCAAATTCGGCGATCCAAACAAGCTGCCGCTGGATGTATGGTTTGAAGGAATCAAACCCGGCGAGGAAGTGCAGTTTTTTGATTCCAACGGCAAACCTCACCAGATGACGCTGATTTCAATTTCTCCCCTGCAGGAGTCCGGCGCCTGTATCGTGCGTTACGTGCTTGACTCGGAAATGCTGAGCTATGAAATTCAGATGGGAAGCCCCACGGCTTCTGGCGCCAAAGGAGCCCCCAAGGCCGATCCAAACGATCCTTATCAGATTGGCGCGCCGAGTTCTGGCGACCTTTGGATTATGTATGTTCATCCGGGCGATATAGTGAAAAAGGGTGATGAACTGTTTAACGTATCAATTATGAAGCAGGAGAAATCCGTGCTTGCTCCGATTGACGGTATAGTGAAAAGGGTGCTCAAGTCTGCCGATTACCGGGGAAACAGGAAAATGGTGCCGGTGAAAGAGGGCGAATTTTTGGTTGAATTGGCCCCGGTGCCGCTTACCTGCAGCAACCCCGCCTGCGGCAAGCCAGTGGTTATGGATAATGCTAAATTCTGCCCACATTGCGGTTCCAGCATAGGTTAATAAAATAAACTTTTATTTAGAGATAGATTTCAGGAGGATCCATGCCCAAGACTACGGACGAAAAGTCCACGGCCCTTAAGGCCAAAGTAACTCTTGACCCGAAGGACCTTTCCAAAGAGCTGGTGCTTAATGGTGCGGAAATAGCTCTAATCGGCGTTGAAGCCGAGCTTCTGGTGGGGGGTAAAAACTACAATACCGCCATCATCGACCAGGTTCCCGGCGTAAAGATTCCACAGTTCCGGGCCATTTCCGCCATAGCCTTCCACAGGTTGCTGGATGAAAACAAGGTGAACGCTTCACTTGTGCGCAGGGTTGTTGACCGGGAATATGGAAAGGTTGATTGGAATGACCCTGAAATCAGCAGCGATCCGGAATTTTTGCAAAAATTCGTGCGCGCGCTGGCCAAACATATCCGGGAAGAGGCTCATTTGGAAAAAAGCGAGCCGACCACCCGCCTGCGTTCTTTTATCAACCATGTGGTAGAGGGTTTCGCCACTTCGCCGGAAGGCATAGATCAGCTCAGGCAGCGTTCCGTTCTGGTGCAGGCGGCCATTCTTTCCGCCGAACTTCCTGCCGATGTGCGGGAAGGGGTAAAGAAAGCATACCGCACGATATGCAAGGAAGCCAGGCAGGACGATGTGCCTGTGGCCGTTCGTTCGTCCGCTGCCGGTGAAGACTCGCGAAAAAAAGCGTTTGCCGGCCTTCAAGATACATACTTGAACATTATCGGCGCAGATGCGGTTGCGGAGGCCTATCACTGGAACTGTGCATCCGCCTATAATCTGCGCAGCATGACCTACCGCCGGGAAGCTATTCTTGATGCCACAGCCAAGGCTGAAGAGCTTGGCGATGATGCTATTGCGGAACAGGCCAAACACGAATGGGCGATTGAAAACACTTCCCTTTCCGTGTGCATCATGCGCATGATCAATCCGATGATGTCCGGCACAGCCTTTTCCGCAGACACGGCCACCGGATGCCGGGGCACAAGCCGCAACGAGCTGGTTTCGATTGATGTGAGCTACGGGCTTGGCGAGGCTATCGTGGGCGGCATGGTAACGCCTGATAAATACTATGTATTCCAGCGCGATGACGGCAAGGAAGTCGTTATCCGGCAGATGGGCGTTAAAGATAAGAAAATTGTTTATGACAGCAATGGGGGAACAAGGACTGAAGCGGTGCTCGAAAGTGAGATTTACCGCTGGTCCATTCCTGTGAATCAGGCCGAGAAAATAGCGCAGGGCGTGCGCGCGATCAGCAAGGCCTATGAGTCCATAATTATGGACACCGAGTTTTGTATCGACAGGGACGGAGAACTCTGGTTTGTGCAGGCCCGTCCTGAAACCCGCTGGAATGAAGAGCTGGAAGAGCATCCCGATGTGATTTTCATGCGCCGCAAGGAAGTGGACCCCGTTTACGCGGCCACTGCCGAAGTTGTTCTTAAAGGCAACGGCGCATCTCGCGGCGCGGGTCAGGGAACTGTGCGTTTTCTGCGTTCCGCTCTTGAATTGAACAAAATCAAGAAAGGCGATGTGCTTGCGGCCGAGCGCACCGACCCGGACATGGTTCCCGGCATGCGCGTGGCTTCCGCCATTCTTGCGGATGTTGGCGGCGATACCAGCCATGCCGCCATCACCTCCCGTGAACTTGGCATACCCGCAGTAATAGGAATACAGAATCTTTCTGTCATTCAGGGGCTTGACAGCGTCGAGGTTACTGTGGACGGCACAACCGGAACAATTTACCGCGGCCTTTTGCCCCTTTATGATGTAGGCGGGGAAATGGACCTGACCAAGCTTCCTCCCACCACAACAAAGGTAGGGCTGGTGCTGGCAGACGTGAATCAGGCCATGTTCCTTTCCAGGTTGCGCCGCATTCCGGATTTTGAGGTGGGTCTGCTTCGTGCAGAATTTATGCTTGGAAACGTGGGCGTCCACCCTCAGGCCTTAGAGTCATATGATCGGGGAGATCTGCAGCAAAAGGTGGAAGTGGCTCTTGAGCAGCTTGAGAACAAGCTTTCAAAGGTTTTGCGCAAACAGCTTGTTCTCGGTCTGATAAATACCGACATGAAGGTGCGGGAATATGTGGGTCTGATTACCGGGCTCTCGGATGAAATAAAGGCGCTTGGCGCGCGGGAAAACTTGCGCGGCACAGAAGAAGTGCTGGCTCTGCATCGCCAGATGCGCGAGCTTGAAAACAGGCTTGACGAGTATGAAGACAATGCCACCAAGCATATTGATATCCTGAAAACTTCTCCCTCGCTGCATGACCATATTATTGCGATTATGGGCTATGGCGAAGAGCTTCTTTCCCTTACCGGAAAGGACCCCGAAATATGCCGCCGTCGAAATGAAATCAAGGCGGACGTGGAGAATATACACAGACGTTCTCAAAATATTCCCGAAGTTAGGGAAGCCCTTGGCAAGATTGAAGCCTTGAGGGAAGAAGTGGCTTTGCGCACAGGGCTTGCCAAAGATATGGAAGGAGTTCGTTCCATACCCGAAAGAATCAAGGAAGTGTTGCGCACCCACGGCGCCCAGAACGGACGCGAACATTATGTTCAAACTCTTGCTCAGGGGCTGGCCTTGTTTGCAATGGCTTTCTATGGCAAGGAAATTATTTATCGCACCACAGACTTCAAATCCAATGAATACCGCAATTTGATCGGCGGAATTTTGTTTGAAGCGGAAGAAGACAACCCGATGCTTGGTTATCGCGGTGTTGCCCGCAACATCCACGACTGGGAGATTGAAGCCTTTAAACTTGCTCGTAACGTTTATGGTGGCAGCAATTTGCAGCTCATGCTTCCGTTTGTAAGAACCATTGAACAGGCGCGCAGCATGAAGCGTTACCTTGAGCAGGTGCATTATTTGAAGAGCGGAGAGGACGGGCTCAAGATTATTCTGATGTCGGAAGTGCCCTCAAACGCTATCCTTGCGAAAGAGTTCATTCAGGAATTCGATGGTTTTTCGATCGGCTCGAACGACATGACCCAGATGGTGCTTGGGACCGACCGGGATAATGCCTCGCTTTCCCATATATATGACGAAATTGACCCGGCAGTGGTGTGGGCCATACTGGTGACCATTTTTACCAGCCAGCGCTACAGCAAGAAAGTTGGTTTTTGCGGTCAGGGCGTCTCCAACAACCGGATTTTGCGTGGGGTGGTAAGCATTGCCGGCATTACCACCGCTTCTGTTGTGCCGGATACTTATTACCAGACAAAGCTGGATGTAGCCAAGGTTGAATCTGAAAACATTTGCGCCAGCCATCTGGGCAAGTGGATCAGCGAACAGCTTCTCACCCGTTTGGGCGGCTTGCTGGAAGCGAAGGGCTATGAGCATATCCATAAAAAATACAAGAAAGCCAGTGAAATAATGGATTGGTATGAAGGGGAGATTGCGCGTCTGGCCGAACAGCTTCGCAGTAACCTCGATACGGACAAAGAAGACTTCTACCGTCAGGAAATGGAGCAGTTCCGGGCGTCCTTCCACAAGCCGGTTATTTACGCGGCATGGAATTGGGATGCAACGGTTAAAGATGCTCTTAACCAGGCCGGTTTCAGCTCTTTTGAAGAGCAGAAAAAGGCTTTGGCAGAGTACAGAGCGAAACAGAAATAACGATTGGGGCCCGCGGGCCCCAATTTCATATGGAGAAGAATCATTTGTCTCCATAATTATTGCAGTTGTGCCCGGCACAAGAATAAATTTATTTGTCGAGTACAAGCTCCGGTCTTGGGGTCAGAAAAGCAAGCGCGCCCATTGCCTTGATTGTGTTTTGGGCGCGATTTTGTTCTTGTTCGGGTCTGGGTGCATTCTTGGGCACAAGCGCAGTGTTGTTCAAAATAAGTGTCTTATATTTGAAATGCGCCGCTGTAATTATTCATTAAAAATCCTTGCCGTGAAATGGGCGTATACGGGGTTAACCTGCTGTTAAGCGGTTAGTTCAGGTTAGAGCATTTCAAGTGTGAAATG
>CAZJFJ010000113.1:0-6701 GCA_964545305.1 uncultured Desulfovibrionaceae bacterium
ACTTTAAAGGCCGGCAGAATCCTCTGCCGGCCTTTTTTGCGCGCAAAATCCCCCCGCCCAGAGCATTTCAACTTTGAAATGCTCTGGGGCTGCCCGACCCAAGAAGGGCTGCCCGCGCACGAGGCGTAGGCGGAGCTCACTTCCGCCGGCAACGCCGAGTGCAGCGTCTTAAAGTTAATCTGCCCTAGGGCATTTCAGGCTTGAACTGCTCTGCAAGGATTTGCCTTCAAATCCTTGCCGCCAAATGATTGCAGGGCGGCTTTGCCCCCCGTTAAGCACTCATTTGAGGCGTTAACTGCGTTAAAAGATTCCGGTTTCAATTATGCTTCAGCCGGCTGAAGCCGGAGGCGCCCGAAGCAAATAACCCCCACCTGATCAAGGGGCGGACAATTTTAATCCCCCCCTCCCCTCAAAATCCGCTGACAGACCTCGCCAAAACCTTGCCTGAAGATCAGATCAACAAATTCTCCCTCCTGGCCGAACACGCCCAAGTGATTCAGGAAATGAAAGAAAACAGGCGGACAAAGCAAGAAAGCCCCGCCAGGCGGGCGAAGAGAATAAGCATACACAGAAAAGCCGCTTCCCGGCAGGCTGGGCTTGTTCAGGCCCAACGCATGTGCTGCATGCCTAAAAGAAAAAGCGGGGTTCCTGTAAGCTTACAGCGATAGGCGTGCAGGCATGGTTCCTTTGATTTGTTGGGGAAAGCTTGCGGCCTGCCAACTGCAAGCAAGCAAATCCAAAAGAGGTTATAATGAACAACACTAAAAGCAGATTGGCCGGGTGACGCCCCATTCGGCGCTTAACCCCGGAAAAATATCTGCCTTAGGGGTTTTCATGGGGCAGGCACGGAAAGGGGAGGCTCCTTTACTGTTTGCCTTTACAGCGCTGAAATAAGGCCGTACAGAGATTATGTGAAGAACCTGTTTGGAGAGGTGCCTATGGATAACCAAAAAGTCCTGCTTATAATAACTGCCACAGTTGTTTTACTGATATTCCTGATTAAACGGCACAAATGGAAAAGAGAGATATTTACTGGGCCCGCTCCAGGAAATCTTGGGGTGAAGGCTGTTTACTTTTTTGAGCAGTTGTTTGCTTTTTTGCCAAAAATAGGGGCTGAAAGAAAAAAAGGAACTACTTTGTTTGATGGCAGCATCATTATGCATGGAAAAGAGCGGGGTGCATATGTTTTTTCCGAACAGGGAGGGCTGCTCACCTATTTTGGGGTAAGTGTCTTCTTCTCTATGAATCTGGAGGATGAAAAAGACAATAATCCCTGTGAAAAGCTGCTGTTTTTTGTCGTCAATTTGTTTATCAGGAATCGGGAGGAGGCAAAAGATTTTTTCAGTCACCTGGCTGACGGTGTGCTGGCTAAAGAGGAGCAGGAAAATATAATTGAAACTGCTGCCTTGCGTTTCCGTTGCTCCTTGGAACGTGACTATTCGCAGGCCTCGGAGGATGAGGTGCCGGAAACCCTGAGGCATATTAAGGAGCCTGTGGTGTTCATCCTTGAAGTAATGCCGGTTGTTGTCGAGTAGTGATAAGCGCTTGTTCGCCTTGAACATTTGACCTGGAGGTAAAACCTGATATCTTTAACCCATGTCCATCTTAACCGATATCCGCATTCACCGCGAACGTTTTGATATATATTATAAAAAATTCACTTGTTCCTGTTCTTACGACAGCGAGGCTTACGAACATCTCCACCTCAAATGGCTGCATTCGCTCAATGTGGCGGCAAATGCCGAACAGATACTTGCAGCTGTTGACCTCCCGCCGCACTTGGTTCGGGCGGCACAACTCGCCGCCCTTTATCATGATGTTGCCCGTTTTAAGCAATATGCCCAGTTCGGCACTTTTAAAGATGCTGAATCCGCTGATCATGGAGCCTGGGGCAGTAAAATTCTTAAAACGGAAATGTTGCTTGAAGGTGAGGAAGAATATATTGCTTCTCTTATACGGGCCTCAGTGAGCATGCACAACCGGGCGGATGTGCCCGTAGGCATTCCTGAAGATTATCTGGTTGTGACCTCGGTTGTGCGCGATGCCGACAAGATTGATATTTTGCGGGTGCTTTCTGCATACATGCATCCGGCTGGGCCACGGAGCGATGTGGTTACGGCTGCGCTCCCGGATTTGCCGGACCGGTGGAATGTGAAGATATATAACGACCTGATGCAGGGCCGTAGCGCGAAATATGAAGATATGCGTTTTTTAAATGACTTCCGCCTGCTTTTGTGTACATGGCTGTTTGGCCTGAATTTTCCGGTCAGCCGGGCAATAATCGCTGAACAGGGCCATATTCCGGACATTTTGGAAGGATTGCCCGAAACGCCTGAAATGAACCGGGCAAGGCGGGTGGTGGAAGCAGTTCTGAATAGCCGGGCTGCAAATTAAAGCGTTTCAGGCTTGAAATGCTTGCAAGCATTACCTTCAATTTATTGCGTGAAAAAGACGCAGGTGGGCTCTTGCCTGATGTTAAACAGCTATTTCAGGTGTTAAACGGCCCGAAAGCCAGGAAACAGCGTATTTTTTGACAACTCCAGAGCTGTGGGGAATGTTTCTTTTGTGCGCTTGGATAAAGCAAGTTCATGCAATGTGGTTGTGCCAGCTAAAACTAAAGGAAGAAAGCTTTCACATTTTATGAAATGCAGGGCTGGAGTGCCTATGTCGTTGCCGAGAAGGCAGTTATGAAAAATTTCGCTAACTGCTCAATGCCACAGGAGGTGGCCTCCTTCCTGGCGGAATTTCCCGGCAGACCCGTGCCCGCTTAGCCAGCCCGGTTCACGCTCTATACGAATGTCTTATGGTGTCCATCAGGACAAAGTTCTGGACGGATTGTGCTGAAACTACTAATATGGCTGTTAATTTATAACCAATAAACACGCGGGGAGGATATATGTTTGGAGTAGGCGCAAGAGAAGTGATCATTATCCTTCTGATTATAATAGTTGTTTTTGGTTACAAGAAGCTGCCCGAAATCGGACAGGCCCTTGGAAAAGCGATAAAGGGCTTTAAAAAAACAATTGAGGAAGACGAAGACTCCTCAAATAAAAAAGATAAGTAACAGGTTTAAAAGAAAAATCGCCGGAGATTCAGATGAGAATTTTAGTTACGGGCGGATGCGGTTTTATCGGCTCCAATTTTATCCGTTATGTGCTCAACAAGAACAGCTCTGACGTGCTAATCAACTTTGACAAGCTGACATACGCTGGAAACCCCGCCAATTTGGAAGAAGTGGAAAAGATTCATGATGGCGGGCGCTATTTTTTTTGTCATGGAGATATAGCGAATAAAGACGATGTGATGTTCGCCCTGGAAGAGTACAGCCCTGATGCCGTGGTCAATTTCGCGGCGGAAAGTCATGTGGACCGCTCCATTCACGACGCCATGCCTTTTATCACCACAAACGTGATTGGGACCCAAGTGCTTATTCAGGCATGCCTGGAACTTCATATTGAGCGCTATGTGCAGATATCCACAGATGAGGTCTACGGGTCGCTCGGTCCGGAAGGCCTGTTCACGGAAAGCACGCCGCTTGACCCGCGCAGTCCTTATTCGGCGTCCAAGGCCAGCGCCGATTGCCTTGTGGCCGCATTCTGCCACACGCACAATTTTCCCGCGGTGATTACCCGGTGTTCCAATAATTATGGGCCTTACCAATTCCCGGAAAAATTGATCCCGTTCATGTACAGGCAGGCGTCTAAAAACGAATTTTTGCCGGTGTATGGCGATGGGCGGAATGTGCGTGACTGGATACATGTGGATGACCATTGTAATGGCATTTGGCTGGCTTTGACCTTGGGCAGGCCTGGGGCGACGTACAACTTCGGAGGAGATGCGGAGCGCAGCAATATTGATGTGGTAAGGCAAATCCTGCAAATAATGGACAAACCGGAGAGCCTGATCCGTCATGTAAAGGACAGGCCGGGGCATGACCGCCGCTATGCGATGGATTTCACTCTGGCTTCCGAGGAATTGGATTTCTTTCCAAAACATAATTTTGAGCAAGGCTTGGTTGAGACCATAAACTGGTATCAGCAGAATGGGGAATGGCTGGACGGAATTGTCAGTGGAGCTTATCTTGATTTTATGCAGGAATGGTACGGCAGAGGCAAGCGCCTATGAACGGCCCCATGCCCAAAGTGCTTGTGTTGGGCGGAAGCGGGCTGCTGGGAGGCGCCCTGGTTGCCCATTTGAACCAGCTATCCGTTCCTGTTCAAGCTCCTTCGCATGAAGAGCTAGATGTTCTGGACTCCAAAGCCTTGGATTACTATGTCTCTGGGCTTGAGCCCGATATACTCTTCAACTGTGTAGGCTATACCCAGGTGGACCGGGCGGAAACCGAACGCGAATTGGCGATGCGCTATAATTGCGCCCTGCCCAAAGCTTTGGGACGGATGCTTAAGGGCAAAAAGACCTTTCTTGTTCATTACAGCACGGATTTCGTGTTCAATGGGCAGAAGAAGTATCCTTATCTGCCGGACGACAGGCCGGACCCTATCTCTGCATATGGCGCATCCAAACTGGCTGGCGAGGAAGAGCTTAAAAAACTGGATTTGGAAAATTGCGCAATTTTAAGGACGGCATGGCTGTTCGGACCAGGGCGGAAAAATTTTGTGAGCACAATTCTTGGCGTTTGTTCCAGAGAAGGCAGCATCAACGTAGTGCATGACCAGGTAGGCTCCCCCACTTTTACCGGAGATTTGGCGAAATGGAGTTATCAGTTTGCCATCAGGCGGAAAGGCGGAATTTACCATGCCGTGAATTCCGGCGAAGCCAGTTGGTGCGAGCTGGCTGCGGAATCCTCCAGGCTGATTTTCGATGAGTGTGTGATTAACCCAATTACCACAGGCAGCTTGGGTCTTCCTGCCAGACGCCCATCTTATTCCGTGCTCGACAACTCCAGCTTTGCGTCTGTAATTGATGAGACCCCCGGTTTGTGGATAGATGCCTTGCAGGAATATTTGCTTAGCGATGAAATAAATTCGCTTTATAGTGAAAATTCATGATGCTTGAATGTTCGGCTGAAAAATCCCGCTCCATTTGGGTGAGCGTGGCTGAGCTTTCCGGAGATATTCATGCCGCCGACCTGGTAAAAACATTGGCTCTGCGCTGCCCGGCTTTGAAGTTCAGGGGCATTGCAGGCCCTTCTCTTATGGCGTTCTCTGAAAATAGCCCTGTGGCTGGAAGTGAAGCGGACAATTCGGAAGATGCCTCTTTGCCGCGGTTTACTTCAATCTTGGGAATAAAAGAGCTTTCAGTAATGGGCGGCACAGAAGTGCTTTCCGCGCTTCCCCGCATTTTTAGGGCATGGAGGAGAGTAAGGCAGGATTTGGAGGAAAGCCGGCCCGTTGCCGTAATTCTGGTGGATGCGCCAGACTTCAATTTCAAGATTGCTAAAATGGCTTGCAAGCTGGGCATTCCCGTCTATTACTATATCAGCCCGAAAATCTGGGCGTGGCGAAGCGGCCGGGCCAATTTCCTGAAAAAATATACCCGTAAGGTACTTTCCATTTTGCCTTTTGAACGTGATTTTTATAAAAATTTTGGCATGGATGTGCCTTATGTGGGCAACCCTCTGGTTGCTGCAATGAATTTGCCGGAACTTGATAAGCTGGAAGCGGTGCCCGGACGGGTGGGGCTTATGCCCGGCAGCCGCGAAAAAGAAGTAAAAGCGCTCATGCCCCTGTTCTCCCGGGCAGCTGAAGTAATTGCAGCCCAAAAAGCAGATGTTTCCTTTCACTGCATACAGGCCCCGGGAATTTCTTCAGAGATGCTTGCTTTTCTTTGGAAAAGCGAAGTTCCACTGCATTTTGAATCTTCGATTTCCCGTTATCGTTTCATGCGCAGTTGCGACTGCATTCTTGCCGCATCGGGGACGGCTACCCTTGAATGCGCTTTGGCGGGAAGGCCCACTGTGGTGGCCTACAAGCTCTCCGCTTTGACTGGCTACCTCGCCAGAAAAGTGATTAATGTGAAGTATGTCAGTCTTCCCAACTTGATATTGGACAAAGAGGTTTTCCCGGAACTTCTGCAAGCGGATGCCCGGCCGGATTTTATGGCGAATCATATTCTGAGATGGCTGTGCGATGCAGAGGATCGGGAAAGAGTGCAGATTGATTTGGCTGAAATTCGCTCCCGCCTGGGTTTAAAATCGGCTCCGGACGAAGCGGCCGAAATCATATTGGACGACCTGCACGCCGTTTTGGCTTCATAGGGCGGATTCTTTTGCCTTATCATTGGCAGTTTTTTCCTGAAAGGAAAAAATATCCTCTTTTCTTCTCCTTCCTTTTTTGCATAACATATTGAAAATACTGGATTGTCTCAGTTGGAACGCTCTTTGAAAAAGCATTTGTCAAGGAGTGTCCGGTATGCAGTTTTTTCCCGTTGATTTTCAGGCTTTTGGTGAACAGGCAATTGGCATTGCGCAGGATACTGTTGGCAGCAATGTCAAATCCTTGTTGTCAAGTGGCCTGGCCCCCCGCAACACCATCAGCGCCAGCGCTCAGTCTTCCGATAACGAGACTGCGGCCATGAACAAAACTTCATTCCAACGTCTTCTGCAAAAACAGCAGGCCGAGAATACCTCCAAGGATAGCGAAGAAATTCCTTCCAACGGTAAATTCGGGCGTACCGAGCTGCTGGCGCTTCGAGAGGCGCTGGCTAATCAGGGAGTGAACGGCGATCGTTTGAACCGTTTG
>CAZJFJ010000114.1:0-586 GCA_964545305.1 uncultured Desulfovibrionaceae bacterium
GATTTTTGACCTGCTTGCTGTCTTTTAAGTCGTATCCGGCAGCCCAGGCGGGAGTATTAAAATACGCCACAGTCCATGCCGACTGGCTGGTTTTTTCCTTAATGGCGGCCTGGATTTCGTTTAGTTGCAGATATTTTGCGCTTGATGGCATAGCCGCGAAAAGAAATACCTGGCCCAGGAGAAGCCAGCAGATTGCATAAACCAGGACCATCGCCTTGCCGTCGGAAACTTGTGTTGCACGAGCAAGGAACAATGTGCAGAAGGCTGTTGCCCCGATCATGGGAATCAAGGCCCACAGTCCGATATTCCAAGGCAGAATGGATGTGCCGAACCCTCCCGCCCTGAGTGCGAGCAGGGCTGTAAGAGCTGTAAAAATCAGGGCGGTAAAAAGAATGAATATTTTAGCTCGTGAGCGGGACATATAAACCACGGCCCTGGCCGCGAGAATTCCCATGGGGGGCAAAATCGCGAGGCCTAAAACCGGATGTGCGAAACGGTCAATGGCCAGTATCGCGGCTGCTCCGATCAGGGCGGTGCTTGCAAACAGAATTCCTTGTCCTTTTTCTGTTTTAAGGCCTCCTTTAAA
>CAZJFJ010000114.1:596-6663 GCA_964545305.1 uncultured Desulfovibrionaceae bacterium
TTTCAGAAAATCCATTTTATTAAATCACCTATAAAACTCACAAAACCATAAATTGAAAATAATAACCAAACAATTGAAAACAATATAGTTATCTTTGGGTTATTATCGGTATTTTTAAAAATATTCTGTCAACCAATAAAAGCGGCAAAATTAGCCAGGGCAACAGCAGCAAACAGGCATATGTGATTAGTTCCCCTGCAGTGAACAGGATTGGGTCTCCTCCCGCTACAAAGACGAGGGGGAACATGTAGCTTGAAACTTTCTCCCATCCGGCGAAAAAGAGTGCTCCTCCAAGCCATGCTCCTGGCAGCCCGATAAGACAGATTAGGCCTGCAAGAAAATCTGTTGAGCGAATGCGGCCTGGATTTCCACTTACAAGCAGATACAAAATAAGAGGGATAAACAGGAGCAGGGACATGGCAATGCCCGAACTCAAAATTGACAGAGCCCCCAATAGCATGGCGGGGATGAACCAGAGATACGCCCCGGAAGGCTTTTTCAGCCCCTTTAACATGAAAGCCTGGGCCAGTGTGACAAGGGCGATGCCAAGCATTTCTGTTCTGAAGAACCAGGCTCCTCCCAAGAACACAATGTTCGACAGCAGGATCAGGCCGGTGCTGAATGCAATTGTTTTATTTCTTGGAATGGCAATTTTGCAAAGCAGATAGGTTCCCCAAAGCATAATAAGGGCGGCAACAGCCCCGGCCATGTGCAGGTTAACTATGTCTGAAAAAGGGGAAAGCTTGAAGATTGCGCCCAAAAACCAGTATTGACCGGGGGTGGCTTCTTTGAGCGTTTGCCCGTCAAAGCTGGGAATGAAGAAATTTGAAAGGTTTATGGACTTGGCCACTTCAATTTGATCCGGGTTTTCCATAACAATCTGGTTCGATTGCGTGTATATGAAGCCCACAGTATGAATAGCCAGAAGGATTGTAAGTGTAAGCAGCGGTATGAAAACAAGCAGGCCGTAGCCACGCACTGGGCGTTCCGGATCGGCGGCTGTTTTTACAGGCTTGCGGGGAGGGGGTGGGGAAGAAGGCGTTGAACCTGCCTCGTTTCCTTTTGGCCCGAAATTGTCTACGTTTTTCTCCTTTTCCAGGCCGGATGCTGGCGCAGTTGGCTTTTCATGCTCGTCCGCCGGGTTTTCCTGTCTGTTTTTTACAATTGCCGCCTCAATTTCTTCCTGGCTGGGAACGTTCAATTGGGGGCCGGAAGTGGCGGTTTTTTCATTTTCAGGATCTAAATAACCTTTGTCTGCCATGCTTTTAGCTCTTGCACTAATGATTTCTTCTTGTATATTGGAGCTTGGGTTTTTTGGCGCTTTGCCGGAGGCCCCGGCGTCTTCATTTCGTTGGTCTTTGCCCCGGCGGGGTGCGTAGAATTCGTTCCATGCGGCATCATCCATATGCTGGGCCCAGGCCGGGCGTTTTCCCTGGTTGGGAGAGTTCTGGTCAGACATGGCATACTCCAGGATAAATGTTTACGAGCTAAGTTGTTGCGCCGGTGTGCCGGTTGCTTTTTTGACAGGCTGAAAGGCCCTGAAAGCGCAGCTGTGGAAAAGCTGTACAATAGCATGATTATAAGTTTAATCTATATTTAAACCCAGTTCAATAAAATTATGCCACAGGAATAATAGTATGTTTTTTGTCAAAAAAATTGAAAATTATTTCAAGCGGAATTGGGAAGCGCCCAATGGCTATGGAAAAATGCTCAAGATTTCTTTCCCTCTCATTGTGAGCATGGGGACGGCAACAGTTATGGAGGTGACCGACCGTCTTTTCCTTAGCCACTATTCCGCAGATGCTCTGGCAGCCTCAGTTCCCGCCTCATCAGCCTCGCTTCTTATTCTGCTCACTCTTATGGGGGTCACCGGATATGTTGGGGTGTTCATAGCCCATTACACGGGGGCTAAAATGCGGGAGCAGGTAGGCACGGCCCTTTGGCAATCCATATATATGAGTGTTGTAGGAGGAATTTTGCTGGCCTTGTGCTGGTTTGTTGCGGAGCCCCTGTTTTCGCTTACAGGCGCCGAACCGGAAATTTTGGCGCTTGAGGTGACCTATTTCAGAATATTGTCTTTGGGCGGCGGCATTGCTCTTGTCGGCTATTCCGTGGGTTGTTTTTTTACCGGACGCGGTCACCCAAGGCAGGTTATGCTGGCGAATCTGCTTGCAACAATAATTAATGTCCCCTTGGATTACGCATTGATTTTCGGCGCTTTCGGTTTACCTGAACTTGGCATTGCCGGGGCGGGCATAGCCACGGTCATCGGCTGGACAATTTCCTGTGTTATCTTGTGTTTTAAAGTCTTTACCAGGGAAAATGACAAGTACTTTGCTGTGCGCAGGAACTGGAAGCCGAATTTTAAATACATCAAACTCATCTGCCGTTATGGCTTGCCAAGCGGGCTGGAGCTGTTTATGGAAATGTTTGCAACAACAATATTCATATTCCTGGTCGGTTATATGGGCCGTGAAGCTCTGGCTGCAAGTAATATTGCCTTTACCATCAATTCTCTTGCCTACCTGCCTATGGTTGGTATATACACCGCCACTAGCATTCTTGTGGGGCAGGGCATGGGCGCAAAAAATATTCCGGATGCCGAAAGAGCCGTGTTGAGCGGGCTGCATATAATCATAGTATATATGGTGGTGCTTGGCGGATTATTCGTCTTGTTGCCGCAAATATTTACATATTTCTTTTCTGGGCCCGATATCACAGGAGAAATTCAGCATGAGGCTGGGGTGCTGCTCCGTTTTGTTGCTCTTTATTGCCTGTTCGACTGTTTTTGCCTGATTTATTTCGGAGCACTGAAGGGGGCGGGCGACACTGTTTTTATAATGGTGCTTATGACCATTGGCAGCGTTGTGCTTTCGGCAGGCTGTATTGTAATGCTTGTGTACTGGAAGAGCCTTTATGGAATCTGGGCCATGCTTACCATATATATAGGGCTTATGGGGCTGGGGGCGTACCTTCGCTACAAGGGCGGCAAATGGAAGACCAAGGGCTTGGTCGGCCATAAAGATAATGTCTTGTAATTTAAAAGGCCAAGGTGTGGGCTGCAATGAAGTATATGTCTTGGGAAATGCTTGGATTCTTCGCCGGGGCGCTGACTACTTTCGGGTATGTTCCGCAGGTTTTAAGACTGATAAGGACCAAAAAGGCAGCAGGAATTTCATTTCACGCATTTGGAACGCTTGGCCTGGGGGTTCTGCTCTGGTTTGTTTATGGCGTTGGTGTTAAAGCTTGGCCAGTTGTTGCGGCCAATGGGTTGACTTTTATTTTTATTTGTTGGGTCTTGGGCCTGTCCATAAAGTATAGGCATCAAAAATAATTAAGGCGCTATTTCATGAATCAGAGCAGAAGTTGGGTAATTCCATACCGTAAGCTTGACTGGCGCAAAGTGCTTGTGATGGCCTTTGTTGCGTATGCGCTGGCCTTTGCTTTGCGCGCCATTGAAATCCCATGTTGGAACAACCCGGATTATCAATTGGACGGCGAGTATTTGCTTGGCACGCACGATGCCTATTACTGGATGGCCGGAGCAGAGGGGTTCGGGCGTGGAGTGGATCATCCGTTCTCCAGGCTTGTGCATGGGTTAAGCGTGATTACAGGCGAAGCTCCGGGCAATGTGGGGTTCTGGCTTCCGCTGGTTCTGTCGCCACTGGTCGCTTCTATCGTCTGTGTATGGGCAATGGTGTTTGGTGCAAGAAATTCAGGGGTTGTGGCAGGAGTTCTGGCATGTATGGCCCCCGGTTTTTTGGGGCGCACCTTGCTTGGCTATTGCGACACAGACCTGGTTACTTTGCTGTTTGCTCTGTTAATTGGGCTTGTGCCTGCTATGTGGCTGGCTCCTGCTATGCGCAGCCCCCTGGCTGTAGCCGGGAGCTTTGCCGGACTTGGCGTGCGCAAGCTGGCCTCGGTCAGCCCCAAGGAAGCAAGAGGAGATCCTCTGGACTGGCGCTGGCTGCTTGCCCTGTTCTTGTCCGGAATTTTCGGATACTGGGCTAAAGATTGGCACTCGTTGTTTTCATATTTGACTGTGTGGTATGCCCTTTTGGTTCCAACGGCCATTCTGTTGTTCAGTGTCAAGTCAGAGCGGGGTAAGCTCTGGCGCGGGGGTGTTGCGTATGTTCTTCCCCTGGTTGGAGGAGTTCCGGGCGCTTTGCTGGGAGGAATTCTGCTTGCCTGCCTGAAGTGGAAAAAGTGTCCTTTGAGAAAGTATGCCCTAGATAAGCGTTTTTTGGCGGGAGTATGGCTGCTTGCGCTTATTGCCGCGTTTGACCCTGCTCTTTTGGCTGCATTTGTCCGGGGTTTTGGGAGTTATCTCAAAAGCAGCGGAGACATTTCCGGTACGGCCAATGCAACGGAATCCATCGTCTTTCCAGGGGTTGCTCAAAGTATAATTGAAGTGCAGGACTTGAGTCTGAAAGATTTGTTGTTTTACTTCCATCCGTGGTCTGCCGCTGTGCTTGTCGGGGTAGCTGGTTTTTTGGTGCTGCTGTCGATCTCGCCTGCGGCGGCTTTTCATCTCCCGCTGATTGCCCTTTCTTTTTTGAGCTTGAAGCTGGGCGGGAGAATGGTTATGTTTGGAGTGGCCAGCATATCGCTAGGTATGGTTGTGCCGTTTTGTCTGCTGATTGAAAGATATATGGAAAAAGACAGGGTTAAAGGCTGGATAAGAGCGTTGCCCATTCCTGACCTGATGTTGTTATTTTTGCTTATTCCATATATCAGCCTGGTTCCCAGACTGTCACAAGGGCCTATTCTTAATGTTGAGCATGCCCGCGCCCTGAAATCTCTAAGAGAAACAACACCTCAAGATGCAATAATCTGGACGTGGTGGGATTGGGGATATGCTACGCAGTATTTTTCCTTGAGAAAAACGATTGCCGATGGGGCCATGCATGGCGGGCCGCATTTATATTTGCCTGCTGCGGTTTATAGTACGGACAACCCACGCCTGGCTTCTCAGTTAATTCTGTACACAAGCCAGGAGGGAGGCCCCGTAGCGGTATTTGAAGACAAATCTGCTCAAGAAATAACGGCTCTTTTGGGAAAATGGGCAAGTTCAGCTGTGGATTTGAACCCGCAGTCAGAACAATATCTGGTGGTCAGTTTTGACATGCTCAGGCTGGGATTCTGGATATCCAAGCATGGAAGCTGGGATTTTGTTGAAAAAACAGGAGAAGCAGAGAAAATCACCAGAATCAAAAAAAGTTTGAAGTATTCCTTGAACTCTGGTCTTGTGGAAATTAACGGCTCAGACCCCTTGCAGGCGGACAGCATTGATGTTTTAACCAAGGATGGTCTTGTGCGTGAATCTTACTTCCGTTTTAATCAGCGTCACTTCATTTTGAATTTTTTAAATGGAGATAAGCTGATTTTGAATGATGGCCTTTATAATTCGATGCTGGCTCAGCTGCTTCTGTCCGGTAAAGACGATCCCAGGTTCAAAAACTATTTTACGCCTATTTTTGATAACGTTTATTGCAAGATATATAGAATTAAATGATAGTATTTTTTTTACCTATTGATTTTATATAGGAGGTGCAATATACAATAGTAACAAAGGAAGGGAAATATTATGCGTAAATATAAATTTTCTTGGGAACTGCTGGGTAATCTTGAAGAGGGCCGTCCAAACCTTGGACCTTATGCCAGGGTCGAAGTTTACAGGCTGATGCAGTTTGCTTTTCGCGATGTGCTGGAGTCCAACTATGGTACAGAGGCCGCCGACAAACTTTTTTATGATGCCGGCAAACTTGCTGGCGAAGAATTTTATGAGCATTGCATAAAGGACGTCACCTCTTTTAATGAGCTGGTCAAAGCCTTGCAGGAAAATCTTAAAGAAATGGGAATCGGCATTTTGAGAATAGAGGAAGCTTCACTTGATGATTTGAAAATCACTCTTACCATTTCTGAAGATCTGGACTGTTCTGGGTTGCCGGAGCTTCAATATGAAGTTTGCACCTATGATGAAGGCTTTGTTTCTGGTATTTTGGAAAAATTTGCCGGAGTACGTTTTGAAGTGAAGGAAGTTGACTGTTGGTGCACACGCGACCGG
>CAZJFJ010000115.1:0-5808 GCA_964545305.1 uncultured Desulfovibrionaceae bacterium
ACACTCTTCCCCAGGAATATATAGTGGACGACCAGCGCGGCATTCTGGACCCGCTGGGCATGGCCGCAGTGCGCCTTGAGGTGAAGGTGCACATAGTGACCGGGGCGGTGACCTCCGCCCAGAACATAGTGCGCTCCTGCCACCGGGCCGGCCTTGATGTGGCCGACATAGTGCTTGAGCCGCTTGCCTCCGCCAGAGCGGTTCTGACTGAAGAAGAACGCGAAATCGGCGTGGCGCTTGTCGATATTGGGGGAGGAACAACCGATGTTGCAGTTTTTTCCAACGATTCGATAAAATATACCGGAGTGGTTGCCTTGGGCGGGCAAAACCTGACCAATGACATCGCTTACGGCCTGCGCTCCCCCATGAGCAGCGCTGAAAAAATTAAAATAAAATATGGCTGCGCGCTTGCCGATCTGGTCCGGCATGACGAGCATATTGAAGTGCCTAATGTGGCCGGGCACGAACCGCGGGCCCTTTCCCGCCAGGTGCTGGCAGAGATTTGCGAACCCCGCATGGAAGAAATCCTTTCCTTGGTGGACCAGGAAATAATCCGCTCAGGATCCAAGAACACCATTGGGGCGGGCATAGTGCTAACGGGCGGAAGCTCCCTGATGGAAGGCGCAGCCGAGCTTGCAGAGCAGGTGTTCAACCTGCCTTGCCGCATCGGATACCCCCGCAACATCGGAGGATTGAGAGACGTGGTGAACAGCCCGAAATTCGCAACTGCGGTGGGACTGCTTTGCTTCGGATCCGATAAGGAAGGCGACAACCATAAAATCCGTATCCGTGAAAAGAACTTGTTTGATTCCGTCCTTTCCAGCATGAAACGCTGGGTTAAGGATATTTTTTAAAAGAACACTCTTTTGAGGTCTTCAGGGCAACCCTTTATCAACTAAGGAGAGGCGAATGGAATTTTTAGATCTTGGACATAGCGGTTCTGCCAAAATAAAAGTCATCGGAGTGGGTGGCGGCGGCGGAAACGCTATCGACAATATGATTTCCTCCCAGCTGCAGGGGGTGACTTTTATTGCAGCCAACACCGATGTGCAGGCCCTTAACCGGTCGGGAGCGGAAATAAAGCTCCAGCTCGGGGAACAGTCCACACGCGGCCTTGGCGCAGGGGCCAACCCTCAAATAGGCTCAGAGGCGGCCCAGGAGAGTATTGAAGCCATTCGGGAAGCCATTGGCGAATGCGATATGGTGTTCGTTACCGCCGGCATGGGCGGAGGCACCGGAACAGGCGCAGCCCCGATTATTGCCCAAGTAGCCCGGGACCTTGGCGCGCTCACGGTTGGAGTTGTGACCAAGCCTTTCTTCTTTGAAGGCAAGCGCCGGATGGATACCGCTGAAGCGGGCATAATGGAATTTCGCCAGCATGTGGACAGTCTTATTACCATCCCGAACGACCGTTTGCTTACGCTTGCGCCCAAAAAAGCTCCTTTGCTCGACATGCTCAAAAAAGCGGACGAAGTGCTGTATCACGCCGTGCGCGGCATTTCCGACCTGATTATGGTTCCCGGCCTGATTAACCTGGACTTCGCCGATGTGCGCGCAGTCATGGGCGAGGCGGGCCTGGCCATGATGGGAGCGGGCATTGCCACTGGAGAATCCCGCGCCCGCGAAGCCGCCATGAAAGCCATTACCAGCCCGCTTCTGGAAGACGTTTCCATTGACGGCGCAAAAGGCGTTCTCATGAATGTGACCGCGGCCAGCGACGTAACCATGGAAGAAGTGGCCGAAGCAATGGGCATCATTCAGGAAGCCGCCGATGAAGATGCAAACGTGTTCTTCGGCGTGGTTTTCGATGAAAATGCAGCGGAAGAAATGCGTATTACCGTCATAGCCACAGGCATTGAAGCAAAAGGCGCGCAGCTTGCCCCACTGGGCGGGCAAAGCGGCAGAGTAAGCTCGTTTCAGCGCCAGCCTCAGGCAAGCTCTTTTGGCCAGTCTTCCGGAGGATCCCTCCCCAGGGCAAGCGCCGCGGAGTGGACCCAAAGCACCTCTTCCATGCCGGGCATTTCCGGGGAAGAAGGAGTGGGAACTCCACGCCCCATGCGCTCCTTTGACGGAAGCAACCGCGATATTCCGGCAGTGCTGAGGGCCAAAGGAAAAGACATGCCCCGGCCGCACTCTCCGGGCGAGCATGATTTCATCTTTGAGGAAGACGACGAGTTCGAAATCCCGTCCTTTATCAGAAAACAGGCGGACTAGCCTGCTGATACAGGGTTACCCAAATTCCACCCCAAAGCGCAGGCTTAGGGAAATCGCCTCTCCTGCCTGCGCCCAAGGGTGCCTGCACTCTCTTTGCATTCCCTCACTCTTCTATTTGCAAAGCGAGTGCAGGACCCTATCCCGATCATGGAACCGCCATGTTTAGAAAGTCCGTCCTGATAATTTCCCTGTTTTTGCTGGCCTCCGCCTCTGTTTCGCAGGCCGCGGAACACGCGCCTTTCGGGCTCACATGGGGGGCCACGGCAAACCAGATAAAAGCAGCCGGGATCAAGCTTGACCCCATTGAAGACGATTTTTATCAAACCCCCAATGTACCTGCAAATACAGACTGGGCAGAGACCTATGTTCTATACATCGACAAGAAGCTCGGCTTGGTTCGAATAGCGGCCTATACGGACGACATTACCGACGACCAGTCCGGACAAAAGGGCAAACGCACATATTATCGCCTGAAGGGGGAGCTGGAACGCACTTTTGTGCAGGTGAGAAGCGAAGAAAATGACTCCACAACTCCCGGCATTGTCATGCCCAAGGATATGAGTTTTTACACCTGCCTTGACACCGGCGGCCCCTGCGGCCCCTGGTTCAGCAGCTTTGTAAGCGGAGACATAAACGCCCAGGTAATACTGGAAGCGCTGGACAAGGACGCCGGTTACGTCAGCGTTATCTATGAAAATAACGCCCTCGTGCGCAAGCTGGAAAAATAGCCCTCAGTAGCCGCCCGCAACTCCACTTCTTTCCCAGCATTTGCATTCTCGAAACCATTCCCATTTAGTAGGATTGGCTACCAAAACAGCCTTTGAGAACTCCAGAGCATTTCACCTTTTAAATATTGTAGGGCCGCTTTGCCGACCCTTAAGCAATCATTTGAGGCGTTAACCGCTCGAAGAAATAAGCGGCGCGGAAATCAGCAGATAATCCCTCCGCCAACCAGCATATCTCCAAGATAAAACACTATGGACTGCCCCGGAGCAATTCCCGTTTGGACGTTTGAAAATATGACCTCCATCCTGTTTTCCTCAACAGGACGCACGAATGCCTCGGCGGTATTCGGCGTTGAGCGGAGCTGAGCCTCAAGAAAATGTCCAGCCTCGGCAAGAGGGACATTGAATACCGTCCTCTCCAAAAGGCAGCGCTGCTGCAAACTCTGCCCGGCGCTTCCCACAACGACTTTATTGTGCATGACATTGATGCTCAACACGTATAACGGTTCTTTGGAACTGACCCCCAAGCCTTTCCGCTGTCCAGGGGTAAAACGCCAATAGCCGGAATGACGGCCAAGCACTTTCCCATCAGTATCCACAATCTCTCCCGGCAAGTCGGCCATGTGGAGAAGTTCCGTGTAATCGCCCGTATAAAAATCCTGGCTGTCGGGTTTATCGTGCATGGGAAGCCCGTTCTTCCTCGCCAATTCTCTAACTTCTTCCTTTTTCATGCCGCCCAAAGGCAGAAGGATATTGCGCAGCTGCCTACCATCCAGCCTGTATAAAAAATACGACTGGTCCTTTCGCCTGTCCGCGCCTCGCAGCAAAACATCGCGCCCGTATTCCGGGGAAAACTCCTTCCGCACATAGTGCCCGGTGGCGAAAAAATCACTTTCAATTCCATTTTTCAGCGCCATTGCGGGCAAAACTCCGAATTTCATCATATGATTGCAGCGCACACAAGGATTCGGCGTTTTGCCGGAAAGATATGTTTCCCGAAAATAGGCCAAAACTATCTTCTCATATTCCTTTTTGCAGTCAAACACATGGTATGGAATGCCAAGCAGCTCAGCCAGCCTGGAAGCGCTCTCAATATCATCCTTCTCGCCGCAATCGTAACAGGCCCCGCTTTTTGAAACTCCAGCAGGCCCGTCGTACACCGCCATGGTTACTCCGGCCACCTCATAGCCCTGCTCCACAAGCAACAGAGCCGCCACCGCCGAATCCACTCCCCCGGACAACCCTACCAGAACTTTTTTCTTGTTCAACTTGTAAACATGATTCATAATTTTACCACATATCTGGACAATTTCAAAAAATCAGGATTTAATTAAAAACAAACGAAAATCGTAGAAAGCTTGCAGAAAGCCCCAAAAACAGATCCGGCAGCACCGGACGCCTCAGGTCAATTTCCTAGTTGCAAAGTAAGTTTAAAGCATTCATCTTGACATGCCAAGCAATTAATCATAAATTTGATTGAAGTAATAGTATTATAGAGGTGACTATGGGTGCTTCCTTAAAATGTCAATACGGTTTACGGGCGCTGTTTGAATTGTCCCGGCGCTATGGTGAAGGCCTCGTCTGCGTTCCAGACATCTCAAAGGCTCAGGCCATCCCCATGCGTTTTCTTGAAAACATATTGAACCAGCTGCGTCAGGGGGGATTTGTGGAAAGCAGGCGCGGAAAAAATGGCGGTTTCATGCTGGCCAAGCCCCCCTCCGCCATAACTGTGGCTGATATTGTAGAATTCATGGATGGCGGCATTTACAATATTGGCTGCGACGGCGAACGTCCGGAGCATGTTTGCGAACTTAAAGGGCATTGCGTTTTTATGTCGATCTGGCGGGAAGCCAAAGAAGCCATAGAAAACGCATACCGCAGCAAAACACTGCAAAATCTGCTTGAGGATGACAGGCGCGGCCCCATCAGCTACGATATATAAATAGCAATCCCGTTTTTCAGCAACCGGAAACGTGTTTTTATTGCAAATACCATACTAAATTAGTATGGTATTTGCAAGCTGGATTCTCCCTATGGAACATGCGCCGGCTTTAAACTTGACCAAGCCGGGGTCAACCCGGACACAAGCCTGTATCCCGGCCAACCGGGCTGGCGGCAAGGGCATGCAAGTAGCTACCCTCAACCGGTTTAAAAACATGGCGCACTACCGGAGCGGCGTCGTGTTGCGGAACAAAGCACATCAAAAGAATCAGGAACAAACACAGACGCCGGGCTGCAAGATAAAAAACGGCCTGCTGCGGGCAGAAATAAATGCCAGGCGAATGAGAGACAGGCCGGGCTGGCGTTTTTCCATAAACCTCCCGCCTGGGGCGGCAAAAGCAAACTCAACCTCCCAGCTATGCAACATAAAAATAAAATCCGGCCATCATGGGTTAGAATATGTCTGAAAGCAAAGTATACGACAGAATAGAAGAAATAAGACGGAAGTTAGGGCCCGGCCTTACCATAATGGGGCATCACTATCAGGCGGATGAAGTCATACGCCATACAGATCTCCGCGGGGATTCCTTGCAGCTGGCGCGGGAAGCGGGCAACATAGAATCACAGACTATAGTGTTTTGCGGTGTGTATTTCATGGCCGAATCCGCCGCCCTGCTGGCGCGGCAAGGGCAAAGGGTCCACCTGCCAGAGCCTTCGGCGGAATGCGTGATGGCCTTGATGTCGCCCGCCCACATAGTGGAAAATGTTCTCAAACGGCTGAATTCCGGAAGCCGCAGGGTAGTCCCCCTGGCCTACGTGAATTCTACTTTGGATGTGAAAAGCGTGGTCGGCCGGTATGGCGGCTCCGTATGCACCTCATCAAATGCTCAAACCATGCTGAAATGGGCACAGGACAAAGGCGATGCAG
>CAZJFJ010000115.1:5818-6568 GCA_964545305.1 uncultured Desulfovibrionaceae bacterium
AACGCAACATTCTGGCCATACGGAATAAGGGGCATGACCTCGACCCGGTTGCGGACGAAGCCAGGCTGCTGCTTTGGCCGGGGTTTTGCTACATTCACACCCGCTTCAACACCTATCAGGTGGAGCTCATGCGCGAAAAATACCCGGACGCCCGGCTTGTGGTTCACCCCGAATGCACGCCGGAAGTGGTGGAGAGGGCCGACGCAGCAGGCTCAACCTCCTTTATTATCAAATATACCGAAGAAGCCCCATCCGGCTCGACCCTGATTATCGGCACGGAAATACACCTTGTGAACCGCCTCGCCCGTCAGCACAAAGGGCGTGTAAACATTGTGCCCCTGGCGGAAAGCAACTGCATCCACATGGAGCAGACTACTGAACAAAGCCTGGCAAACTGCCTGGAGGCAGTCATTGCAGGAGATGACAGCTTTATGGTGAACGCCCCCAAGGAACACGTTAAATACGCCACAGAAGCCCTGGAACGCATGTTAAACGCCTGCTGACAGTTCAAGGCCGCCGTTTTCTGAACTCCCACGCATAGAACAATTTAGCATCAAAAGGTTGTTTTGGGTAAAACGCTCTGGCGCTGCTTGCGCCGCCCCCCCGCAGGCGCAGGCGGAACTCGCCTCCTCCGCTAAACGCCGAAGGAAGCTTCTCAAAATTAATCTGCTTTAGAGCATTTCACACTTGAAACGCTAGGACAGCCCGACCCAAGAAGGGCTGTCCGCGCACGAGGCGTAGGCGAAATTT
>CAZJFJ010000116.1:0-6545 GCA_964545305.1 uncultured Desulfovibrionaceae bacterium
GGACGGGCGCTGGGGAAGATATAGCGTTGTGGCCTCAAAATTTCTGCTTGAGCTGTCCTGCTGCGAGGGAAACATCGTGGTGAAGGCCAATGACGAACGGCTGGCCGGCTTGAAGCGGTATGAAGGCGAACCGTTTGACCTTGGACTGAGAAAGGTGATGAATGCGCTGGACCTTAGCAAAGCGGACGGCCCGGACCTGCCCCCAATAACCAGAGGGCTTTACGGCTACCTCGGATACGGCGTGGCGGGAATTTTTGAGCCCAAGCTGCAAAGCCACCTGCCCCTGGAACAGGCCGAGGCCCGTCTGGTTTTGCCCGGAGAACTGGTGCTGTTCGACCACCTTTACAATCAGATTTTTCATATTTCTCTGCTGAAAAACTTCAGTTGCCCTTCAACACTCAGCTTCACCGTGCCTGCTCCTCCCAAAATAGGGCCGGCTTCAACCTGCCCGGGCCAAAACGAATATATGGGCATGGTGGCCAGCGTAAAAGAACTTATCCGCCAGGGCGAAGCCATCCAGATTGTTGTGTCCACGCGTTTTTCCGCACCGATTGAAGGCTGCCCTTTTGAAGTATACCGCAGTTTGCGCTCCATCAACCCTTCCCCTTACATGTTTTACATGAGTTTTGAAGGTTTCAGCCTGCTGGGTTCATCTCCCGAGGCACTGGTGCGCTGCACCGGAAACCACCTGAACCTGTCCCCCATAGCGGGAACAAGGCCCAGGGGGAGCACCGCGGGCGAAGACAATCTGTTTGAAGAGGAATTGGTGGAAGACCCCAAGGAAAAAGCCGAGCACGTCATGCTTGTGGATTTGGGGCGAAATGATTTGGGCCGGGTAGCCAAGCCCGGCAGCGTAAAAGTGGAACGCTTCATGGAAGTGGAAAAATTCTCCCATGTGATGCACCTGACTTCATATCTGACGGCGGAACTAAAAGAAAACCTGAGCCCAGTGGATGTGGTGGCCGCGACATTCCCGGCCGGAACCGTGAGCGGCGCGCCCAAAGTAAGAGCCATGCAAATTCTCGCCGAGCATGAAAGAGAATACAACCCGGATGGCAGAGGCCCCTATGCAGGCGCCATTGGCTGGCTCGGCCTGGACAAAGACAAAGTTGAGCTTGACCTCGGCCTTACCATCCGGAGCCTGTGGGTTAAAGACGGAAAGCTGAACTGGCAGACCGGGGCGGGCATTGTTTACGACTCTGACCCCGCATACGAATGGAAAGAATGCCAGAACAAGGCTGCGGCAATTTCTTCCGCAATTTGCGCCAACCTGCGCCAGATAAAGGAGTAAACAATGTTTCTGCTGGTAGATAACTACGATTCTTTCACATACAACCTGGTTCATGCATTTGAAAATCAGGGAGTAAGCCCGCAGGTGGTTCGTAATGATGATGCTAGCCTGCTTTCCCTTGCCGGGCTGCCCGAACTTGAAGGGGTGTGTATTTCGCCCGGCCCCAGCAACCCCGACAACGCAGGGCTTTGCCTCCAGTTTCTGGGCCGGCTGCCCAAAAAAGTGCCTGTGCTGGGAGTGTGCCTGGGGCACCAGATTCTGGGGCAATTTGGAGGAGCTGATGTCGCGGTCAATCACAAAATCATGCACGGCAAACAGTCGGCAGTGCACCATTACGGCCGCGGCCTGTTTTCGGGCCTCGCCCGCCCCATGACGGTGGCCCGCTATCATTCTTTGGTGGTGAAGGAGGAGAGCTGCCCCGACAATCTGGAAATCACCGCCCGCACCGAAGAGGGCGAAGTGATGGCCCTTAGATATAAAGACCGGCCCTGGAGCGGAGTCCAGTTTCACCCCGAATCGATCCTTACCCCGGAAGGGGAAGAACTGCTGAACAACTTCCTGGTGCAGAACGGCTTAAAATCCCAAATTGTAACGCCGGAAGAGGAAAAACACGACCCGCTGCCGCTGAAAATCTCCGAGGTGGTGGAAACTCTTGCGCGCGGCGAAGATTTGAGCGAGGACGTTGCCCGCCGCACATTCGAGCGCCTGATGGACGGAGAGCTGAGCCCGGCTGTTGCCGGAGCCATGCTGCTGGGCCTGCGCGCCAAAGGAGAAACCAGCATCGAGCTGCAAATGGCGGCTGAAGCGGTGTTGAGCCGGGCCGTAGACCTGCCGGGGCTAAACCGGATCAAGGGGCCGGTAATAGATGTGGTGGGAACAGGCGGGGACAGCAAATTCTCATTCAACTGCTCCACAGCCGCCGCCCTCACTCTGGCGGGCATGGGTTACAAAGTTCTTAAACACGGCAACCGTTCCGTATCTTCACGCTGCGGCAGCGCGGACGTGCTTGAAAAAATAGGCATTTCCCTGGAGCTGGCCCCGCACGAGGTAGCGGATACCCTGCAAAAAGACAATTTCGCCTTCCTGTTCGCGGTGAACATGCACCCCGCCTTCAAGCACATCATGCCTGTGCGCCGCGAACTTGGCGTGCGCACGCTCTTCAACATGCTTGGCCCTCTCACCAACCCGGGGCGCCCCTCCCACCGCCTGATCGGGGTTGCGAGGCAGGATATGCTCATGCTTATAGCCGAATCCCTGGCCAATATGGGAATTGAACGCGGGGCAGTTGTTTTCGGGGCAGGAGGCTATGACGAGCTTACCCCCATAGGCCCGGCCGAAGTGGCCATGGTCAACGGCAGCAAGGTTTCGAGAATGCGGCTGGACCCGGCGGAGTTTGGATTCGGGCGCTGCAAGGAGGAAGACCTGGTTATCGCCGGCCCCGAGGAAGGGGCTGAAATATTGCGGGAACTGCTGACGGGCAAAGGGCCTTTTGCCATGCGCGACATGCTGGCCATGAATGTGGGGCTTGCCGTGCATGTGCTGGAAAGAGGGAAAACCCTTGCTGAAAGCATGCGGGAAGGAATTGCGGCTGTAAACGCCGGGCAGGGCAGGAGGTTCATCCATGCTTGACAAATTCCGTGCGGCCAAACAGGCGGAAATTTCCCTCCTGCATGCTCTGGAGTCGGACGGGCGCATCCCCCAACCGCTCGCAGGCGTCAGGCCTGGTTTTGCCAACGCCCTGCTTTCGGAAAAGGAAATCGCGGTTATCGCCGAATATAAACGCGCCTCGCCCAGCCGGGGGGAGATCAACATGGACGCAGGCCCCGCGGAAGTCGCTCTCGCCTATGCCAAAGCGGGAGCCAGCGCGCTGTCGGTGCTGACGGAAGAAGAATACTTCCGGGGCGATATCAACTTCCTGTTCAAAATGTGCGGGCGCAATTTTTCAAACGGGCTCCCCCACAACCTGCCGCTGTTACGCAAGGACTTCATCTTCGATCCTCTTCAGGTGAAAATGAGTGCGGCGACCCCGGCATCGGCCATACTGCTTATCGCCCGCATGCTTGAGGATGAGGAACTTGGCCGCCTGCTTGCTCTCGCCTCGGAATTGGGCCTGGAGTGTGTAGTCGAGGTGTTCGACAAAGAGGATTTGAACCGCGCCCAAAAAGCCGGGGCCGGCATAATTCAAGTGAACAACCGCGACCTTGACACCCTGCAGGTTGAGCTCGAACGGTCTGTAGAGCTTGCCCCCCACAAGCGGGAGGGCGAGGTTTGGATTAGCGCCAGCGGAATTGAAACTCCGGAGCAGATCTGCAGGCTGAAAGCCGGCGGCTATGACGCTGTTCTGGTGGGAACAAGCCTGATGAAAGGAGAAAACCCCGGTGAGGCTCTTAAAAAGTTGAGGGGAAACAATGCTTAAAGCACAGATTGCCAAAAGTTCCGGCATGTTCATAAAAGTTTGCGGCCTGACCCGCAGCGAAGAAGTGGCCGCCTGCCTGAATATGGGCATAGACGCCACCGGCTTTATCTTCGTTCCGGGCAGCCCGAGGGAAATAAGCCAGGACGAAGCGAGGGCTTTGCCCAGAGGGGCGGCCTTGCGGGTTGGCGTGTTCGCCAAATCAAGCGCGGCAAGAGTTCTGCAAATTGCAGACAGGGCCGGGCTTGACTATGTGCAGTTGCACGGAGGCGAAAGCACCGCATATTGCAAAGCCATTGGGCCGGAAAGAATAATAAAGACCATCTGGCCGGAAACGATGAGCGCGGGGCAGCTTGAAGCCGTTTGCGCCGAGTTCGCCCCTTATTGCGCGGCTTTTCTTTTCGATGCGGGCAAGTCCGGCGGCGGAAGCGGAAAGGCGTTCGACTGGAACATGCTGAAAGGGCTTTCCCTGCCCCATCCCTGGATTTTGGCGGGAGGGCTGAACGCTGTGAACATAAGCCGGGCCGTGCTGGAATGCGCGCCAATGGGCATAGACCTCAATTCAGGGGTGGAACTGGCCCCCGGAATAAAAAACCTGGAACTGATTGAACAAATTAAAAATAGCCTGCAAGGAGCGGAATAATGCGTAAAGGATATTTTGGAGATTTTGGCGGCCAATTCGTGCCGGAGCTTTTGATGCCGCCCCTGGCCGAACTGGAAAAAGCCTATGAAACTATCGGACAATCTGCAGAATTCGAGCTGGAGCTTCATGACCTTCTGGCAAACTACGCCGGGCGTCAGACTCCGCTCAGTTTCTGTCCCACCCTTTCCAGGGAACTGGGCTTCAACCTGTGGCTGAAACGCGAAGACCTTCTGCACACAGGGGCCCATAAAATGAACAATACCCTGGGGCAGGCCCTGCTTGCCAAGAAAATGGGAAAAACAGCCCTGGTAGCCGAAACCGGAGCCGGACAGCATGGCGTTGCCACTGCGGCGGCCGCAGCCAGGCTGGGGCTTGAATGCACCATTTTCATGGGCGCCACCGATGTGGTGCGGCAGGCTCCAAACGTGGCCAGGATGCGTCTTCTCGGCGCGAAAGTTGAGGCGGTTACAAGCGGCACAAAAACACTTAAAGACGCAATCAACGCCGCCATGCGCTATTGGATATCAAGCCAGGAAAACACCCACTACTGTTTTGGAACGGCTGCCGGCCCCCATCCCTTCCCCACCCTGGTGAGAAATTTCCAAACCGTAATCGGCAAGGAAACCATCACCCAGGTAAAAGACTTCACATCGGGCTTGCCTCATACCGTGGTTGCCTGCGTGGGCGGAGGTTCAAACGCCATTGGCATGTTCCACCCGTTTGCAAGCGACCCCCAATATGACAGCGTCCGGCTGGTGGGCGTGGAAGCCGCGGGCAGCGGTGAACCGGGCTGCTATCATTCCGCCACCCTGAACCTGGGCCGCCCCGGAGTGCTGCACGGGCAATATTCCATGTTGCTTCAGGACGAAAACGGGCAGATTGAGCCGTCCCATTCCATAGCGGCAGGCCTCGACTATCCCGGAGTGGGCGCCGAACACGCATATTTTAAGCAAATCGGCAGGGTGGACTATGTCACCATCAATGACCAGCAAGCCTTTCGCGCGTTTTATGCCCTTTCCCGGAAAGAGGGAATCATCCCCGCGCTTGAATCGTCCCACGCTCTGGCCTGGGTGCTTGAAAACAGGCAGGTGATGCCCGCAGGCGGGCATGTGGTTGTAAACCTGTCAGGCCGCGGCGACAAAGACATGGAAATCATTTTCGACATTGAAAACAGGCAGGTAAATTAAATGAGCAAGCTGCAAAAAAGAATAGAAAACGCCGTGAAAAACGGGCGCATAGCCCTTATTCCGTTTTTAACCGCAGGCTTCCCCACGCCGGAAAGGTTTTGGAAAGAGCTGAAAGAGCTTGATGAGAACGGGGCGGACATAATTGAAATAGGAGTGCCCTTCTCCGATCCGGTGGCGGACGGCCCGGTAGTGGAAATGGCTTCGGTAAAGGCGCTTGAGCATGGGGTGAGCCTTGCCCAGATTTTAAGCGAGCTTAAAAAAAGAAAAGGCCAATTCAAGGCCGGGCTGGTTTTAATGGGATACTACAACCCCTTTTTGCAATACGGGCTTGAAAAACTTGCCCATGACGCAGCCGATGCCGAAGTAGCGGGATTCATTGTGCCGGATTTACCGCTTGACGAAAGCGGCCCCATGAAAACCGCCCTGAGGCCAAAAAAGCTGGACCTGATTCCACTGGTAGGCCCGAATACTTCGCTTGAACGGATGCGCCAGTATGCGGAAACAGCAACCGGGTACGCGTATGTGGTATCGGTCATGGGCATTACCGGAGTGCGCCAGGGCCTTCCCCCGGAAGTTACCGCAACAATAGAACGGGCCAGGCAGGCGTTTGGACGGCTTCCCGTGGTGCTGGGGTTTGGGGTGAAAGAACCGGCCCAGCTTGCGGAAGTGCGGGACAAACTGCATGGGGTGGTGTTCGGCAGCGCACTGATCAAACACATTGACGGCGGCGGAACAGCCAAACAGTTCATGCGGCAATGGCTGTAGGATTTTCCGCATGGCCGAAAGCCTCCGCCTTCGAGGCTTCCGTTCTGGAACGGAAGCCTCGAAGGTTCAGCTCATCAAGCGGAGCATAGCCCGCCTTGACTTATGAATATACGATTTCTGCCATAAAATGCGCGACCAAGGGCACAGGGCGGAAACAACCCTGCCGCATCCATTGCCTGCACGCTAGAGCGGTTAACGCCTCAAATGATTGCTTAACGGGAGGCTTTGCCGCCCTACAATCATTTG
>CAZJFJ010000117.1:0-6487 GCA_964545305.1 uncultured Desulfovibrionaceae bacterium
CTCGGCCCGTATCAGGGGCTTTTGCGGGATTTGCTGCTGGGGCTGAAGTTCCACTCTGCTCTTTTTGCATCGTCCCTGCTGGGTGGGATGATGGCCATGCGGGTAATGGAAAAGGCCGCGCGTGGGTATGATCTGGTAATTCCGGTTCCGCTGCACACCCGCCGCTTAAAGGAACGGGGATATAACCAGAGCCTTGAGCTTGCAAGGCCGCTTGCCAAAGCCCTTGGGCTTCCGCTGGAAACCGGCTTGCTTGCGCGCACCAGATACGGCCTGCCTCAGATGCAGCTTAGCCGGGAGGAACGGGCAAATGCGGTGAAAGGCGCGTTCCTTGCGGAGGGGAATTTGTCCGGAAGAAAAGTGCTTCTGGTGGATGATGTAATGACTACCGGTGCAACGGTGACCGAGTGCGCAAAGCGTCTGTTTGATTCCGGGGCCGGGGCTGTGGATGTGGTGCTGGCGGCGCGCACCGCTCTTGATTGATTTTCTGAGTTTTACAGGTGCTGCGGCCGAATTTAAGGCTTCACTTCAAAAGAAAAGGTGTGTAAACTTCCTGATTGATTTTACCCGCAAAAAGCGTTCGAGGAAAAATATGAACATATTCCCCAACTCTGCCAGACTGCTGAAGCTGGCGGCCTGTTTTGGGCTTTTGATTGTGCTTGCTACAGCCACCGGCTGCCCGAAAAGCACTATTGTCGGCAAGCCTGGCGGCGAGGGGCAGGGAGCAGGCCATGTAGCTGTTCCTCCTGCAAAACCGGAGACCAAGCCCGCGGTTTCGAGCAAGCCCGCCCCAAGCACCCCCAAAGAATTTTATGAACTGGGAGAGTTTGCAAGGGCCGAACGGCTTGCCGGGAATCTGATTACCACTCCCGGGCTTCCGGCTCAGGAGCGTAGCGAGGCGTGGCGCTATTATGTTCTTTCCGCCGCCGCCAACAATCATGTTCATCTGGCCCAGCAGGCCCTTAAAAATTGGGCGGACAGCGAGCCGGGCATTGAGAACTCAAGCGGCTGGCAGGATGCCTGGCTGGGGGTTACTCTGCGTTTTCCGGCGGGCGAGGCTCTGGAAAAAGCGAAATCAAAGGACAGGGACGGCGAATCCGCAAGCATGCGGGGCAGGGCTCAGGCCGTGTATGCGCTTAAAAATCAGGACGGCGCCCAGATAAACAGCGCCCTTTCTCAAATGGGCGTTTATTATCAGCAAATGTCGCAGCAGGAAAAAGCGGCTTTCGAACGTATTTTCGCCGATCAGTTGCGCTGGCAGGAGCCGGCGTTTCTGGGGCAGCTCTATGGGCATATCAGCCCGCAGAATGCGGCTTCGTTTCCCTACACTATTGTGAACCTTGAGCAAGGCCGCCGCATGCTTTTCTCCACCAGCGAAGATTACAGGCAGCCGGGCAGGGAAATTATCGAATCGCTGGCAGGAAGCGGCGTGCTTGCTTCTCCGGAACTGGCGTCTGCGCTACTGGCCTCGGCTCAGGAGCAAACCAGCGTGCTCCAGGCCATTCCCGCCGAGATGCCTTCGGAGGGAACCGTGGCGCTTTTGCTTCCATTGCAGGGCAAATACGGGCAGTATGCGGAAAAAGTGTCCAAGGGGGCTCAGGCCGCCCAGCAAGCGCTTGCGCAAAGCAAGGTCGGCGTGACCGTGGTAGTTATCGACACCGAGTCGGCCGGCTGGATGCAGAAAGTGGCCGAGCTGCCGAAAAATACCATTATCGGGGGCCCGCTCACCCCGGCGGCGTATAACCAGGGCAAGGACTCGGGCCTGTTTAAGGACAGGGCCGTGTTCACCTTCCTTTCCCATCTTGAGGGAGGGGAAGAAGGAATCAGCGCCTGGCGTTTTTTCTCCAGCCCCAACGATCAGGTCGCGGCTCTTCTCAAATTTTGCCAGGACCTGGGAGTTTATGGGGTAGCTTCGCTTTATCCGGTGGACAGCTATGGGCAGCGGATGAACAGCGTCATCAATGAACAGGCCGGGAATTTCGGAATTCACATGACTTCCCGCTCATATGCGGCCAACAACCCCGATGTCTGGGGTGCGGCTGTGCGTGATTTGATGCAGGGGCGTGCAGGAAATTCCTTTGAAGCGGTCTTTCTGCCGGACACCTGGCCGGCGGCCAAGGGAGTGGTTCCCTATTTCTTCTTCAACAAGGAGGACCGGCTGGTGATCATGGGCACGGCCCTTTGGGAGCAGAGCCTATATAATGACCGTTCGCCCGATTCCAGCTATTTTTATCTGGGAGTTTTTCCCGGAACCTGGAACAACGAATCGTCCGGCTCCGCCAAGCAGACTCTGGTTTATTTCCTGAATCAGATGGGCGGCGGCCCTGTGGCGGATACGGAATCTGGCGTGCCGGGCATTCCGGTGGGCAGCGTCAAGGCGGATTTGTGGTACGCCCTTGGCTTTGATTTTGTGCGCTTCGCCATGAACATGGGGCAGCCCGATTCCGGCCTTTTCAGCGGCGGCGGGTGGGACGCCCAGCAAGTGAACTCGCGCCTGCAAAACGCGCAGAATATAGACTGGAGCATGGCTCCAATGCATTGGAACAGCTCCGGCCAGGCTTCGCAGGAAATGTTCATGTTTACCCCCACGGCCGACGGGTTTGCGCCGGTAAATATCGATGAATTTAAAAGGCGGATGGAAGAGACCAAACGCTTGCACAGCCAGCGCTGGAGCGAGGAATAATCCGCGAAACAGGTTATTTAAAGGAGCAGGCAATGGCTATAAGCCGGGAAGATGTTTTGCATGTGGGGCTGCTTTCCAAAATTCGCCCCACAGAGCAGGAAGCGGCTAAACTGCAAGGGCAGTTCGCAGATATTCTGAACTATATGGAGCGGCTGAATCAGGTGGATACTTCCAATGTGGAGCCGCTTTACTCGCCCCATGAGGGAGTGGGGGCCGTGCGTGAAGACGAGGTTGTGAAAACTTGCAGCCGTTCGGAGCTTCTGGCCAATTCTCCGGGCGATAGCGGCGAGTTTTTCGTGGTGCCCAGAGTGCTTTAAAGCATTTTGACAGTGAAAGGCTGCTTCTTACAGAATACTTTGGCGGCGTGAGCAGCGCCGCCCGCCCCGCAGACGGAATTCACTGCCGCTGCCGCTTCAGCCGTAGACGAGCCTTTAAGTCATACGGATGAAGACAGCAATGCTAAGCGCCGGAAGGGGTGTTTTAAAATTAATCTGCTTTAATACGGATTAAGCAGTTATTCAGGAAAACATATGTCTCAATTGCATACCAAAACACTAAGACAGATCAGGGATATGCTTGCCTCTAAAGAGGCGAGCGCCACCCAGGCGGTGGAAGCGTGCCTGGACAGGATTGGCGCAACGGAAAAAAACCTCAACGCGCTTACCCATGTGGCGGGAGACAGCGCCCTTGCCCAGGCCGGGCGCATGGACAAGGAAGGGCCCAACCCCGGCCAGCCGCTTTGGGGCGTTCCGGTTGCGGTGAAAGATTGCATCTGCACAAAGGATCTTCCCACTACCTGTGCCTCGCGGATGCTGAAAAATTTTGTGCCTTTTTATGACGCGTTTGTGGTGGAACGGCTGAAAAAGGCGGGCGCGATCATTATTTCCAAAACCAACATGGACGAATTCGCCATGGGGTCGGGCACGGAAAGCTCATATTACGGGCCGGCAAGAAACCCGTGGGACACATCCCGCATTCCTGGCGGATCATCCGGAGGGTCCGCGGTTACTGTGACCGCCTGCCAGGCTTATGGCGCCCTCGCCACCGATACAGGCGGATCGGTGCGCCAGCCTGCATCCATGTGCGGTTGCGTGGGCATCAAGCCCACTTATGGCCGGGTGTCCCGTTTTGGGGCAATCGGCTTCGCTTCTTCGCTGGACCAGGTGGGCATTCTCGCCCGCACGGTGGAAGACAGCGCGATTATGCTTGAAACCGTGGCCGGTTTGGACGAACGGGATTCCACATGCTCGGCCCGCCCTGCCGAGGCCTATGCCGATGGCCTTTCAGGTGACATGAAGGGAATGAAGGTGGGCCTGCCCAGAGAGTTTTGGGAGTCGGACGGGATAGCTCCCGAAGTTTTGGCCGGAGCGGAAAAAGCGATTGAAGCGGCCAGGGAGCTTGGGGCGGAGATTGTGGACGTGGAAATGCCGCACATGCCGCTTTCGGTGGCTTCCTACTATATTATCGCCCCGGCTGAAGCGAGCACCAATTTGAGCAAATTTGACGGAGCGCGCTATGGGTTCCGGGCGGAAAATGTTGAAACTCTTGAAGAGCTGTACGAGCAGTCCCGCACCCAAGGCTTTGGCGACGAGGTAAAGCGCCGGATCATGCTTGGCGCTTATGTGCTTTCCTCCGGCTATTATGACGCCTATTATAAAAAAGCTTCGCAGGTGCGCCGCCTGATTCAGGAGGATTATCTGAAGGCGCTTGGAGCGTGCGACATGCTGCTGGCCCCGATTTCCCCGGTAACCGCCTGGGAAATAGGCAAGAACACCGATGATCCGCTCAAGAACTATTTGATGGATATTTTCACCGTGTCGCTGAATTTGGCCGGTCTTCCGGGCGTGGCCATTCCCGCCGGGCTGGGTGCTGAATCGGGCATGCCGGTGGGGGTGCAGCTTCTGGGCCGCGCTTTTGACGAGCACACTTTGCTGAAAGGGGCGTACCGCCTGGAGCAGTTGCTCAGCCCCATCGGCATGCCTGAGATATAAAGGGCTGGTGTGAAGAATCACAGGCCTGCAAGTTCATTTGAGAATCGGAAGTTTTTTTTGAGCGAACGGCGGTTGCCGTCAAGCAGCGCGGTTTTTATATGAAGCATTTCGCATTTGAAATGCTCTGCAAGAGTTTTAATAAGATTTTTGCCGCAAAATAGACGCTTAACGGCGGGCAAAGCCGTTTGCGTCTATTTTGTTTGAATGCACAATTTCAAAAAGTTTTGTGTCTTCGGAAGGGCTGGAAAATATATTTTATCGGTCATGTTCCAGAGCATTTCAAGTGTGAAATGCCCTAAAGGAAGAAATAAAAAGCCGGTTCCTTTTGAATTGGCCGTTTTCGGCCTTGTGCTTATTTGTCTGCGGGCGTTATGAAATTTTCATTGCGCCCAAGGTAATGCAAAAGGCCGGAAGACCGTGAGGCGCATCTTTTTCTGCAGGCGTCATCCCTGCATAGTCCGATTTTCATTTGTAGAAAAATTGTGTATGCTCAGGACATGGAAAAAAAACATCTGAATGTGGTCTTCCCCCAATGGCAGGGAAATACGGAAAAATCTCCTTTTTTCGGAGCAGCCGAATTCAAGCTGCTTTATCTCGCCGGGCAGCAGATTGCCGAAGTGGGGGTGAATGATTTTGAAGACCTTCCCCTTGAGGCGGGTATAACCGGGCGCGCGGATATCCTGCGTCAATTGCGTGCGGCATTTTCATTCGTTGAACAGAAACGCCCGGAGACCCTGTTTTTTGTGGGCGGCGGCTGTGATGCCGGGGTGGTTCCGGCCAGTTATCTGAATAATGTGTATAACGGCGATTTGGCTTTTATCTGGTTTGACGCCCACGCCGACCTGAATACTCCGGAAACTTCGCCCAGCGGCATGTTCTGCGGGATGCCCTTGCGCGCCCTGATGGGAGAGGGAGACCGGGAAATTGTTGAGGTATTGCCCAGGCCTTTTAACCCTTCGCAGCTGGTGCTTGCCGGGGTGCGCACCACCGACCGGGCTGAGGCGGAGTTCATAGCCAGGCACTCCATTCCGCTTATTGACGTGCAGACGCTTAAAAACGGCCCTGAAAAGCTGGTGCAGGCCGTTCGCGGGACCGGGCATAAAAATATTTTCATTCACATAGATTTTGATGTGCTCGACCCGGAAGATTTTCCCAATACCCGTTTTCGGGAACCGGACGGAATTTCTCCGCGGGCTTTGCTGAACGCCGTGCGCGCTCTTAATTCTGAATTCAGCCTGAAAGGGCTTGGCGTGTATGAGTATGCCGAAAGCAGCGGAGAAAGGCGGGCCTGGATTGAGGAGTTGGTGAACATTGGCATCAGCCTGTGAGGTTTAAAATCCGGTCAGGCCGAGGGCTGCTCCGGCAACCGCCAAATAACGCCCAAGCTTGGCGATTGCGACAATGGCAAGGAATGAAGGCAGCGGTTCGCGCAGTATTCCCGCCAGCAGCGTAAGAGGATCTCCGATTATCGGAACCCAGCTTAAAAGCAGCGACCAGCGCCCGTATTTGTGGTACCAGTGCCCGGCCTTTTCAAGCTGGGCTTTTTTTATGGGAAACCAGCGGCGCTCTTTCAGATGAGAAAAATATCGCCCCAGCACCCAGTTCGCTGTTGAGCCCAGGATGTTGCCCGTTGTGGCGGCAAGAAGAAGCAGGGGCACGGAATAGTCTCCTGATGCGATCATCCCGCCCAGAAGCAGTTCCGACTGGGCCGGGAGCAGGGTGGCCGCCATGAAAGCGGCGGCGAACAAGCCGAGGTATGCCGTAAGCTCCATTCAGGAAATATACAGAAAAGACGCTGAAAAGTCTTGATGGAAAA
>CAZJFJ010000118.1:0-6400 GCA_964545305.1 uncultured Desulfovibrionaceae bacterium
GAAATTAACCCAAACCCTTCTGAAATGTATGAATTCTTTAGAAGGGTCAAGTTTAGCACGGGTCACAATTTTTCGGACGAAGAACTTGTGGAGAGGCTGGCGGGGCACAAACAGGTTCTATGTATAGTGAACACTCGTAAAAAAGCCCAGGAGCTTGCCGGAAGGCTTGACGCGGTTCATCTGTCAACAACAATGTATCCGGCTCACCGAAGCGCAGTTCTGTCCGAAATTCGTGAGAAACTAAAAACAGGCGAGCCTTGCAGGGTAATAAGCACAAGCCTGATTGAGGCGGGCGTGGATGTGGATTTTCCTGTGCTTTATCGTGAAAAGGCGGGGCTGGACAGCATTATTCAGGCCGCGGGCCGATGTAACCGCGAGGGGGGCAATACGCTCGGCGAATCCTTTGTTTATGTGTTCATGCTTGCAGGCGAGAACCTTCAGCCCAACTCCATCCGGCAAAACATAGCGGCATATGAGCACGCAGCTCGTAAAAACACTGATATCGCTTCTCTTGAGGCCGTTAAATCTTACTTTTCGCAGTTGCGTTATATAATCACAAGTTCGGGGCTGGACAAAAATGAGATAGTTCAGCAGTTCAACAAGGGAATGGGGCCTTTCTCCTTTCCATTTAAAAAAGTGGCTATGGAGTTTAATATCATTGAAAATAAGCAAAAAGCTGTTATTGTTGCGTGCGCTGAATCTGAAAAGCTATGTGAAGAGCTCAGGCTTGGCATACGCACAAAGCAACTGATGCGAAAAATTCAGCGATACAGCGTTTCCCTTTACCTGGACGATATCAGGAAACTTCAGGAACTTGGGCAGCTTGAAGCGCTTGACGAAGAACTGAGCATTTTACCAACCGGTGTTTATGATAAGAAACTGGGGGTCAAACTTAGCCCTGATAGCGGAAACGCAATATTTTCTTAGGAAGGAGGAGTTATTTTGGCTGTTAATGTAGAAATTTTGGGAAGTTACGCCTGCTTTTCCCGGCCTGAACTCAAAGTGGAGCGTGTAAGCTACGACGTGATTACGCCATCCGCCGTTCGTGGAATTTTGGAGGCCGTATTCTGGAAACCGGCTATCCGTTATGTAATTAACGAAATCAGGGTATGCAGCCCGATCAAGTTCGAGAATATGCGCCGCAACGAAATTCAAAGCAAGGCAAGCCCCGGCAGAGAGCGCATTTATGCGGCGGACGACCGCACGCAAAGAGCGGCCATGGTGCTGAAAGATGTGCGCTATGTTGTAAACGCCTGTTTTCAGCCCACGGAGAAGGTTGGCGGCGAGGATAAACTGCCGGACGGCAGCTTCAATCACGGCAAGTTCGCCGAAATGATTACCCGCCGCCTCCGCTCGGGCCAGCATTATCATCAGCCATACCTTGGCACAAGGGAATTTCCCGCTGCGTTGCGGCTGATTGAGCCGGGCGAGCCGCTGCCGGAAGCTATAAAGGAAGACAGAGATTTGGGGTTGATGCTGTATGACATAGATTACGAAAAATCAGCTGACGGCGAGCGCGTAACCGCGTTTACTCCCACCTATTTCCGGGCGGAAATGATACAGGGAGTGATTGACCTGCGGAATGTGACGGTGCTGCGATGATTTTACAAGCGCTTGTGAAACGGTATGAGGACGCGGTGAGCGAAAAACAGAAACCTGGGTGGAAGCCGAGGCCTGTGGATTTTTATCTGAACATTAATCAAGACGGCGAAGTGCTTGAAATTATCCCCTGTGGAGAACCCAAGGGGAAAAGGGAGGAAAGGCTGCTTCCCGAAACAGAAACCCGCGCTAATAGCATAAAACCATACTTCCTTTGCGATAACGCCGGCTACATATTGGGAGTTGATTCAAAAGATAAAAAGGGACAACAGAAGAATGACGGCGCGAAAAAATATGCAGCCGCTAAAGAGCTGCACCTGAAAGTGCTTGCGGATGTGAACACTCCTGTTGCGGTTGCAATTAAAAACTATTTTGGCAAAGCGCCAAGCCCGCCCGGCGACATGCCTGAAACGAGGAATGACCTGGCGTTTATGGTGGACGGCCGGTTCGCGTATGAGGACGAAAGCATTCGCAAGGCATGGGACTCGTACAATACAGCACTCAGCCGTTCAACAAAGAGAGTGCTCGATCTCGTCACTGGCCGTGAGGATGCCCTTCAGTCTTTGCAAGGCGAGGTAAGGCTGCGCGGCGTATCAATGGGGAAGAAGCCTCTTGTAAGCATTAACGCCGAGAGCTTCGCCTCTTATGGGAAAAGCGCGAAAGACCCGGCAGCGGCCATAGGCTGCTACGCCTCATACGCATATGTAGCCGCGCTTAACGATTTGCTTGCGGACAAGAACCATCACAAATTCCTGGGCGAGGATACTTTGGTTTACTGGGCGGAGAACGGCGGCGAAAATGAAGCGGAAATATTTTCGTGGTGCAGTGAACCAAAAGAAGAGAATAACGACAAGCTTGACGCCATTATAGGAAATCTTTCCTCCGGCAGGCCGTCCAACCTTGCAAATTGTGATTTTGAACGTGCATTTTATGTTATGTGCATGTCGCCCAACGCGGGGCGGATAAGCGTCCGCTTTTTCCACCGGAGCAGTTTTGGGAACATTCTGCTAAACATTGCCAGGCATTATGTGAGCATGGAAATATTCTCGTCCCGTGATGCGAAATTCCGGTTTATTCCGCCGTGGATGGTTCTCAGCGAAACCACAGTCAAGAAAAAGGCGAATGACGCCATGCCCCTTCTCGGCGGGCAGTTGCTGAATTCAATCGTAACCGGCGCGCGTTATCCAATGACGTTATACACCGCGATGCTTGCCCGCATCCGCGCCGGAGAGGAAGTGAACCGCACAAAAGCCGCGGTGATTAAAGCAATACTAATAAGAAACTATAATGAAAGCGAGGTAGCCGCTGTGGAGCTTAACAAACAATCAAGCAACAAACCCTACGTTTTGGGGCGCCTGTTCGCGACGCTGGAAAAACTTCAAAAGGACGCTTCCGGAGGCACGCTGAACGCAACTATTCGCGACCGCTATTTTGCCAGCGCGTGCGCTAACCCGGCAAGTGTGTTTCCTACAATTTTGAAGCTTTCAATGCACCATGCGGCGAAACTGGATAAGGCGTTGTATTACGAAAATCTTAAGGCCGAACTGCTCGGCGCGCTGGATGCGGACGAGCCGTTCCCAAGCGCGCTTGCCCTTGACGACCAGGGCAGGTTTATTCTCGGATATTACCACCAGATGCAACGGTTCTATACAAAAAAAACAACGGAGGAAACCATTGATGAATGAGGCGATCAAAAACCGCTATGAGTTTGTAATGCTCTACGATGTGGAAAACGGCAACCCCAACGGCGACCCGGACGCGGGCAATATGCCGCGCATTGACCCTGAAACCGGACACGGCATTGTAACGGACGTGTGCATCAAGCGGAAAATACGCAACTATGTGGATATGGTGAAAAATGGTCAGCCAGGTTATGATATTTACATTCAGCAGAATGTGTCTTTGAATAGTCAGGACAAGAAAGGCGTTGATGCCGTAAAATCTCAACCATGCGCCGACAAGAGCCGTTCCTTCCGTGAGTTTATGTGCGCCAATTTTTATGACGTTCGCACGTTCGGAGCGGTAATGACAACCGCAGCGAAAGATAAGGAATTGTCGAATACGGCGGGGCAGGTGCGCGGTCCTGTGCAGCTTGCCTTTGGGCGTAGCGTTGATCCTGTTGTTCCACAGGAAATCACGATTACCCGTGTGGCAATTACAACTGATGAAAAAGCCGCTACCGCGTCCACTGAAATGGGCCGCAAGCACATCGTCCCTTATGCGCTATACCGGCAGGAAGGCTTTATTTCAGCTTGTTTGGCGCAAAAAGTTACCGGATTTTCCGAATCCGATCTTAATCTGCTGTGGGATGCTATTGAGAATATGTTCGAGTTTGACCGCTCCGCCGCCAGAGGCAAGATGACTTTGCGCAAACTCGTCATATTCAAGCACGACAGTGAACTTGGTAACGCTCATGCCGATAAGCTGTTTGATTTGGTCAGCGTAAGGCGCAAGGATGGCGTAAAGATCCCCCGCGCGTATTCCGATTATGAAGTAACGGTCGGCAACGCTCCAAACGGTGTAAGCAAAGAAGAGAGATGACATACGCCGAGGACGATTATTTGCAATTGTCGGGCATACAGCATTTTGCATTTTGCCGCCGCCAGTGGGCGCTGATGCAAATAGAGCAGCAGTGGGCGGACAACTGGCGCACCATTGACGGAACTGCAATGCACGATCGGGCGCATAATGAAAAGCTTGGTGAAAAGCGCAACGGCGTTTTTACGGCCAATTCGCTCAGGGTGTCTTCGCGCGAACTTGGTTTGTCTGGACAATGCGACGTAGTGGAGTTTCACGCCGACCCTGACGGCGTGGCGATTCACGGGCGCAAGGGCAGATGGTTTCCTTTTCCAATTGAATACAAGCGCGGCAAGTCCAAAATCGACGATTGCGACAGGCTGCAGTTGTGCGCCCAGGCCATGTGCCTGGAGGAAATGCTTGCTTGCAGGATAGAGCGCGGGGCGCTTTTCTACGGGGTGACCCACCGTAGGGAGCAGGTAGAGTTCACCTTTGAGCTGAGGGAAAAAGTATGCGGCCTGACGCAAGAAATGCACGAAGCCTTTGAGCGCAAGCATACTCCTAAACCAAGGCGGGACAAAAAATGCAAGGAATGTTCTCTTGTTAACTTGTGTTTGCCCAAGCTGGCCAAGTCGGCGAATAAGTATATGGAGGACGCGTTGTGCGAAAGCTGCTGAACACCTTGTTCGTAACCGTGCCGGACGCATATCTGACATTGGAACAGGAGAATGTGCTCATCCGTCAGGACGATAAAACCTTGCTCCGGCTGCCGTTGCTGAATCTTGAAGGGATAGTGGCTTTCAGCTGGCTTGGGGCGAGCCCCGCCTTGCTGGGCAAATGCGCCGAAAAAGGAGTGGCGTTGACGTTCCTTAACCCTTCCGGCAGGTTCATGGGCAGGCTTGTAGGGGAATCCAGAGGAAACGTTACGCTTCGCAAGGAACAGTACCGCATATCAGACTCCGAGAGCAGGAGCTTGGAATATGCCAGGAGTTTTATTTTCGGCAAAATCTATAATTCGCGCTGGCGGTTGGAGCGCGCTGCAAGGGATTATGAACTCAGGGTTGATGCTGAGGCGTTGAAAAACACGTCCGCTCAGCTAAAAGACGCTTTATCAAGTTTGAAAGGCTGTCAATGCCTTAACGAACTGCGGGCCGTGGAGGGAAATGCCGCAAGCGCGTATTTCAGGCAATTCGATCAGCTTATACTGCAAAACAAGAACAAATTCAGGTTTATGCGGCGTGAGCGGCGGCCGCCCCAGGATCCGGTCAACGCGATGCTCTCGTTCGCGTATACCCTGCTGGCTCATGATTGTGAAGCGGCGCTGGAGGCGGTGGGGCTGGATGCATATGTGGGCTTCCTGCACAGGGACAGGCCGGGCAGGTGCTCGCTTGCGCTCGACCTTATGGAGGAACTGCGGCCCGTGCTAGCAGATAGGTTTGTGTTGTCACTGATAAACCTTAAAATTTTAGGGCCCAGCGATTTTAAGGTTACGGAAAGTGGTGCGGTAAGAATGAAAGACGAGCCGAGAAAGAAGTTTCTGTCGGCATGGCAGGAACGCAAGAAAGAAATGCTCACGCATCCGTTTCTTGAAGAGAAGCTGGAGTGGGGGTTGGTGCCGTATGCGCAGGCCTTGCTGCTCGCCCGAACCATACGCGGCGATTTGGACGCTTATCCGGCGTTTTTGTGGAAGTGACAAGATGTTGTTGCTTGTTACTTATGACGTAAAAACCGAAACTTCGGAAGGCAGACGGCGGCTTGCAAAGGTTGCTAAAATTTGCGGCCGGTACGGGCAGCGGGTGCAGAACTCTGTGTTTGAGTGCAATGTCGATTGGACGCAAAGCCGCAAGCTGGAAGCGGAGCTGGTAAAGTTGATAAAGCAAGATGAAGATAGTCTGCGCTTCTACAATCTTGGCGATAACTATCACAATAGGGTGGCCCACATCGGGGTTAAACCTAGTATTGATGTTGACGGCGTATTGATAATATGACAGCGCGGCTGGAAGGTGGTGCGAACTGGGATCGCCCATAAAAAATGTTAGAGGCTCGCACCGGGAAAATTGTCAAAAACATGCAAAATTTTGACAGTATTTGATATTAGCGCTATATTATTCTGTTAAATGACATGGAAAAGTAAGAAAATTTAAGCGGTTTTTTGCGCATTTTGCAGTCGCTCCCTGCGTGGGAGCGTGGATTGAAACCCCTGGTCTAATGGAGTTTTACAGAGGCTACAAAGTCGCTCCCTGCGTGGGAGCGTGGATTGAAACTGGTCTGGCGCTGGCAGTCG
>CAZJFJ010000119.1:0-6390 GCA_964545305.1 uncultured Desulfovibrionaceae bacterium
CACCCCGTTCCTTTCCTCCAGTAAAATTCCGCCTATTTTATGCCTGTGAAGCACAATATCATTCGGCCATTTAAGTTTTAACCCGGCAAGCTCCGGCTTGGGCAAATGCTGACCCAAAACTTCATGCAATGCTTTAACTACAAGCCACCCCACAAACACCGAGGCCCCTGCCCCATGCAACAGGGGAGGCAGGCAAAGGGCGGCATAAATGTTACCTTTGGGAGAAACCCATTCCCGCCTCAACTGCCCGCGCCCGGCAGTCTGCTCCGCCGCAAAAACACTGTCCCACGGCATGAACAGTCCTTCTTTGTTCAGGTTCCAGGCCACGTCCAAAGCCGAGGAACAGGAATCGCATGTGAACAGGAAGGACTGCCCGTCATCTTCATCAAGCCGGAAAGCTTTATATTTTTTTTCAATGCTCAGAACTTCAGGAACATATCTGGATTTCAAGCGAAACCTCTCTGGTAGAATTCGGATTTTTTCATCATTTCAGCGCAGTCTGCCGCCATGCCTGCAATCCTGTTTGTCAGGCTTGTAAATCTCGGTGTGAGTTCTGCACTCAAGGCTCCGGCCGGGGCATAGCCTGAAATCAAGTTCCATTTCTTAATCTGGCCCAGCAGAACAAAAAAAGTCTCTACTGCAGCGGGGCCCACTGCCGCAGGCAGGATTCCATCCGACATGGCGTGGTATAAATCCAGCCCCGCCTGATTTTCAATTCCAGCCCGGCGCAAGAAATTTTCGCGCACCTCACGGGTGCTGGCAAGCTGCTTTTCCCGCCCGCCCAAGCTAAGGCCCCGCTCCGAGACCCTGTACCGGATCAGCGCTTCCGGCAGATTGAAAAATCTGGATCTGGGGTTTAAAGCCAGCCTGCACCACAAATCATAATCCTCAGCCCTGGGATATTTGGCCGAATAGCCGGTCCACTCAAATAATTCCCGCCTGACCGCCACCGCAGGATGAAAAAAAGCACTGTGAAAAAGCAACCTGGCTTTTATCTGCCCGTTCTGCACAGGCACAGAGCCCAAACTTACACCGCCGCCATCAAATAAAAGCTCGGCCCATGAGCCAAGCACCCATATTTCTGGATGGGTTTCCAGAAATTCAAGTTGGGCGTCCAAACGGCCTGGCGCGCATTCGTCATCGCTATCCAGCCGGAAAACCCACTCACAATCGGCGGCTTTCACTCCCCTGTTGAGAGAATATTCAATTCCCCGGTTTTCCCCATTTTCAAGAACCGTAATTCTAGAGTCGGCAAAGGAGCGGATTATTTCAAGACTCTCGTCAGTGGAGCCGTCATCTACTATTATTAAGGAAAAATCTCCGTAAGACTGGGACAATACGGATTCAACCGCTCGGCCAACACTTTGGGCGGCGTTATACACAGGCATGACTACAGACGCTCGGGGCATGGCGTCCATCCAGAGTTAGAGGGTTATGCTCGCATGCCTTGCAGCATGACAGCTTATGCTGACAGCCACAGGCAAAGACGCGATGTGGGCGGGAGCGGTTTCAATATTCACCTTCAGCGCAGTTATTCTTCCACCAAAACCCTGCGGCCCTATGCCGGTTGAATTGACAAGCTCAAGCAGCTCGCCTTCAAGCGCTGCGTACCGCGGGTCGGGATGCGGCAGGCCGATATCGCGCAAAAGGGCCCTTTTGGCATTAATCATTGCCAGTTCGGAGTTTCCGCCTATTCCCACCCCCAGCACAAAAGGAGGGCAGGCGCTTGCTCCGGCGGCAAGCACCGCGTCAACCACTGCCCGCTTGACCCCTTTTTCACCATCGGCCGGGGCGAGCATGCGCAGAAAACTTTTGTTCTCACAGCCTCCTCCCTTGGGGGCAAGCGTTATCTCCAGTTTGTCGCCTGCAACCTGACGCAAATGTATAATTGCGGGCGCATTGGTTCCCGTGTTGGCGCGGCTGAACAAAGGATCGTCAACAACGGACTTGCGCAGATAAAATTTTTCATATCCCTTTGCCACTCCATCATTAACCGCCTCTTCAAGGCTCTTTCCCGTCAGCGCCACTTCCTGGCCCATATCCACAAAGAAAACGGCCAGGCCGGTATCCTGACAAATGGGAAGCCTTTCCCCGCCTGCTATGCGAGCGTTAAGAATGATGTCATCAATAGCCGTTTGCCCCATAGGCGATTCTTCCTTCTCTCTGGCCGCCACCAGACCCGCAAAAACATCGTCTGGAAGCTCAAACCCGGCAGCGGAGCAAAGCTCGGCTACCGCCGCTGTCACTTCGGCACTTTTTATTTCACGCATAGCATCTCCCTGCCATACTGTTTAACCCATCTTTTCCCTGTTGGCAAAACTTTCGCCCCTCTTCACAAATTTGCTTTAATCTCTTTACATCGGGCTATGAATAGCTATTTTGGGAAAGAGCAAAAACTATGCGGAGTTTGAATGTCAAGCCCGGCACACGTACAGGCCATTGACAAGCAAGTCCTCCTAGTTTGCCATCCTGACACAACCCAAACAGGTGCTTGCATCATGGCAGACACAAGCATCTTTTTGCCGACCTGTTCGGCCAAACCAGGGAGATTTGAAATGCAGAACCGTTTCTTCCTTTTCAGCCTTATGTTCTTTTTCGCTATAATGGCATCCACCGCCAAGGCTGACACCCTGCCGGATTTCACAGAACTGGTAAAAAACGCAGGCCCCGCAGTAGTCAACATCAGCACTGAAAAGGCCGTTGAGCAAAGCGGCCCATCTTTTGCCTGGAACTTTCCCAAAGGAACTCCCTTTGACAATTTTTTTAAGCAATTCGACATCCCCGGCGGAAACGGGCAACCCTCGATCAGAAAAGAAAAGTCTCTGGGTTCAGGCTTCATCATTTCCGAAGACGGATATATAGTCACCAACAACCATGTTGTGGAAAACGCCACCAGCATTGCTGTAAACCTGCAGGGCAAAAACGGCAAACTCATCTCCACCACTGCCGAAGTGGTGGGAACCGATGCTGAAACGGACCTGGCCCTGCTCAAAGTAAAGCAGGATTTCGACCTGCCCTACCTGGAATTCGGCGATTCCAACGAACTTGCCGTGGGCGAGTGGGTTATAGCCATCGGCAATCCCTTCGGCCTTGATCATTCCGTAACAAAAGGAATAATCAGCGCAAAAGGGCGTAATATCCAGGCCGGGCCTTTTGACAGTTTTTTGCAGACGGACGCCTCCATCAACCCCGGGAACTCCGGCGGCCCGCTGATTGACATGAACGGCAAGGTAATCGGAATAAACACCGCAATTATCGCCTCCGGGCAGGGCATAGGCTTTGCCATACCCAGCAACATGGCCAAAGAAGTCATAGAACAGCTGCGTACGGACAAAACCGTAAAAAGAGGCTGGCTTGGCGTACAGATTCAAAAGATTGACGAATCGGCCGCCAAGGCCCTAGGCCTTAAAGAGCCCGTTGGCGCACTGGTAGGCGAAGTCTTTTCCGACGGCCCTGCGCACAAGGCCGGAATCAAGGCCGGCGACGTGATTATCAAGATCAAAGGGGAGGACGTGGCTGACAATTCCGATCTCCTGCACAAGGTTGCGGCTTTGAAACCCGGCACAAAGGTCTCCGTTGTAGTTTGGAGAAACGGCAAAGAACAGGAAGTTTCACTCACTCTTGGCACAAGAGACCTGAACCGCACAGCCCAGGCAACCCAGCCCGACAATCCGGCGGGAAGCGCTTTTGAGGCCAAACTGGGCATAAATGTCAGGCCGCTGGGCAAGGAAGACGCCAAAGCCCTTGGCTATGAAGGCGGAAACGGGCTTTTGATCGTGGGCATGGACGCCGACAAACCGGCGGCGGAGGCCGGGCTGCGCGAAGGCGACATTCTGCAGACCGCCAACCTGCAGGAACTGCGGAGCATTTCCGATTTGCAGAATATAATAGAGAAAGACGCCGCTGAAAAAGGCGCGGTTATGTTCAAAGTCCTACGCAACGGGCAAAGCTTTTTCCTGGCCGTGCCCCTTGACAAATAGGTGTTAAACCGTTCAATTTCCCAGGCTGGACCGGCTTCAAGCAAGGCCGCGCCAGCCGCACATATTGCGATTTTATAGGAGTTATCGTGCAAACAGCCCTTACCCCAAGAGAGATAGTGTCCGAACTCGACCGCTTTATCATCGGTCAGGACAAAGCCAAAAGAATGGTCGCGGTGGCCATGCGCAACCGCTGGCGCCGCCAGCTGCTGGAGCCGTCCCTGCGTGACGAGGTGGCCCCTAAAAACATAATTATGATCGGGCCCACCGGGGTGGGCAAAACAGAAATCGCCCGCCGCCTCGCCAAACTCTGCTCCGCCCCTTTCCTGAAAATTGAGGCCACCAAATATACAGAAGTGGGCTATGTGGGACGCGACGTAGAATCCATGGTGCGCGATCTTACGGAAATAGGCATAAATCTTGTGCGCGCGGAAGAAAATGAAAAGGTTAAACTGAAGGCGCAGGAAAGAGCGGAAGAACGCCTGCTCGACCTGCTGCTTCCCAAGGCCAGCCCGCCCCCTCCTCATGCTTACTCGCATCCGGGCGCGGAGCCGTTGCCGGACAGTACCAAGGAGAAACTGCGCATACTTCTGCGCAACGGGCAAATGAACGAGCGTGAAGTTGAAATGGAAGTTGAGGCCGGCGGCCAGCAGATCGAACTGTTCGCCATGCCCGGCATGGAAGACATGGGCTCGCAATTTCAGGACATTTTCAGCAAAATTGCCCCTTCCCGCCGCAAGCAACGCCGCATGAAAGTGAGCGAAGCTTTTGAAATTCTGGTTCAGGAAGAAAGCGAACGCCTGATTGATCACGACAAGGTAGCCGAACTCGCCCGGGAACGGGTTGAGCAGACAGGGATTATTTTTATCGACGAGCTGGACAAGATCGCCACTTCTGGCGAAAACCAGCGCAGTTCAGATGTTTCCCGCCAGGGAGTGCAGCGCGACCTTCTGCCCATCGTGGAAGGAAGCTCGGTAAAGACCAAATACGGCATGGTTCGCACCGATCACATTCTTTTCATTGCAGCGGGAGCATTTCATTTCAGCAAACCGTCCGACCTGATTCCGGAATTGCAAGGCCGTTTCCCCTTGAGGGTTGAACTGTCGGCCTTGGGCAAGGACGACTTTTACCGCATACTCACCGAACCCAACAACGCCCTCACCAAGCAATATAGCGCATTGCTCGGAACCGAGGGAGTGACCGTCGAATTTTCCGACTCGGGGCTTGAAGAAGTTGCCGTGGTTGCCGAATACGCCAACCATGAAATGGAAAATATCGGGGCGCGCCGCCTTTACACGATTCTTGAAAAGATATTGTCGGACATTTCTTTTGAAGCGCCCGAAAGATCCGGTGAAACCATTACGGTAGACAAGGAATATGTACGCGAGCATATTGACGACATCCTGCAGGACAAGGATTTAAGCCAGTACATTCTTTAAGGCGGATTTAAACGTTCCACCGCCTGAACAGCGGGTGAAGACCTCTCGCGCCAATTTTGCGGGCGTTGCGGAGAAATGCTTCGCAAAAAAATTCTTAAGTGGTAGAAACTTCCGATGGACATGCATACATGGTGGCTATATTGCGTAGCCGTTTTCTTTTTTTCCGGCATTCCCGGCCCCAACATGCTGCACATAACCATGCGCAGCATTCAATTCGGCGTGAGGCAAAGCCTGCCTTCCATGCTGGGTTGCATGGCCGGGCTGGTTTCACTTCTCATCATCTCGGCCGCCGGGCTGGGCGGAGTTATGCTCGCTTTTCCCGGCCTGTTCGAAATAATACGCTACCTGGGAATTATCTATCTGGTATATCTTGGGATTAAAGCCTGGCGCGGAAGCGACGCTCCGTTCAGCCTGAACAAAGACGAAGAGCATCCTAAAATGCCTGCCTGGAAAAAAATCCGGTCAGCTTTCATCATCGCCGCGAGCAACCCGAAAATGATCCTGTTCGCAGCTGCATTCTTTCCGCAGTTTATCAACACTTCACAGCCGCAGGCAATCCAGTTCCTGATTTTGATATTCACCTTTGTGGGAATTGAAGCGTTCTGGTACACGGTGTATAGTTTTTTTGGCAGTAAAATCGCGGAAAAGCTTATCAAGCCCCGTTTCCGCCGTGCCTTTAACCGCTTCACCGGCAGCTTGTTTGTGGCTTTCGGGCTGGCGCTGCTAAGGGTCAAGCCCTAATTCCCTTCCTTTCCAATCCGGGGCAAGCCGCCAGGCTCCCAAATGCCGCCAAACGCTTCCGGGCTTACCAGAGGCCGCAATTGACGCCCCCCGGCAAACAGCTGTTTGCTGGCTTGGCTGGAACCCGTACTTAAGGCGAAGCTGCTGGAATTTGTTTTTTAATCAGCATCCACAAGCATGTGCCCGGGAAAACCGCTTGACAAATGTCTTTTGTCTTGGTATAAATAAAGCTA
>CAZJFJ010000120.1:0-3175 GCA_964545305.1 uncultured Desulfovibrionaceae bacterium
AATGATTGCTTAACGGTCGGCAAAGCCGCTCTGCAATCATTTGGCGGCAAGGATTTGTCTTCAAATCCTTGCAGATCATTTCAAATGTGAAATGCCCTAGCGGTCAACCAGCATTATGTGGTAATTGTCCCTGCCCCGGCCAACCACCATCATCAGCTTGCTTCCCTGGCTGCTATTATTAATTTCTCTGCTGAAATCAGCCAAATTCTGCATAGACTGCCCTGAAACACTGCGAATCATGTCTCCTTTCGCCAGCCCGACATTTTCGGCCGGGCTGCCTTTGCGCACTTCCACAACGCGGAGCGCCTGCGCCCCTGAAACAACTTTTACTCCCCATTTTTCAAAAGCGAGCTTTTCAGCCATATTCTGAGTGAAGGCAAACGGCTGAAACATAAAACTCTGCTTGCCACCAGCCCGCCACACCTCAACTTCCACATGGCTGTTCTGAGTAAGCGAACGCAAAAGCAATTGGTAATGGCTTCTGTTTTTCACTTCCTGCCGGTTCAGGCGCAAAATGACATCACCCGGTTTAAGGCCAGCTTTCTCCGCCGGGCTATCCATCCAGAAACCGGTAACCAGAAACCCGCCCAAACTGTTGAGGCCAAGATAATAGGCCAAAGCGGGGTCCAAATCTTGCCCTTTTATGCCAAGCCAAACCGGACTCACCGCCCCTTGGTCAACCAGCTCATAGGCCACCTCAAGAATTTTGGCCGAGGGGATGGCAAAACCGATTCCTTCCGCATCAGCAAGCATGGCCGAATTGATTCCGATCACACGCCCGGCTATATTCACCAGCGGGCCTCCTGAGTTGCCAGGGTTAATCGGGGCATCGGTCTGAATCAAATCGGTAAAATAGCTGTTTTTGGTAGTAAGGCTGCGGCCCAAAGCAGAAACCACCCCGGTGGTGACCGTATGGTTGAATCCATACGGGTTGCCGATGGCAATCACTGTCTCACCAGGCATAATCGCATTCGAATCGCCCAGATCAGCCTCCGGCAGGTTGCTCGCATCAACAATGCGCAGCACAGCCAAATCAAAATCCGGGCCAGACCCTACCAATTCCGCATTGAAAGAACGCCCGTCCTGAAGGCGCACACTGATTTTGCAGGCGCCGGCAATTACATGGGCATTGGTTATCACAAGCCCTTTTTGCCCATCCACAATAACACCGGATCCCACGCTGTTCACCTCACGTTGCTGACCTTCGAAAGTATTCCTGCCGAAAAACTTCTCCAAGAAAGGATCGCCCGCCATGCCCTGAAAAGGATTCACATTGGCGGTTCTGGTGCTGACGATACTAACCACGGAGGGAGAAACCTTATTCACCGCTTGAACAACATCGCTAAGGCGTGAGGCGGTCTCCTCGGCAGTTTCAGGAATCAGCTTCAAGGCAGAGTGAGCCTGAAACGGAAAAGCAAACAGCAAAACCAGGCAGATTAAAAGTCTGAGCATTCAAAACTCCTTGAGAGGGCAAAAAAGGGCAAGATACAGAGAAAAGGCTATGTGGAAACACAACAGGAAACCAAAGGCGGGGAAAAAGACTTCAAGGCGGGGGCTTTTGGTGAACCCCCGCCCGGATGAAAAGGTTATTTTCTCTTGAGCCAAGGCATAAGCGAACGCAGTTCCTTACCGATTGTTTCAATCGGATGGGCGCTCTGAATACGGCGGGTAGCTTTGAAGTAAGGGTTCCCTGCCTGATTTTCCAAAATGAAATTGCGGGCGAATATGCCTTCCTGGATTTCAGAAAGCACCTTGCGCATTTCCGCGCGGGTTTCTTCAGTAATAATGCGCCTTCCAGTGACGTAATCGCCATATTCAGCAGTGTCGCTGATGGAGTAGCGCATATAGTCAAGCCCGCCTTCATAAATCAGATCAACTATCAGCTTGATTTCATGCAAGCATTCGAAATACGCTATTTCAGGCTGGTAGCCGGCTTCAACCAGGGTTTCAAACCCGGCCTTGATCAGTTCGGAAAGACCGCCGCAGAGCACCACCTGTTCACCAAAAAGATCGGTTTCAGTCTCTTCTGCAAAAGTGGTTTCCAAAACCCCGGAACGGGCCCCACCCAGGCCTTTTGCATAGGCAAGCGCCTTGTCGCGGGCATGGCCGCTGGCGTCCTGATGTATTGCGATAAGGCACGGCACCCCGCCTCCTTCGGTGAAGGTGCGGCGCACCAAGTGTCCCGGGCCCTTGGGGGCGACCATGAACACGTCTACATCCGCTGGCGGCTCAATCTGCCCGAAATGAATATTAAAGCCGTGGGCAAAAATCAATGATTTCCCGGCGCCAAGGTTCGGCAGAACATCCTCTCTGTATACTTTGGCCTGATGCTGATCCGGCAGAAGCAGCATGATGAAGTCGGCGCGTTTTGCCGCTTCAGCAGCAGAGAGCGGTTCAAATCCGTGTTCTTTGGCCAAATCATAATTGGCTCCACCCGGACGCTGACCAACCACCACATTAACGCCAGAATCACGCAGGTTCTGAGCATGGGCGTGCCCCTGGCTGCCATAACCGATAATGGCGACGACCTTATCCTTCAAAATATCGAGGTTGGCGTCTTTATCGTAATATACTTTCATATGTTCTCCAAAATTATATAACATTGCCGCAATCGGCTTTAACCAACATTTATTCCCTGTCCCTCACGTCTATTTGCAGGGAACGGCGAATTGCCACCGGCCCGGTGCGGGCGATTTCCTTAATTCCATACCGCTGCAAGAGCGAAAGAATGGCGGCGAGTTTGTCCTGATCGCCTGAAGCTTCAAGAGTAAGCTCGTTATGCCCCACATCCACCACCTTGCAACGAAAAATGTCCGCCAAGCGCATCACATCCTCGCGCATGGAGTCTTCGGCGTTTACCTTTACCAGCATCATCTCCCTTTCCACCGTGGACTGGGAGCTGAAATCCACAACTTTAACGACAGTAATCAGCTTGCGCAGCTGCTTTACAATTTGCTCCAGAATCTGGTCGTCGCCATAGGTGGTAATGGTCATGTGCGAAGTTTCAGGGTCGGGAGTGGGCGCAACATTGAGCGATTCAATGTTGAATCCTCTTCCGCTGAACAGCCCTGACACCCTTGAGAGAACGCCCGGCTCGTTTTCCACCAGAACAGAAAGTATGTGTCGCATAAACAATTCCTACTGCAGGAGGTTATAGCTCCAGCGCGATCATGCG
>CAZJFJ010000120.1:3185-6351 GCA_964545305.1 uncultured Desulfovibrionaceae bacterium
TAATTATTTTAGATTGGCGTTTTTGGCAAGCCATAAACTCATGCCAAAAGCATTTCATCCAGGCCGGAACCGGAAGGCACCATCGGGTACACATTTTCCCCCTGATCAATATGGATGTCGATGATGGCCGCCTGTTTTGATGACAGCGCCTTCTTTAAAACAGGCCCCAACTCCTTGGAGGAGGTTATTCTATACCCTTCCACCCCATAGGCTTCGGCAAGTTTGACAAAATCAGGCTGCACCTCCATGTCTACAGACGCATAACGTTTTTCATAGAAAAACTCCTGCAGCTGGCGCACCATACCAAGGCAATGATTGTTCAAAATCACTATTTTCACCGGCAGATTGTTCGCCCGTACTGTGCCAAGCTCCTGTATGTTCATCTGAATGGAGCCATCTCCGGCTATGTTGATCACGAGGCTGTCCGGAAAGGCAAACTGTGCCCCTATGGCAGCCGGAAAACCATAGCCCATTGTGCCGAGGCCTCCCGAAGTAAGCAGAGTGCGCGGTTTTGAGAAAGGATAGAATTGAGCCACCCACATCTGGTGCTGCCCGACTTCTGTAGCAATGATCGCCTCGCCTTTGGTCAAAGAATAAATAGCTTCAATCACTTCCTGCGGCCGGATGCAATCAGCCGAGGCCTTGCCGCCCGGCCGACTTTCAGCATGAAGCCCGGACTCGCCTTTATCCGCCCCGGCACAAAGGTTGATCGCCTTTGCCGGACACTCCTTTTCCCATTCATCAAGCTGTTTCAGCCAGCCTTCACTGCCAAAGGCGCCAGCGTCCGGATATTCACGCTCAAGAATCGCCAGCAGTTCCTCAAGGGCAAGCCTGCAATCCGCCACTACAGGAACGCTAACCTGAACATTCTTGCGTATTGAGGTCGGGTCGATATCGATATGGATTATTTTCGCCTTGGGGGCAAAAGCAGCCACCCTTCCGGTAACCCGGTCGTCAAACCGCGCGCCCACGGCAATCAGCACATCACAGTCGCTAACCGCTCGGTTGGCCGCATAAAGCCCATGCATTCCCAGCATGCCCAAATGCAAGGGCTTGGTGCCGTCATAAGCGCCAAGGCCCATAAGCGTGCTTGTTACGGGAATTTTGTACCGCTCCGCCATACGGGTCAGCACATCCCCCGCGCTAGACATGATCGCGCCGCCGCCTACAAGGAAAAGAGGGCTTCGGGCCTCAGAAATTATCAGGGCGGCTTTTTTAAGCTGGTTCAAATTCGGCTTGAGGTTAGGATTGTAGGTGCGCATGCGCACAGGTTCCTTGGGATAAACAAACGTCATGCCCTCGTTGAGCACGTTTCGCGGAAGCTCAACCAAAACAGGCCCCGGACGCCCGGAACGGGCAAGATAAAATGCCTGCCTGATGATTTTGGGCAACTCCTGCACATTTTGCACTATGTAATTATGCTTCGTGCACGGGCGGGTAATGCCCAAAATATCCACTTCCTGAAAAGCGTCATTACCAATGAGATTGAGCGGCACCTGGCCGGTGAGAATTACCATCGGAATGGAATCCGCAAACGCCGTTGCTATGCCTGTAACCGTGTTGGTTGCGCCAGGGCCGGAAGTCACAAGGCAAACGCCCACCTTTCCGCTGGCCCTTGCATAGCCGTCGGCCGCATGCACGGCCCCCTGCTCATGCCTCACAAGCACATGCCGGATATCAAATTCAGGCATTGCATCATAAATATCGAGAGTCACGCCGCCGGGATACCCGAAAACCAGGTCAACTCCCTCTTTCTGCATACACTCCAGAAGTATCTGCGCTCCGCTTTTAGCCATATTAACCTCTGCCCCAAAGATAAGGGTGCCCGCTGATGAACAAACCAGCGTGCACCCATTCACAGCCTTTTTATGCTTACACACTATTCAGGCGGACAAAGACCGCAAAATGAAGATTTAACGGAACTCACCGCCCGGCTAACCTGAAAATCAGGACGGCAGGGCTATTTGCCCGCCTCCAATATTTCCAGCCTGGAATAAAGCTTGGTTTTGCCTTCAAGCTTTTCCTTTTTAATTCGCTTCATTTCCTGCTCTTCCGCAGGGGTGCGCGCAACCTTTGCTTCTAGTTTTTCAATCTGTTTTTTAAAAAGAACATGCTCTTCCCACAAAGCTTTTACTTCGGGGTCTGTGGCAGCATACTTGCCTACCAATCTCTGCACTTCTTCTGGTTGCATAAGCGCCCTCCTCTTTTACGGTTAGAATTTCCCGGTCAAAAACAGCTTCCCGGGCACAGCCTAGTCAGCCGAACCTACCCGGTCCAACTGGTCCTGTAAACTTTCATCATCTTCGATTTCCATATCCAGAAGCTTAAGATGCTGCTCTACCATGGAACGAATTCGCATTTCAAACTGAGCCTTCAGCTTGCGGGTTTCCGCAATGCCTTCATTTAGTTGCGCCAAACGAAAATTTCCCTGCTGCATCAGGCTTTCCGCCCTCGAATGCGCAGAGTCTATTATTAGCTGGGCTTCCTTCTGGGCGGTCGCCTTAAGGCTGTCAGTCAATTTTTGAGTGGTTATCAGAGTATCGCGTAAAGTCGCCTCCCGCTCTTTATGCTCGGCGAGCTGCGCCTCCAGAATGGCCACCTGATTCGCCAAAGCGGTTTTCTCTTCAGTAATCTGCCCAATTGTATCGGCAATGTCTTGAAGATAGCCGTCAACCTGCTGGGGATTATACCCGCGCAGGCTGCGGCTGAAATCATGATTTAAAATGTCTATTTTACTGACGCTCATCGCCCACCCTTAACTTTTTGGATTTATATACCCAAGGCATAGTCTCTAATCGTTTTAACCAGACCGATTTGCACAAATTTAATCAACAGCACAACCACTACCGGAGAAAAATCGATCCCGGCGGCATAAACAAAAGGCAACAACTTGCGAACCTTGAAAAACACCGGTTCGGTAATGGCCTTCAAAACACGCACTATGGGGTTGTAAGGGTTGGCGCTTACCCAAGTAAGCACGCAGGCGACAAGCACTATCCAGAAATACACTTCCAGAACGCTGTCGAGAACGTAAGCAAGACCCAAAAGTATATTATTTACAGCCAGCATGTTTCCTCCGTATGAGAAGCCCTATTTTGCCGCATCCAGCTCAATGGGTCTGGCCCGAAAATGAAGACAGATTAAACGACATTTGCATTACAACACA
>CAZJFJ010000121.1:0-6347 GCA_964545305.1 uncultured Desulfovibrionaceae bacterium
CCGACCCAAGAAGGGCTGTCCGCGCACGAGGCGTAGGCGGAATTTACTTCCGCCGACAACGCCGAGTGCGGCGTCTTAAAGTTAATCTGCTTTAGAGCAGTTAACGCCTCACATGATTGCTTAACGGGAAGCTTTGCCGCCCTACAATCATTTGGCGGCAAGGATTTGTCTTTAAATCCTTGCAAAGCATTTCAAGTGTGAAATGCTTTAGCGGGTGGTTTTCAGGTCATAAAAAAGGCCCATCCGTCCAGAAGGAGGCGGGCCAAATTCATTTTAAACCAACACTGAATAGAAGATAGACGTTAAGGCTCTGTCAAACTGAAAAGACAACCCCCTCCGTTCATCCCCGTAAGGCATCTGCAGCAGGTTTCACTCTGCCGCCGGGAAATAAAAAACCATTCAAACCAATAACCCCGTTCGCCGGCAAAAGCCGGTGAGCATATCTGCGGCGCAACTGCCTGGGCAGCGCATAATCCAGAACAAACAATCCTTGAAATAGGCGCTTAACGACAGATAAAGTCGCCTTGCGATCATTTTGCGGCAAAATTTTATTAAAATTTTGCCGCGCAGTTCAAAGATGAAACGCTCTATACACCGTCAAACAAAACTGAAGACAAATAACGCTCGGCCGCATCCGGCAAAATTACAACTATGGTCTTTCCGGCGAACTCGGCCTGCTCGGCCAGACGGACGGCTACAGCCACTGCGGCTCCGGAGGAAATTCCGGCCAGAATGCCTTCCTCTTTTGCCAGACGCTGGGAAAACTCCACCGCCGCGTCACTTCCCACCTGCTCCACCCGGTCTACAACGCCAAGATCCAGAGTATCGGGAATAAACCCCGCGCCTATGCCCTGAATTTTATGCGGGCCGGGCTGAAGCGCCTGCCCGGAGAGGTGCTGGCTGATTACCGGGCTTGTGGCCGGCTCCACAGCAACCGCGGTGAGTTTGCGGCCTTGGGCTTTTATATAGCGGGCCGTGCCGCTCAGGGTGCCTCCGGTTCCCACTCCGGCAACCAGAACATCTACCTTGCCACCGGTATCTTTCCAGATTTCCGGGCCCGTTGTTCTTTCATGCACTGCCGGATTGGCCGGGTTTTTAAATTGCTGCGGCATAAAATAACGCCCGGGGGCGGAGGCGACTATCTCCTCGGCCTTGCGTATGGCCCCCGGCATGCCCTCCGACCCAGGAGTGAGCACCAGATCCGCGCCCAAGAAAGACAGCACCCGCCGCCGCTCTATGCTCATGGTTTCGGGCATGGTCAAAGTCAAAGGGTACCCTCGGGCCGCGGCAACATAGGCAAGGGCTATTCCCGTGTTCCCGCTAGTGGGCTCGATAATGTGCGTGCCCGGCCTGAGCAGCCCTTTTTCCTCTGCGTCCCAGATCATGGCGGACCCAATGCGGCATTTAACCGAATATGACGGGTTGCGCCCCTCTATTTTGGCCAGCACTGTGGCATTGCTGCCAACCAGTCTGTTCAGCTTGACTAACGGAGTGTTGCCTATTGATTCAGAATTATCAGAATATATTTGACTCATATACATACCCGCCTTTGCGTTTTTCAGGTTTCACCGCCCTGCCGCCGCTGCAAGCCCGGCCAATTAAAACATAATTTCAAACAGGCTGCCAATATTTTTTCAACGCATGCGGCGCACAGCCGGAAATCATCAGTTTTTCCCAGAGCTTACCCTGTCTTGCAGAGAGAGGCGCCAAGCACGCTGTCCAGGTCGGCAACCAGATCGGCTGCGTCTTCAAGCCCAAGCGAAAGCCGCAACAGGCGGTCTCCAATGCCCAAACGCGTCCTGACTTCAACCGGAACATCCCCATGCGTTTGCACAACCGGGAAGGTAATTAATGATTCCGCTCCGCCCAGACTTTCGGCAAAGAGAAACACCTTCACATTTTTTAAAATCTCCGGAACAAGGCCGGGGGACTTAACCTCTAATGAAACCATGCCGCCAAAGCCGGAGGCCTGCCCGGCCAGCAGCTTATGCCCAGAGTCGGTTTCCAGGCCGGGGTAAAAAACCCGGCTTACATTCGGATGGCCCGTCAAAAACCGCGCTACAGCCAAGGCGTTTTCTTCCTGCCTGGCCAGGCGGACAGAAAGCGTTTTCAACCCGCGCAGAAACAGCCAGCAGTCAAGCGGGCCCAAAGTGGCTCCAACGGCATTCTGCAAAAAAGCGATTCTTTCGCCCGTGCCTTCATCGCGGCTGACGACAACTCCGGCCAGAACATCATTATGCCCGGCCAAATACTTTGTGCCGCTGTAAACAACTATGTCCGCCCCAAACTCAAAGGGCTTGAGCCGGGCGGAAGTAAGAAAGGTGTTGTCCACAATGAATTTTGCGCCATGCTGCCCGGCCAGAGCAGACAAGGCCTTCAGGTCCGCAACCCGAAGCAACGGGTTTGTGGGGATTTCCACAAATAGCCCGGCCACGGGCCCCTTGGCGAAAACTTCGGCCACAGCCTCGGTATCCGCCGTATTCACATACACAGCTTCAAGCCCGTATGCCGCATAAAGGTCGAGAAGACGGATACTGCCACCGTAAGGGTCTTCTGTTACAACAAGCCTGTCGCCTGGCTTGAATAAACGGAAAACCGCATCCAGCCCGGCCAGCCCGGAACTGAACACAGAGGCCCGGCCTCCGCCTTCCAGCTCCGCCAGCACTTCTTCCAGCACAAACCTGGTTGGGTTTGAGGTGCGCGAATAGTCAAAGCCGGTGCTTTGCCCCAAAGCGGGGTGACGGAACGCCGTTACCTGGTAGATGGGCATGGAAACCGCTCCGGTACGACTGTCCCACCTGGAACCGGCCTGAGCAAGAAGAGTATCATATTTCATAGTTCACCCACGCTTTTTAAAAATGTAAAAAAAAACCACATTAATACATACCAAAATAGTAGGATTTTACAACCAACTAATCCCACTAAAGCGACTGTATTTATCATAATATGTATCGGCGAAAAAAACAACTGTTTTTTATAAATCAGCACCACTTGCCATAAGTCTCTATAGCTATTCACGCCTGCGCCTGTTTCGCGGCAAAGATTTGGAAGATCATTGCCGAGCATTTCAAGTGTGAAATAATTATCCTCTTCGCAAGCCGGCCGGCTTGCTCCCAATGGAGGGCCCGAACAACGCACCTAAAAATATGGATAAAAACTTCCTTGGGCAACTCGCTTGCAGGCGGATGATGCAACCGGCTGCCGGGTTCGGGGGCAGGACCGTCCCCCGGAAAAAGCAGAAAGGCAGTGTAGTGCTGTTTACTTTTTATGCTTCAGGGAGTCACGCGTTTTTTCCGCATCAAGCAGTTCCTTTTCTGCTTCTTCCAGCTTCTGCCTGCGTTTGGCGATTTTTTTCTCCTCCTTGCCTTCGGCAATGGTTTCCGCAAGCTCTTTCTCGCGCTCCTGAACCTTTTCCTGTTTTTCAAGAACGTCTATTTCGGCTTCGGCCAACTCGCCCTCTTCGGTGCACCACAGGTTAACGCTTTGCAGCGCTTTTTGCAGGCCGAGCACCTTGTCCGTATTGTTGTGCTGCTTTGCGATCGCTATCTGCTGTTCGATACTGCGCATCTTCCGCTCACAGATGCCTTCGGCATTAGCCGCAGAGGCAAGGGAAAGAGTGACAAATACAGACAAAAAAGACGTAACTGTTTTTTTATGCACACAATCCTCGCTTGATTTTAAAAAAGACCAAAAAAAATGGCTGCGCTCAAATATTTTCTTTACAGCACTATTCCAACTTTATTTTTTTTAGCCGATTCTGAATCTATGGTCGAGCTAAAGTTTATCCGAAAAAGATTTTTGAGTTTCGTACAGAATAAAGGATGCCCGTTATAATGAGCCGGGAACAGTCTATTTCATGTGGGATACAGGCTGACCAGGCAACATCCCCCCCAGCCCGCGTTCAGTTTAAAGCCAATGCAGACCTAACCCCTTCAAGAAACTTCCCAGGCTCAGGGCTCATTAACTGTTATAATGCTTGTTTTGGAATATTTGTGGGAGGAGAGGCGAGTCGAGCTCCAAGCTCCAAGCCGCTCGTAACGGCTCCGGCCGGGCTGACCCGACTACTTCGCACGACAGGCGGAGGTAAGCGGCGGCTATAAAGGCAGCGCCGCCCCTGGCACGCATTACGGCACTTCAAGGGGCGGCTTTACACTCTTTTTTACTCTATTTGCTCAGTGCCGCGCGAATTTTGGCCGCGGCAGCCACCATGTTCTCCAAAGCCGGACAGGCTTCTTCCCACTTCCGGGTTTTAAGCCCGCAGTCCGGGTTTACCCACAGCCGCTCCTGGGGTATGAAACGCAATGCCTTCCTGAGAAGCTCCTCGATTTCTCCTTCGGAAGGAATTCGCGGGCTGTGGATATCATAAACTCCGGGCCCCACGCTTCCCTCGTAGTGGAAGTGTGAGAAGGCGTCGAGAAGTTCCATTTTGCTGCGGCTGGACTCAATGCTGATAACGTCGGCGTCCATCTTGGCAATCCAGGGAAGAATAGCGTTGAACTCGCTGTAGCACATGTGAGTATGTATCTGGGTGCTGTCCTCCACCCCGGATGATGTAAGCCGGAAAGACTCCACCGCCCAGTGCAGGTATTTTTCCGCTTCCTCCGAGGTTAAAGGCATGCCTTCGCGCAGGGCGGCCTCGTCTATCTGGATAATGCGAACTCCCGATTTTTCAAGATCGCTCACTTCGTCCCGAATGGCTAGGGCGATCTGCCGGCAGACATCGCTACGCTCCAGGTCGTCACGCACAAAGCTCCAGCACATTATTGTCACCGGCCCGGTGAGCATTCCCTTGACCGGTTTTTTGCTGAGAGACTGGGCGTACTGTATCCACTCCACCGTCATCGGCCCCTTGCGATACACATCGCCGTAAATAACGGGGGGTTTCACGCAGCGGCTTCCGTAGCTTTGCACCCAGCCGTTTTGCGTGAAGCAGAAGCCGCCAAGCTGCTGGCCGAAATATTCAACCATATCGTTGCGCTCGGCTTCGCCATGGACAAGAACGTCCAGGCCAAGCTGCTCCTGCTTTTCAATGCAGCTTTTTATTTCTCCCCTGATGGCGGCCACATACTCATCCCGGCCCATTTCGCCCCGCCTGTGCAAAAGGCGGGTTTTACGAATGGCGGGAGTTTGCGGAAAAGAGCCGATCGTGGTGGTGGGCAGCAAGGGCAGATTCAGCCAGGCCTGGGCCTTGCGGCGCTCCTCGCAGCCGGACTGGCGCGACAGCATTGACGGGGTGACCGCCTGCACCCGCTTCCGCACCGAATCGATGCAGATGTCGGGATGCGCCGCGCCTTTACGCAATTCAGAAAAATTTTCGTCCAAAAGCGAAGCATCTCCGCCACTTGCCAGCTTGCAAATATCCGCAAGTTCGGAGCATTTTTGCGCAGCAAACGAAAGCCTGCATCTGATATGTTCCGGCAACTCCTTCTCTTCGGAAAGATCTACCGGGCAATGCAGCAGGGAGCAGCTTGAACCGAGCAGCACCCGTCCCCTGCCCAGCGCCGATTCCGCCTGCTTAACCAGAGGAAGGACCTTGCTGTAATCAGCCTTCCAGATGTTGCGCCCATCAACCAAGCCCAAAGAAAGGGCCATGCCGTCCGGAATTGAAGCAAGAACAGAGGCGAGCTGCTCTTTTCCGCGCACAAGGTCGATGTGCAGCACGGAACAAGAGGAAGCAGTGAGTTCAATATCTTGGGAAACAGGCCCGAAATAGGTTGCGAGCATCAATTTGGCCCGCGGGCAGCTGCCGCTCAGCCCGGCATAAACGGCGCCAAGGCGCCCGCTTACAGCTTTGGGCAAAAGTTCGGTGCAAAGCACCGGCTCATCTATTTGGATATAATCACATTCGGCGTCAAGAGACGCGAGCAGTTCCTTGTAAACAGACACAACCGCATCCAGGCTTGCCCACTTGTCGGCCCCGCCTTGCGCCTTTGCCAGCGCAAGCCAGGTGAAAGGCCCGATTATGGCCGGTTTTGGCGAGAAACCAAGTTTTTTGGCAAGAAGCACATCTTCCAGAACAGGGTTGCAGGCCAGACGGAATTTCTCGTTCCCATAAATTTCGGGCACAAGGTAGTGATAATTCGTATCAAACCACTTGGTCATTTCCAGAGCGGCAATGTTGCGCTTCACATCACCCCGCGCAAGGCTGAAATATCTTTCAAGCGGGGTATCGGCAGCGCAAGGTTCGAAACGCCCCGGAATCACGCCCAGCATGATGGTAGTGTCCAGCATGCGGTCGTACATTGAAAAATCACCCGTGCTCACATAGCTGAGCCCGGCATTCTTCTGAATTTGCCAATGCTCCTTCTTGATGTCGGCGCAGGTCTGTAAAAGGGTTTCAGCGGGAA
>CAZJFJ010000122.1:0-6146 GCA_964545305.1 uncultured Desulfovibrionaceae bacterium
AGGCACGGGAGCAACAACAAAAATTCCCACACAAAGCGCCACCAGCATAAAGCTGTTGCTAAACACCTGCAGTGCAATTAAAAAAGTGTTTCCAAGATATGCACAGCAATTAAGCCCAAACAGCAACTCTGTGCTGCCTGCATTCAGCACCCAAAGGAAAGGCGCTCTTAGATAAAACCTGAAAAGATGCCTACGGGCCGTCTTGGAGATGCTTTCCGAAAAACCGGCTATTTGCCACTGCTGATAGACTGCCAGCAAATTCTTAAAGGCAATCATCAAAAGAATAACACAAAGTATGGTCAGCCCCAGATATCTGGGATCATTCAAAAAAGTGCTTCCGGATATTTCTTTCAGCCATAAAAAACGGGGATTGTTAAGCACGGCCTCGGTGGATGCGAATACCGCCGCCAGCAAAGCCACCAGGCTGGTGATTACGATTTCCACACCCGCAGAAAAAATGGCAAGAAACAGCAGAAACCAGAAACTCCGCTTTCCCCTGCTTGGCACGATGGAAAGCACAGTGCGCAAGGATTTCATCAAAGATGGAGAGGAAGATGACATGAATTATGCTTCCCTAAAAATGTGGCAGATAACAGGCGAGCCCGCCTCACCCTGATTGCGGCCATCCACAGCCCCTAAAGGAGGAGGCTTGCTTACGGCAGACCTCTCGGGCTTCCGGCCACGAAAACAGGAGCAGCCCCAGCACAACCAAAGCACATAATAAAAGTTTTATGTTATCACACAAGCGATCAAAGTCAGCTAAAGAGCTTATTTAATTAAACCAGGGCAAAGCTTTGGTCAAGCCGGAGGGAAAATCCGACCGCATCCCCGGAAACCTCGCCTATGATTTCCCCCAAAAAGGACAAAACAGCCTTTGGGCATGTATTATTACCTATACGCCCTCATTTTTTAAGTTTTTCCCCTTCTCATTTATTGTTATAAAATTTCTCATTCCCTTTGAAAATTCACAATAACCCTCAGGAGGCAATGAAAACACCCCATACAAAACAAAGCCCTTGCTCATGATTACACCGCCGGGCTCTCAACTATATGTTGGCCATGTTTTAACTGCGCACAGCTGGCACAATCTAGTCGCAAAAGAAAAAAGAGCTTACACGCCCTGTTGCGTGTAAACCCTTGGGATTGTAATGGCGCGCCAGAGAGGATTCGAACCCATGACCTACGGCTTAGAAGGCCGTTGCTCTATCCGACTGAGCTACTGGCGCGCATACATTGAAAAACAGCCACTTTTTAAACCAAGAGCTTCCAATCGTCAAGAGATTATAAGAGCGTCCGGAAATATTCCCCGAAAACCGGCTGCGCTTGCCTAAACAAAGAATGAAGACAATATATCTACACACAGGATTCTGTCATTGCCAAGCATATGCATATACGTAACCACATCTTCTTTGGTGTCCACATTCTTGTATACCACGGACAAAACGCCAACGCGGCCGCCATGGAGCATGTCCATTCCTCTGCTGAAAAAATTCCGCAGCATCCACGCCGAACTTTCACCCGGCTGCACTGTTACCGCGCCACCGGGTTCAAGGCTGTATATATGTGAAAGCTGACGCCCGGAACGGTCACAAATGAAACACCGGATGCAATAATACGGCAATGCCGCGCCAAAGGCCTGCAGGGCCCCGGCCTGCCTTAGCTTTTCTTCTTCTGCGGGTATGCGCAGGCGCAGGTTCTCTATTTTCCGCTCCATCTCACAGCTTACTTCCTCACGGCGTTGCAGCATAAGCCCTTCACGATAAAGGCGGATGGAAAAAATATCACGAAGCAACTGCTGGTTCTCGAACCGTTCGTCGATCTCCGCCCTGACCCGGGAAAAAACATACCCTTGAAAATATCTGCCTTTGGCGGCCACACAGCTTTCAAGCTGCGAAGCTGTTTCCACTCCTTCAAAAAGCAAATCAAAGCCGGCTACATCTCCAAAAGAAGCCATAGCGTGGCAGATATCGAAAAAAGACCGATGGGAGTCCATGCGCGGGATTATGGATTTGTCTATTTTTATTATATCAGGCATAACATGGGCGATTCTTTCAAAATTGCTCGCGCCCTTGCCGAAGTCGTCAATGGCAAGAAGGCACCCCTCCCTGCGGTATTCGGCCAGAAGCCTCCCCAGAACCTCATAGTCGCCCATCAGGTCTTCTTCCGTAACCTCAATAACCACATTGCGAGGGTCAATTCCAAACTTTTCAATAAGAAGCAGTGTGGGAAAAGGAGTGCTTTGCCCCTTATAGGCATATACCCATGAAGGCTTCAAGTTGATGAACAGCTTGGACTTGGAGCCGGAGGCCACGTATGCCTCCATGGCAAGGGAGCCTACGTGCATATCAAGCTTGAATTTGACACTGTCCGGTATTTTTTTGCTTTCAAAAAATGGACCCAGGCTGCACGCCTTTCCGTCCAGCAATTCTCTTGCCAGAACCTCGTAAGCAAAAACTTCCTGGTCATCCGCCGAAATAATCGGCTGGAAATAAGGAATGACTGTATCGAGTGACGGCATTCTCATAAAGCGGTGGGGGCACAATCTTGCAGGCCCATAGGCGGGGCCTGCTTTGCAAGATACGCTTTTACACAATCCATGTACATATGATCACATTTGTTGATGTGCTCCACCCACCACTGTTTAAGAAAGAAGAAGTATATCCTCGGGTCGCGCAGACGGATGCTTTTATTGGCCACAGCGAAAGATTCGCGGATAAGGTCTTCATGCATGCGGCGATGTTCGTCAAAATACTTGTATCCTGCAGCACGCAGCAATTCTTCTTCTGTGGCGAAGTGGAGCTTTGTGTAACTGTCCATCATCATAAAGGTGGTATTCAAAAAATACTCCCCCTTGTCCTGACGGATAAAAAGCCCGAGAGAGTTGATTACGCTCACAACACCCCGATGCTGGTCATCAATTATGGATATGCCGGTGTTATTGGCGTCAGTCCATTGTATTGCCAGTTGACAGTTCATATATATTCCTCATGCATGCATCAAGGGCGGTAATGTGAGGCCTGACTTTGACCCCATCCGCATGCCGATATTTCGGAAAATGCAATGCCAGTCATTTTTTGCATCCAGGGCAGGCCGGCCTTGAAAAACATGCCGGAATGGACGCCAAAAAATCGCCGCTCTTCGCAAGCGCATCAGCCTCTGTGCATTCCCCGTCAGAACCTCTCAAAAAGAAAATGCCCTCAGTCAGTTGCCAAACAGCTTGCCAAGGCCCTTTTCAATAGCATTCCCCAAGTCTTTTCCATGTTTGTCAATCAGCCTTTCTGTGCCCTTTCGCAAATTTTCGGGGTCTGAAAGCATGGCCTCCGTATCAAGCATATAGCTGAGGTTTGAAAAAGGCCCCGAAATGCGAATCGGCAAATTAACCGTTTTTGTCTCAACCGTTACCAGATAATTGAGAGAGCCTCCCCCCAGATTGATGGTTCCGCTGCCCCGCCCTCTGCCCACAGAAGTGTCAAACACCATGTCGTTATTGGCGAATACTCCGCCGGAACCATTGAAGGAAGCGGAGAATTTGTTCAGTTTGGCTGTGACCGTATCCATGGGGCTCACCCCCGGCGCTGCGGTCAAATTAATTTTGGGAAGCTTGAGCGAATTAATATCTCCTTGGGCTGAAATGGCGGCATTTCCTCCCAGGCTCTTCATAATTCCATCTCCGGAGCCGCTGGCCGCGAGACTGGCCTTTACATCGGCCTTGCCCGAAATTTGCGCCTTGCCGGTCAAAGCCGTAAGCAGTTCTTCGATATGGACTTTTTTGGCTTCAAGGCCAAGCTGATAAGAAGGCTCCGCCTGCTTCATGTTCGCGGAAACTGCCGAGGCCCATCTGGCAGAAGCAAAATCAAAACCCAGAGGGTTCAGACTGTAGACGGCTTCATCCCCCCTTACTTTGGTTTTGATGTTTTTAAAAGTCATTCCTTTCACAGTCAACCCTTCAATATTCAAATCCAAATCAAGGCCAAGAGTGGGCGGCTCGTATTTTTCGTTCTTTGGCCCGCCTGCTTTCACCGGAGCGCTCCCGGATGCCTGGCCTGAACCGGAATCGCCTGCCGATTTTGTTGCGTCCGCACTGCCGGCGGGCAGATAGTCATCCAAAATGAGGCTATCCATGCCGAGCCAGCCCGAAATTTTTACATCCCCCCCCGTGCGCACCAGCAACTCGCCCTTTATAGCGGTTTTGTCCATCCGGGCGTCAATATTGCTTATCCTGGTTTCTTTTTCCTTCACACTGCTGAGCTGCGCATTCAAAGAAAACTCGCCAAGCGCGGAATCGCTGCTCAGCCCGGGTTCCATGCCTGCAAGCTCAAGCAAACGGCGAGGCTTGCTTTTAATCTTCAGCGGCCCGGTAAAAGTGAAATTGTCCACATTTCCTTCCCCGGAAAAGTTTACGCTGGCTTCCACGGCTTCAAGCGCAAACTGCCCAATTTTAATCCGGGAGCCTTCCCGGGCCAGGCTCAGGTTTATACCGGCCTCACTTTGGCCCAGAACGCCTTTCCTTGAAACCACTTTCCCCTCAAGGCCGGCTATCTCGATATTTCGGGAATCCTTGAAATTAAATTCGGAATTCAGCTTGATGCTGCCTTCAAATTCCGGAGACGAGGCAAACACATCGCTCGCAAGTTGGAGGCTTACATCCCGCCCAATACCAAGGTTGCCTGTTTCCAGGCTTATATTTCCAAACCGGTATTCCTTGTTACCGGGCCCATCAATGTAACTGATGCTGGAATTGCTCATGCTCAGGCTGCCAATTCCCCAGGATACAGAAGCTTCCGGCTCCTCCACAACCACATCGCCAGCTTTGGAATCCCCTTCCACACCAGGAGAGGAAGCATCTTTCCCAGAAGTTTCGCCGCCTCCAGACCCAAAAACCCAGTTGGCATTGCCGGCCTTATTCACAACCAGGCCCAGCTTCAGCCCTTCCACACGGATATCCCCAACCTCTATTCTGCCGCCAAGCAGAGGGAGAATTGCCAGTTCAACTCCAACCTTATCGAGGGCAAGCAAATTTTCGTCAAAAGATTTGAATTCGGCTGGATTTTCAATAAACACATCTTCGGCCTCTATTCCAATCCAGGGAAGAACGGAAACAGACACAGGGCCGGCCAGCCGCAGCTTCATTCCAGTTTCGCGTTCCACCACATCCGTCAGGTAATGTTTGTATTCATCCGCATGGCTGCTGATATATGCGCTTATTCCCATCAGCGCAGCAATTGCAAGTATGCCCAGAGAAGCCAGGGAAATAAGAGTTATTTTGAGTTTTTTAGACATGACGCGCTCCTTGTCAGATGGCAGGCCAAAAAGTTTCTATTCTTTTAATAATATAGCAACGATCCTTTCTGAGCAAGTGCTTCTGCGGTAAGGAAATCCTCGGCAAAAAGCTCACAAAACAAACCGGGGAGTTTTTCAATAATACATAACCTTTGTTTTAGCTTTTAACACAATCATATCAAAAAACACAAGCTTAATAAAGGATAGTCGATAAGGAGAAGTGTCGATCTTAACAAAACTGCCTCCCGTTGATTATTTCAACGGTTGTATGGCTGGTCACAGCGCCCGTTCTGGCGGGCTATTTTATGATTTCAAATTTTGAGGAAACCAGTGTTCAAAGCTTTAAGCGCCAAACAGAAATTCTTGCCTCCCCCACGGGGATTGCCCGGCATCTGCGCGCCCATCTGCAAGGTGGACCCAAAGGCAATTGCCTGATTCTGTGCGTAAAAAGCATAAAGAAAAGGCGCAACCTGCAAAAGCTGCGCCTTTATCTTGTAATTTTGCCGGAACCTCTCTGGAACTGTAAGAACAGCGGGCTACCGGGGTTTTGGATGCTAGCGGGTGTTATTCTTTACATGATGGGCAAACAACACGCCGGAAAGCATCACTACAGCGGATACGATAATCTGCAATACGAAGCTCATAATCTTCTCCTTGTATTAAAAAAACCATTTATATTACGCTCAAACGTATCTCTATATGTACGTTGAACTTCAAATTTGGAGCTGGCCTTTTCCAAAGCCAGCGCAAAGGCTTCGGGCTCATTCAAAAAATGAACTCTACGCATTTGGCGTTTTTTTTTAAATATCCAGGTACGCTGAAGCTTTACAAGCGGGAGGGGGTTCTGACACGAACTTCCAACACCA
>CAZJFJ010000123.1:0-6142 GCA_964545305.1 uncultured Desulfovibrionaceae bacterium
CAATCATTTGGTGGCAAGGATTTGAAGATAAATCCTTGCAGAGCATTTCAAATGTGAAATGCTCCAGGGCTCAGCCTGCTGAGCACAACAAGCGCAAGTCAAGCGAGAGCTTTTTCCACAATTTCGGCAAGTTCTTTTGCAAGCTTGTTGACCATTTTTTCTGATTCTCCCTCAACCATAACTCTTGCTTTTGGCTCTGTGCCCGAATAGCGAAGCAGGACCCGTCCGGTTGCTCCCAAAGTTTTTTCGGCATCCTTGACCGCATCCATGATGGCGGGGTTTTCTTCAAAGGGAGTTTTGTTGGCCACCACAACGTTAATCAATTTTTGCGGATACGGGGTGAGCAGCCCGGCCAGTTCCGAGAGCGGTTTGTCCCGTTCACGCATGATTTTCAGCACTTGCAGCGCTGCCAGCAGGCCGTCGCCGGTGGTTCCGTATTCCATAAAAATCAGGTGACCGGACTGTTCTCCGCCAAGGGTTGCCCCATTTGCGCGCATGGCCTCCACCACGTAGCGGTCGCCCACAGGGGTGCGAAGAAGTTTGCCTCCCTTTTCTTTCATGAACACTTCCAGAGCCATGTTGCTCATGACTGTAGCCACCAGGGTGTTGTTGGGCAGGGTTCCCTTCCGCATCATGTCTTCGGCGCAAATGGCCATTATCTGGTCGCCGTCCAGCACTGTGCCGTTTTCGTCCACCATGATTATACGATCCGCATCCCCGTCCAGAGCCAGGCCTATGTCCGCTCTGGTTTCACGCACTTTTGCCGCAGCAAGTTCGGGATAAAGCGATCCACAATGAAAATTGATGTTCAGCCCGTTCGGATCGCACCCCAGCCGGATTACTTCTGCCCCCAACTCTTCCAAAGCCATGGGGGCCACGTGGTAATTGGCGCCGTTCGCACAATCAAGAACGGCCCTCATGCCGGAAAGGTCGAGGTGGGCGGGGAAGCTGTTTTTAAGGTAAACTATATAGCGGCCTGGGCTGTCTTTTATGCGGAAAGCCCTGCCCACTTTGTCGGGGGGGGGGTAGTTCCAGCGGATGGTCTCATCAAGAATCATGTTCTCAATGGCGTGCTCCGCTTCATCATCCAGCTTGAAGCCGTCCCGGTTGAACAGTTTGATGCCGTTGTCATGAAAAGGATTGTGTGAGGCTGAAATTACAATGCCTAAATCCGCCCGCATGTTTGTGGTCAAAAAGGCTATGGCCGGAGTGGGCAGGGGGCCCACCAAAAAAACGTCCATACCTGCGGAGCAAAGCCCGGCAGTGAGCGCATGTTCGAAAATGTAGCCGGAGATACGCGTGTCCTTGCCTATTACCACCCGGTGGCGCCGGTCGTCGGTAGTGCGGAAATAGGTTCCGGCTGCGAGACCCAGGCGTAAAGCCAAGTCGGAATACATGGGGTATTTGTTGACAGGCCCTCTTATGCCATCAGTTCCAAATAGTTTTTTTGTCATTTAGCACCTTTATATTGTCGAATCTGGCCGGGGCCTTAGTTCGAAAATTCAATTTTGACGGTTCTTGGCTCAACAGAGACAAATTTCACTTCATCCGGAGTCTGCACGGAAACTCTCATGGTTTTTGCCTTTTTTGTGGTGAAACCTCCTTTGGGAACTTCAACCATGGCAAAAATTTGATTCAGCTGCTGCTTTTTTTCGTCCCAGTCAAAAGGAATTTGCACGGTAACATTTACGGTTTTCGGCTTTACGGAAATGTCGGAAGAAACTGCATTCACATCTGAAAATTTGACCGAGCGTTGTACGGTTATTTTTTTGGGTTTTCCCTCTACCAGCGCCTTTACAACAATGTCCTGCGGAGTTGCCGTGACCCCTTGGGGAAGGTTTATAAAAGCTGGCAAGGCCAGTTCCCTTTGGTGCACTGAGGAAGGAAGGCTTATCAGCGCTTCCACCTTGTCTATCTTGTCCAGGATAGTTTGCGGCCCATTAAGCCGGATGGTTTCCTGCGGGGGTATCAGCTCTATCCGCGTGATGCCGGAAGGCAGGGAGTGAGAGGATTTCGCGGTCAATTCCACCTCTTTTTCAACAAGCAGGTCCACATTCACCTCTATCATTGCAGGGCGGATTTCCAGAATATCGAACGCTCCGCTGATCGGGATGTTGTCGCCGTTAAGAGGAACCAGATTGTGCCCGGGCTTGAGCGAGGATAAGCTCAAAAGCATGGGGATGTTTTGCCCGGTGAGGTTGCGGATGAGCCCGCTTGGCCCGCGCAGGCGCACTTCAACTGTGCTGGGCAGCTTGTTTCCGTTCATAATGATGTAGTTGCTGGCCACATCTTTTATTTCAACATGAACATTAATCCACGCCTCAACTCTTTCCCTCCCGGCAACCGTGAACCATATGGTAAGAGCCAGCAGAACGGAGAGCAGGGCGGACGGCCAATGAATTTTGATTTTTTTAATATGCTTAAACATCCAGTGCGACCTCAAGCACCCTGCGCAGGTGCATTTCGCTGGGCGACACCATCAATCTGCCGCCTTCGGCTATGCTGACGGATCCGATCTCCTCTGAAACCACCACCACCAGAGCGTCGCTTTCTTCTGTAATTCCAAGTGCTGCCCGGTGGCGGGTGCCATGGTCGTGAGCCATATTGGTCTGGGTGGTGAGAGGGAGAATGCAACCGGCAGCGGAAATGCGCTTATGGGCAATTAACACTGCGCCGTCGTGCAGCGGAGTTTTTGGGAAGAAGATGCTTACCAGCAGCGCACGGGTAATTTTTGCGTCAATGCTCGTCCCCCCTCTGAGCAGGTCGCCCAAGGGCGTTCTGCGCTCAATAACAATCAGGGCGCCTATTTTTTGATGAGACATCTGGCGTACAGCCGCGAGCATTTCATTTATAATTTCTTCATTGGGGACGGATTTCTTTTTTAAAAAAGGCAGCTTAAGCCTGTTAAGGCCCATTTCTGTGAGAATTTCCCGTATGTCCCGCTGAAAAAGCACTATTATGATGATGAACAGCGAACCCAGGAAGTTTTCCAGAAGCCACTGCAGGGTGTAGAAGCCCAGCTCACGGGAGAAAAAATATACCAAAATCAGGAGCAGCAGGCCGTAAATGGCGGGTAAAGCCCTGGTGCCCTTGATTCGTACAATAATTTGATAGAACAGGAGGGTTACCAGTGCAAAATCAATGACATCACGCCAGCTGGTTTCAAAAAAACTCATTCCCGTTTCCCGTCCGGTGTTTCAGGCGGCAGCCTGGCATTTATAAATTTGCGTCCGCTATGCGTCAGGCGGGCACATGGATTCCACAATTTTTAATGTATTCAGTGTATCACGCGCATTATGCACCCGATGGGCATAAATTTTACGCTTTGCCAAAATTGCCGTGGCTGCCTGGGTTGCGCATTCCCTTTCATCCACTTTCAGGCCGAGCAGGTCGCCAAAAACTGATTTGTTTGAAAGGCCGATGTACAGGGGGCGGCCTAAACTGTAAAATTCTTCCAGGTTGCTCAGGATGGCGAGATTGTGCGCAAGATTTTTGCCAAAGCCAATTCCCGGGTCGAGGATGATGTTTTCTTCAGGGAAGCCCCCGGCCAGCAGTTCATCCATTTTGGCCGCAAAAAAAGTTTTTATCTCGGAAACCACATTGGCATACCGGGGGGCGTCCTGCATTGTTTCCGGGCGGCCTTTGCTATGCATCAGCACATAGCCCGGCCTGTGCTCAAGAAGCACTTCTTTCAACCTTGCATCAAAGCTGAACGCCGAAACGTCATTGATGATATCGGCTCCTTTTTCCAGCGCCTTGCTCGCCGTTTCGCTATTGTAGGTGTCCACCGAGACCGCGAGCTCCGGATAATCTTTTTTCAGGCCAAAGGAGCCTTCCAAGGCTTGCTCCAGGCGTTTCCATTCCTCTGAAGGAGACGGGGCGCTTGAGCCTGGACGGGTCGATTCCGCCCCCAGGTCCAGCCCGTGCGCGCCTTGTTCAGCCACGACCCGGCAGCAGAGCATGATTTGCTCCAGATTCTTGTAGGCGCCGCCGTCATAAAATGAATCAGGGGTGAGGTTGATGATTGCAAAGACGAGGGGGGCAGGCAAATATCTGCCCCCCGCAACACGCCATTTATATTTGTCCATCAAGTGGAGTCCGTTTTTTACTTGTCTTCCAGGGTGAAGTTGTCCTCATCGTTTTCACTGGCCCCGGTCTTTCCAGGCTCATTCTCAGAAGGCTGTTCGCCAGAACCGTTGGACGCTATCTCCGTGGGCAGTTTTCCGGCTGCAGGGTTGTGAGCTGCATCCATTTTGGGAGTGGGAGTAAGCGGGGGCACTCCCATATCATTCATGATGTTATCAATGTCCTCGCCGCTGATGGTTTCTTTGTCAAGCAGCGCTTCGGATACTTTATGCAGTAGGTCTACATGCTTGTTCAAAATATCAAGAGTTCTCTTGAGAGCGTTTTCAATCATGGCCTTTACTTCAGCATCGACAAGGCGGGCAGTTTCCTCGCTGTAGTTGCGGCTATGCATCATGTCGCGGCCGAGAAAGACTTCATCATTTTTGTCGCCAACCGCAATTGTGCCTATCACATCGCTCATGCCCCATTCGCAAATCATTTTTCGGGCCATCTTTGTGGCGCGTTCAATATCGTTTCCTGCACCTGTGGTGATTTCGTCAAAAATAATCATTTCCGCGGCGCGCCCCGCCAAAAGAATAGACAGGTTCCCTTCAAGGTAGCGCCTGGAGTAGCCGTGGCGGTCGCCTTCCGGCAGTTGCATGGTAACGCCCAAAGCCCGGCCGCGCGGAATTATGGATACCTTGTGGACGGGGTCGGTGCCTTTTATCAGTTTGGCAACCAGGGAGTGCCCTGCTTCATGATAGGCGGTTGTTTTGCGTTCTTCATCGGACAGGATCAGGCTTCTGCGTTCACGGCCCATCAGCACTTTGTCTTTGGCGAATTCAAAATCGGCCATGCTCAGCCTGTCTTTGCCCAGCTTGGCCGCCTGAAGGGCGGCCTCGTTAACCAGGTTTTCAAGGTCCGCTCCGGAAAATCCGGGAGTGCCCTTGGCGAGTATTTCAAGATTCACGTCTTTACCAAGCGGAGTCCGGTTGGAGTGAACCTGGAGAATGCGTTCGCGTCCCTTGAAGTCCGGCGTAGGCACAACAACCTGACGGTCAAATCGTCCCGGCCGTAGCAGGGCCGGGTCGAGCACGTCCGGACGGTTGGTGGCTGCAATCAGGATAACTCCTTCATTGGATTCAAAGCCGTCCATTTCAACCAGCAACTGGTTCAGGGTCTGTTCCCGTTCGTCATGCCCTCCGCCAAGGCCTGCGCCCCGCTGGCGGCCAACGGCATCAATTTCATCTATGAAAATAAGACAGGGTGCGTTTTTTTTGCCCTGCACAAACAGGTCGCGCACTCGCGAAGCGCCAACCCCTACAAACATTTCCACAAAATCCGACCCGGATATCGAGAAGAAGGGAACCCCCGCTTCCCCGGCAACTGCTCTGGCAAGCAGTGTTTTACCCGTTCCGGGAGGACCCACAAGGAGTACCCCCTTGGGAATGCGCCCGCCAAGGCGGGTAAATTTTTTGGGGTTGGACAGAAAATCCACTACTTCCTGAAGCTCTTCCTTTGCTTCATCCACGCCCGCTACGTCGTCAAATGTAACGCGTCCCTGTTCCTGGGTGATCATGCGGGCGCGCGAGCGTCCGAAGGACATGGCCTTTCCTCCACCGCCCTGCATCTGGCGCATGAAGAAAAGCCAGACCGCGACCAGCACGATAACGGGCAGCCAGGAAAGCATGAATGAGCCGAGCCAGGAGGCTTCTTCCGGAGGCTCCACGTTCACGCTTACCCCTTTATCAATAAGCAGAGTGACCAGTTTTTCATCCTGACTTGGGGAATAAGTTAAAAAATTGGCATTATTGGTTGTAATGCCTTCAATTTTTTGCCCTTTGATTTTTACGGACATTACGCTGCCGCTTTCAACGTGGGAGATAAAGTCGCTATAGCTCCACTGGTTCTTGGGGCCGGTTTGCTGGCTGGCCATGGAGAACAGCACCACCATAAGGATGCTGACGCCAGCCAGAATGATAAAGTTTTTCGTGGATTGGTTCAAATTTGCCTCCAGCAGAAAGCCGAAACATATTCAGCTGTATAGTTCTTGTTGCGCTTCAACTGCAGGTGCAGA
>CAZJFJ010000124.1:0-6059 GCA_964545305.1 uncultured Desulfovibrionaceae bacterium
ATCCTGATAGGGGCGCCTTTTGCCTTCGCAGCGGCCACCACTTCCCTGACTTTTGCGGCGCTTCCAATGTTGCCTGGGTTGATGCGCAGGGCGTCGGCTCCATGTTCAAGCGCAAGAACGGCGAGGCGCGAATCAAAATGGATGTCGGCCACTATGGGCAGAGGTGAACTTCCGCTTATTTCATAAAGGGCTTTTGCGGCATCTTCATTTAATACGGCAAGGCGCACTATCTCGCATCCGGCTTTGGCCAGCCGCTCTATTTGCTTGAGGGTGGAAGCAGTGTCCCTGGTATCGGTATTGGTCATGCTTTGCACTACAACGGGGTTGTTGCCCCCTATGCGCACTTTGCCTATACGGATTTCTCTGGTTGCTTTGCGGGTTGTATTTTTTTTTTCAATAAGCATCGAAAAGCCATTTGTTAAAGATAAAAAAAAAGGATAGCATAAAAGAAGTGGCAATAAAAGAGGTGTAAGTTCATGCTTTCACAAATCCGTTTTTTGGCTTTTCTGCTTGTATCCTTACTTTTTTTTCCTTATGCGGCGGTTTCCGCCTCTGATGAACCAGCCGGCTTCAGGAACGATTATCCTAAGGGCACTCCCATAATCAAGGCCGCAACCAGACTTGCTCCAATCCAGTTCGTAGTGGACAGGATCGGAGGAGAATATGTGGATAGTATTTCTGTCGTTCCGCCGGGGTTCGACTCTCACACTTTTGAGCCCAAGCCTTCGCAACTCAAGCTTTTAAATCAGGCGGACGTATATTTCAGTCTGGATACTCCTTTGGAGCAGGTGTGGATTGAGCGGTTCGTGGCGCTCAACAGCCGGGTGTCCCTGGTAAATTTGATGAGCGCGTTGAAAGGGACAAATATGCTTCTGGCCGATACTCATGAGCATTTCCATAAAAATGAGCCCGGGCATGAGCATGCTGATGAGGAACATGAGCATGCGGCCCTGGAAATGGCCTACGATGGGCATGATTCCCATGTATGGATGTCTCCGTATTTTTTGAAGCTGATTGCGGGGGAGGTTTGCAAGGAATTTTCCAGGCAGTTGCCTCAGCAAGCCGCATATTTTGAAAAAAAACTTGCGGTTTTTAATGAAAGGGCGGATGAGCTTGGCATACGGGTTCGGGCTCTGCTGAAGGATCTTCCCGAATCTAAAAAAACGTTCCTGGTATTTCACCCCTCCTGGGCGTACTTCGCCAAAGAATTTGGCCTGACCCAACTGGCGGTGGAGCAGGAGGGAAAGGAGCCGACGCCCGCATATCTTGCCATGATTATTGATGATGCCAGAAATAAGGGAATCTCCGTTATTTTTGTGCAAAAGGAGTTCAATCCTGCCATCGCTGCTACTGTCGCCGCTCATTTGCCGGAAGGCAGGGTGGTTACACTTGATCCCGCGAGTTACGATTGTTTTAAATCGATTGAAGAAACTGCGGCTGCGATTAGCGGGAAAACCGTTTCCCGGTCTGAAAAAGGAGAATAGGCATGGTTTATGCCGTTGATGTTGATAATGTCGCTTTCTCCTATGACAGTGAGCCGGTACTGGAAAATGCCAGCCTGAAGGTTGCGGTGGGCGATTTTGTGGGGCTGTTCGGCCCAAACGGCGGAGGAAAGACCACGCTGATCAAGCTGATGCTGGGCCTTCTTCGCCCGCAGCAGGGCAGGGTTCTCGTTTTTGGGGAAGACCCCGTCACTGTCCGGCATAAGATCGGATATGTCCCCCAGTTTTCCACTGCGTCATTCGGCATTCCCATTTCAGTGTTTGACGCGGTGCTGACCGGACAGATCAACCGGAGAACTTTGCCGCTGGGGTTTGGAAAGCACTGGAACCGAAAAGGGGAATGCGCCGAACGCGCTCGTGAAGCGTTGAATATGGTAGGCCTGTCCGACAGTGAGAAAAAACAGGTTTGTGAGCTGTCCGGAGGGCAGAAGCAGAGGGTGCTGATTGCCAGGGCCCTTGCCTCGCAACCGGAAATCCTGCTTCTGGATGAACCCACCGCAAGTATTGATCCGCAAGGCAAATTCTGTTTTTATGAATTTTTGTCCGGGCTTTGCAGCCCCGATGTAAAAAACGGGTGCAACAGAATGACAATAATCATGGTAAGCCATGATTTGTCCATAACGGCCGGACCTTTGACCGTAACAGCCACAGTGAACCGGAATATAACCAGCAACCCCGGCAATCTGCCCAGCCAGGAGATGCTGGAAATATTATACGGCCGCCACTCTGAATCCTGCCCGCTTGAGAATTTTATCAGGCATCTGCCGCATTCCGAGGATGCCAAACATTCAGGAGGGCGTTTCTGATGGAAGTAACTCTCGCTGAATTACGTGCTATAGCGGGCATGCCGTTCATGCAGCATGCTCTTTTGGCAGGGCTGCTTGCTTCGGTGGCGTGCGGGGTGATCGGCACCCTGGTTGCCGCAAACCGGATGCTTTTTCTTGCCGGAGGGGTAGCTCATGCCGCCTATGGCGGGGTGGGCCTGGCCTTGTTTCTTAGCTTGCCCGTGCTGCCTGTGACCCTGGCGTTTTCCATTACCGCCGCGCTTTTAATGTCCACATTGGCCATGAAAAGTAAAATGGGTTCGGAAACGTTTATCGGGACACTGTGGGCGGTGGGCATGGCTGTGGGCATTATCCTGATTGATCTCACGCCAGGATACCGGGCGGATTTGGGCACATATCTGTTCGGCAATATCCTGGCGGTGTCAACAAGCGATCTCTGGCTCATGCTGTCTCTGGACCTGCTTTTGGCAGTTGTGGTTGTGGCGGCTTTTCAGGCCTTCCTCGCGTTCACCTTTGACCGGGAATTTGCTGCAAGCCGGGGGCTTCCAGTTGTTTTTCTGCATCATCTCCTGGTTGTAATGGCGGCAATGTGCGTGGTTATGTTGATTCGGGTGGTGGGCCTGCTTCTGGTGATGGCTCTGTTCACTTTGCCGCAGGCCATGGCTCTGCGCAAAGCGAAAACTTTTGCCGGCACAATGCTTCTGGCGGTTTTCTGCAGTTCTTTTTTTTGCATGGCCGGGCTTTTTGTGGCCAGCATGTTTGATCTGGCTAGCGGGGCTACAATCATTCTGGTTGCATGCATCTGCTTTGGTCTTGCTTTGAGCTGGGAAAAATTAAAAAATAAAATTATACGAACACAGCTTCTTAAAAAACATACGTCTTAAAAAAACAATAATTTCAATCTGTTTTGAGTTGCGGCCCTTATTCTAAAAAGGATGAGGGCCGCTTTTTTATTTTTCACGATCTGAAATTCTAAAAAAAGTCTAGACAACATTTAGAAAATGAAGTAGTACTGTAACAACTCGAAGTAGCTTTCGCCATTTAGGCTGCAACGGCTTGCTGAACATGGATTTTGAGGGGGAAAGGTTTTTTGGGAATGAAAAGATTTATTATTCTGATATGTATAGTTGTTTGTCTGCTCTTTGTCTCTTCCGCCTTGGCGCACGCAAGCGAAGTGGTGCTTGAGGGCAATGTTTCCGCCGGGGATAAAGACTCCATGGCATATCAAGTTGGGGTGAGGCAGCAGTTTGATCCTCTTTATGAGAATGAGCTTTTTGACCTTACTCCCTCGCTGGGTCTTTCAGGCCACGCCTGGGCGCCTGACCATGGCAATACCATCTGGGGCGCCACCGTTCCTTTGGGGTTGCGGTTCAGGATGTTCACCTCGGCGGGATTTCGCCCTTATCTTAGTGGCGCCATAGGCCCCACCTTTTTGTCTGATGACAAACTTGACAACAGGGATCTTGGCAGCCGCGTTCTAATAATGAGCCGCGGAGCTTTGGGAGTAAATTTCGGAGACAGCCTGCAGCATAGAGTTGAAGGCGCGTACACACACCACTCCACCTGGGGCATTACCAATACCGACCCCGGCTATGACACTTGGGGCGTTTCATACGGGTACAGTTTTTAGTTTGTGAACAAGGCCGGACGAATGCGGCCTTGTTGCTGATTATAGCAGTTTAAGGCGTTTAACAGTTTTAATCAGTCAGTCCTCCAAAACAGTTCTCCAGATCTGCGGATTCAGGGGAGCAGAAAAGGAAGTTGTGTTGAGGGTGAACACGCTTCCTTTTTTGTGGCCTATTTGTTTCTTAAAATATGCCGTATTTTGCGCTTTTGGTAAGAATATAGAAAAGATAGCCTAGAGGGCAGAGTTTGTTTCAGTTCGTCCTGTTTGTAGTATGATTTCCATCCGGCTGAAAAGTTTGTGCAAGCCGCCAGTGCGCAAGCCTGAACCCAGTTCTCGGATAAAACCTCAAGCAGGCCCTGTTTCTCGGCTTCGCAGGTTGTAGTGCTCAGCAGTTTTGCAAACCATGCATCTAAAAGCGGCAGAACCTTGGGGCCAATGCTCTTGTCCCGTATTGCGAGTTTTGTATGAAGTTCTATCTCTTTCTCATTGGCACCCGGAACCAAGCGCAACACTGCCTGCTTGGAAATGTTTTTTCGCATTTCAGTTGCGCCTTCAGGGTGCAGGAGTGATGTGTTTTCTCCGTGCCTTCTATATAAAGTCAGGACAAGCGGAATAATTGAAAACCTGGCCCCCGCCCTTTGAAGGCGCGCATAGAATTCATTGTCTGCGCCAACCAGCAAATCCGGTTTAAAATATTCGGATACAAGATTCAAAGCGTCTTTTTTAAAGCAAACTGTAGGGTTGAACAGTTTCCCTCCAAAAAGAGAGGAAGCCGCAACTGTTTCAGGCCTCACCAGCCTGGCGGACAGTTCTGCCTGTTTTATTTTAAGCCTGTTAATAAAATCGTATTTGCTCATTTTGACATGAAGAGCACCGCATCCCGACAGGTGAGGGCTGCTTTCCAAAAAACGGATAGAGGCCTCCAGCCGTTTGGGTAATGCGATATCATCATGGTCCATTGGGAAAATATACTTGCCTCGCGCATTTGCCAGAGCGGTATTTGTGGCGGAGGAAATGCCCTGATTCCGGGAATGTACGGCCAGCCGTATTTTGTCGCCGTTTTTCTTGAGGAACTGGTTTATAATGGCGGGAGTGCCGTCATCTGAGCCATCATCAACAATAATAAGTTCAAAATCTTGAAAGGATTGTTGTATGATGGAGTTAATGGCATCGGTTATATACTTTTCGCCATTATATGTAGGCATCAGCACACTTGCTAAAGGCACAAAGGTTATTTCCTTACAATGTGAAAATGGCCTGCTGGAAGCGCAGGCCATCAGTTTGTCTTAATATCTGGGTACGGTTTGCAGCCATCCGTCCGGGGCAGGGAGTTTGCCAAGCTGTATGGCGCTGTAAAGAGAGTATAACGATTTGCTGTGTTCTCCCACTTTTCCGTTTCCGACGGTAATTTCACTGCCATCGTCAAAGAGGTATGAACCGACGGGAGAAATTACAGCGGCTGTTCCAAAACCCCCGGCTTCTATAATTTCACCGTTTTTTATCCCTTCAATGAACTTGTCGATGCGGATGTGTTCTGTGCGGGTTTTTATTTTACCTTTTTCAGCAAGCTCAAGGACGGACTGGGAGGTTACAGACCTTAAAATCGAATCATTGAATTCCGGAATGACAAAAGTGCCGTCCTTCATCACATGATAATGGTTCATCGTGCCTACTTCTTCAATATACTGATTGCTGGCATCAAGGTAAAGCACCTGCTCCGCGCCCATTTTATGGGCATAATCCGCAGGCTTGAGCGATGCGGCATAGTTGCCTCCGCATTTCGCCGTTCCTGTGCCGCCGGAAACCGCGCGGTGGAATTTGCTGGTTACCAAAAGCTTAATGGCTTTTGAAAATCCGCCAGCGTAATATGGGCCGCATGGCGAAAGTATTATGCAGAAGATGTATTTGTTGCTGATTTTCACCCCCAGAGAATCCTGAGTGCCGAACATGAAGGGGCGGATGTAAAGAGCCGATTCCGGTTCGTTGGGGCACCAGTCTCTTTCAACATCAATCAGGCGCATTACAGCTTCCATATGCAGATCGACGGGAACACTGGGCATCATCAGTTCCGCTGCGGAATGGTTGAAGCGCTCCGCATTCTTATTCATGCGGAAGAGCCTGATTTCCCCATCTTCATGCCGGTAG
>CAZJFJ010000125.1:0-5959 GCA_964545305.1 uncultured Desulfovibrionaceae bacterium
ACCTTTCCATCTTATTTTTGCCGCAAACCTGTCTCATGAAGCAGGACCAGCTATGTATTATCGGTGTGCCGGGAACTATGGGGCAGAAAATTTGACCTTTGCCTTATCCCCTATCGGGACTGGCGCTATAATGTTCTGCGGCTCGGCACATGGTGCAAGGCCGTTCGCAGTTTTCACCCGAAAAAGAGTCTCATCCCGGGACGATATCATGGAAGTGAATATCTAAGGCTTGCTTTGGGCGAAAATACCTGTTCAAATGCAGAAAATTTGTTTCCAGATCTGCATCTGCCGACCGCAGTGGGGGCACAGATACCCGACATTCTTCTCGCTCCGGGGGGAAGCTTCAATCCCCTTAAAAACGATGTAACGCGAAGATGGCCGGTTGAGCACTACGTTGAGTTCGCCCGGCTGTCCTTGGCCAGCAATCTGAGCGTGGGCATAATTGGAGATGGAGAAGACGCCGACCTGGAAAAACATTTTTCAGAATTGCCGGTAATCTCTTTCATCAACAAGACAACCATTGCAGAACTGTTGACAATATTGCGAGGAACACGCCTGCTGATTACCCATGACAGCGGCCCCATGCATTTGATGGCTCTGGCGGGAGGCCCTATGATTGCCTTGTTCGGGCCAACCCTTGCAGCTGAGAAAATAGTGCCCTCACATAAAATAAAAGTTCTGCACGCATCCCGCCCCTTACTGTGCCGGCCCTGCTATGATGGAAAAACATACGTAAAGTGCGGCAACAATTTTTGTATGACGGAAATTTCACCCGACATGGTCTTTTCTGAAGCGCTTGGATTACTAGAGCATTTCAAGTGTGAAAGGCTCAAGGACAGCCCGACCCAAGAAGGGCTGTCCGCGCACGAGGCGTAGGCGGAATTTACTTCCGCCGGCAACGCCGAGCGCGGCGTCTTAAAGTTAATCGGCTCTAGAGGACACGGAAGCGAAAAATGCAGGGGAAAAACCCCAGATACTTCTTAATATACAGCGCCTGAACGAACGATTGTGAAATAGAACCTGCCGCTGCGGCAGCCACCGCTCCCATTATTCCATAAGCGGGAATCAACACCCCTCCGGCAACAAGCATCACCAGGGCCGCGATAATTACAGCCTTGCAATGCTGCAGGCTGTGCCCCGTAACAATCAAGGCAATGCTCACAGGCCCGAAGAAAAGCATTATCAGCTCGCCCAAAGCCAGCAGGCGCAGAATATTTATGCCCTCAATGAAATCCGGGCCCAAGAATCCCATAACCAAGGGAGAAGCCACAATAAGCAGCCCCAGCACGCAAAAGGAAATTATCCAGGAAAACAGACTGCCGCGCCGGTAATAACTTGCCAGTTCTTTACTGTTTCCGGTAGAATGGATGGACGCTATGCGCGGCCCCATTATGGTGCAGCAGGCTGTCTGTATATTCGAGCCAAGCAGGGCCATTTTATAGGAAATGGCGAATATTCCCACGGCAGACGCCGTTTCCCATATGCCAAGCATTACTATTGAGGCTTTTGCCACAATCAGCGACATGATGGAGGCAAAAAACAGGGGAAGGCCAAGCTGAATCAGGTTCAAGCCAGTCGGCCCCTTTTCCTCTCCCTTCCTTCTGAAAGCGGCCGGAGTCAGCCTGATGCCCATAAAAAAAGCCAGCCAGCTGGCTGCCATAAACCCCAAACAGGCGCCGACAACCCCCCAGAAGTAGGCCAGGGGCACGCAAAGGCACAAGGCCGCGCCATAAACGGCAACTCCCCCCCCATCCCCCTGAAGCACTTGCGATGCTCTGATAAAGCCCGCCCCCTTCAGGGTTTCAGCCTGTATGAACAAAAGCGTTTGTGGAATCATAGCAAGAGCCATGATTACAATAGGAAGAAAAACTTCCTGCTCGCCGAAAACTTCCGAGGCAAGGGGCCTGGCTAGAAGAGCCATGCATAGCATTGCCAGAAAAGAACTGACTGCCACCACATGCATTGACTTCCCGTACCATGCTGCAAGCTTCTCTTTTTTATTGGCAGTCCAGAATAAAGCTGCGTGGCGCAGCATCACGTAATCCAGCCCAAGTCTTGCAACAAAAGTGGTGGAAATGATCACCGTAAACGCCAGGGAAAAAATGCCGAGCTGAGCGCTGCCAAGCATCTGGGCCAGAGCAAAATTAAGGGCATAGCTGCACATAACCGCAAAAATTTTTGCGCTTGCGGAAACCGTCAGGCCCCAGGCTATTTCCCTGGAATCGGAATTAAGCTTCATGCCCGGCCCTTTTCATAATCCACCGCGTTGCCCATGCCATCAGCACAATCAGGAAAAAGGCATGGAAAATACCGTAAAAATCGGACACCATCACCGTTAACAAGGAGAACAGGAATAAAAAAACCATTGCTCCAGAGCAGTTGCGCAAAGATTCTGTACCCTTTTGCCAAAGCCCCAAAACGGCACCAAGAATATAGCCTATGAAAAAAATGCCGGGGATCCCGAAATTGAGATACGCCTCACCTACAAATGAAGGGCGCAGGCCGCCATATGTAGGAGCAGCATTGCCCGAAAAAAGAATATCCAGGGAATAACGTCCGAAGCCGTATGTTTCCCTGAACGGGAAAACCGAACTTGGTATGAAGGATAAAAATGCGGCCAAATAAGTTTTCCCCATGGCCCACGGGATTTCTTCTTTATGAAAGGCGGCAAGCAAAATTGAGGCATCAAAAGCTTCAGGGAAAAACCCTAATAGGTTCAATGAGTATTTTACGCGGTAATAACTGAAAAAACCGAAAAAAACCGAAAAAACAAGAAGAAGAGCCAGAGAAGCGAAAACCCGTTTCCGTCCGGACATGGAAAAGATAATCATGATAAATATAAACAGCACAATCAGGGAAATATCTCCCCTGGAGCCGCTTGCAAAGGAACAAAACAGTGCTAAAAGTGCGATGGGGCACGACAGCAGCAGATTGTGCCCGCCTTCTCTCTTTTTCAAAAACACTACCAGGAAAAGCAGGGAAACCACGGAGATCGCGGAAAAAGCCCTGAAGGCAAAGCGCACCAAAGAACTTGTATATGGGCCATTAAAATATAGATACCTGTAAAAAGGAGGATTGTCGGTAAACGCCGGAAAACAGCCGTAATAAAGGTAGATTGAAAGCACTGCAAGGCTTGAGGCCAGGCAGACCAGCCGGGTAAAGCCGACGTAATTGCGCGGGCAGATTCTTTCCAGAGAGCATAGCTTTGCCGCCCTTTCAAACACAGCGTTCAGCTTTGAAGGAAAAAAGGAAAAATGCATCCCCGCCCTTAATCCAGTGTAGCCAAGCAGCATGAGCCACAGAAAGTAAAAGAAATATTTTTTTGAAAAGGACTTCCAAAGAGAGGAATTTTCCATAAAAGCAGCCAAAACGCACACAAAAAGCCATGTAGCAGCAATAAAGCAGGGCCAGTTTTCCCGCACGAGACACCAGGAATAGATGGCACATAGGATTTCGACGCCCAGCATGCAAAATAAAACCGGCAGCACTTTGGTCAGATAGGTCGGCTCGATAAAAGGCAAAACAAGCAGAGGAATTGACAGCAGCCACAAAAGTCTACTGAATTTTTGCAAAACAGTTTCCATGAGTGGTTTCCATATTAAATAGCATATTGAAGTGCTTGTATCATTTTACACGCAAATTTGGAATGGTTTTTGGGAGCACCACCCCCCCCAAAAAAGCCAAAGATTTTTAGGGCGGATTTGCCGACCGTTAAGCAATCATTTGAGGCGTGAACTGCTCTAGAAATAAAAAAGCTAATGATTGTTAATAAATATATTGATTACGCCTTCCGCTGGACTGTGAAATTTGCTTTCTCCATCAGCCCCGAACTAGTCAGAACCTATCCCCTTGTACACACAAATCATGCCGCCAATCTGACAATGGAAAAATACATACACAAATATGTGTATTAAATCAACATATTATGATTAACAAGTAAGAGCAAACCCAGAAGAGCCCGTTTTACAACCGGCCGGAGAAAGGAAATCGGTTTAAATCATGTGGGGCAATACTGATGGAAGATAGACCAGAGGGCAAAAAAAGGTCTGGAGAATTTTTTTACAAAAGTCCTTTTACCCGAAATAAGTAAATTTTATTCTAGGGCTTTTCAAGTGTGAAAAGCCCGGCAAGGATTTGAAGACAAATCCTTGCCGCCAAATGATTGTAGGGAGGCTTTGCCTACCGTTAAGCAATCATTTGAGGCGTTAACAGGCTCCAGGACAATCAGCACTTGGAATAGGCGCTGCCAGCGAAGTCCACCCCGCCTTCAGGAATTTCGCGGCCAAACATCATCAGAAATGTCATGTTGTCTATGTGCTTGTTGTGTCATGGCTCCTCGCTTGCAGTTAAAAACAAGCTGAGCTACCCCACAAAATCAAAGCCAGGACAATCTCGTGACCACACTATTTAGAACTCGTTGCTCTTGGCAAGCACTTCGGGCCGGAAAAAGTTGAATTCCACACGGCGGTTAAGGGCGCGGTCTTCCGGGTTGTCATTTCTTACCAGAGGGCGGGTGTCGCCATAGGCCACAACCCTGAGTTTTTGTGGCGTTACTTTGCCGTTATTAATCAAATATTCCACACAGGCCGTGGCGCGCTCGGCGGAAAGCTCCCAATTGGAGGGGTATTTGGGAGCCCCTGTTTCAGTGGGATCGGCATGCCCCCGCACCACAAGGAACACATTGTGCTTGCGGATGATGGAGATAATTCCATCCAGCAGCTTTTTGCCCCGCTCGTTCAGCTCTGAAGAGTTCGGCTCGAACATGGCGTCTGAGCTAACGTACATCAGAGTGCCCAGATCATCGGAAGTAACCCCGCTTTGATTTTGGGGGATGGCATCGGCCATGAGCAACTGTTTGATTTCCTTGTTCAAAACGAATTGGGTTTGCTGGGCCTCGGTAATTTGAAGCTCTGAATCTTTAACATTCAGGCCCAGGCTTTCCATAGGGCTTCCTCCCAGTTTTGTGGAGGGGCCGCTGGCTTTATACTGCCAGTATTCAGGCGTGAAGTATTCGGAAATGATGACCTTGCTCTCCTCAGGCGCCATATTCAAAATCCACATCAGGAGAAAAAAAGCCATCAATGCGGTCACAAAGTCCGCATAGGCAACTTTCCATGAACCTCCGCCAGCCATAATCCCTTCCCACTTTAAACAAGGTTAATATCCGACTTCGCCGCCCATTGCCTCGGGCCGGTGAAAGAAGAATTCCACACGGCGGTTTTTGGCTGCTTCATCCGGCGTGCTTCCAGGCACCAGAGGACGTGTATCTCCATACCCCACAGCCCGCAAAAGCGAAGGTTTCACCTTTGCATAGTCTACAAGATAACGCACGCAAGCAGTGGCTCTGGCCGTGGACAATTCCCATTTGCCGGGATAACGGGCGGTTCCTTTCTCTTGATAGTCCGCATGGCCGCGCACTACCAGAAAGAGGTTATATTCCTCAAGCAGATCCGCCACATCATCCAGCACAAGCTCGCCCTGGGGCAGCAAATCGGCGGAATCAGGCTGAAACAGGGCATCTGCGTTCACATTGAGAAGAATGCCGTCTTTTTCAGAGGTCACGCCCCGGGCCTCCGGGGGAATGTGCTTTGCGCTCAAAGTTTCTTTCAGTTTTTGGGCAATGGCCAGATAGGTGCGGTCGGAAGGGATCAGATTCTCCGCATCGCGGGCCTGGCCGGTATTCCCCACAATATTGCCGCTTTTGCGGCCCTGTGCGCCGCCGGAGGTTCCGCTCCAGTATTCGGGGGTAAAAAATTCGGAGAGCACGGCCTTGGTTTCATCTGAGGCCATATTGACAATCCACATCAGAAGGAAAAAGGCCATCAATGCGGTCACAAAGTCCGCATAGGCAACTTTCCATGAACCACCCATAGATTTTCCTTAATATTTTTGGCGGCGGCAAAAAACTGTGGAAACGCGGAGTTAGCCGCGCAACTTTTCTTCCATTTCCAGGAAGGTG
>CAZJFJ010000126.1:0-5810 GCA_964545305.1 uncultured Desulfovibrionaceae bacterium
AAACGCGGGCCTTTCAATTCGGCCAGCTCTTCAACCAGATACACATAATCCCAGGCGCCCCGATCCTCTTTCAGGTCAATCTGATTGGGGCGGGCTTTTTGCCAGATTCTGGCCAGTTCCTCCGGAACCCGGGTTATTTCCGTTCCCGGTTCCAGGCAGCACTCGTGCCAGGGCGTTTCGTCCCAGCTTCCCACCGGGGCCCAGTAGCGCACAGTGGGTTTCGTCTGGCGTATCCAGGCCAGGTTTTTATTGCAGAAAGCCCATTCCAGGCCATAATGTTCGGCCCATCCCCAAATGTTTGAAAGTGAATAATCGGATGCGAGGGAGGGGGTGAGGCTAAGCAGCTCAAGGTATTTGTGCCCGTTGTCGCCTGGTTTTTCAGGCAGGGAGATTGGTGAAAAATCAAGAGTCATAGAAGTCTCCATCATTTTTAGTGGCTTAATTGTTATCAAAATTGGCCGGATTGGCAAAGGTCTTTTCCTGTTCGAGGCGCGAGCCCAGCACAGGCCCGGTTCCTGTGGGGGCAGGCAGGCGCTGAGATGCGCGGATCATGCTGAACCGTGTCCAGTCTTTGCGTTTGAACACATAGAACAGGGAGGACGAGAGAAAAATCTGTGATATCAGCATGGCCATGAAAACCCCGGCCGAGTTCTGCCAGATGATGTGCCCGAAAAGATAGGCTATGGGCAGGCGGATCAGCCATGTGCTGCCGGTGTTGGCAACCAGGTTATAGCGTGTGGCCCCGGCTCCGACCATGCAGCCGTTTAAAATCAGGCTGAAGATGGTAAACGGTGTGGAGAGTATGTTGAAGCGCAGGTAGGTGAGGGCGTGAGCCGCCACGTGCTGGTCAGAGGCGATGATTCCGGTTATTGCCGGGGCCATGAACCAAACGGCCACGGCCACGCTGCACATGGAAGCGGCCCCGATTTTCAAAAGCCGGGTGACCGCTTTTTTGGCTTCATGCGCCTTGCGGGCTCCAAGCAGGTTTCCTACCACTATGGCGGCGGTCATGTTGAAAGCCATGCCCGGCATAAACAAAATGGCCTCGATGTTCAGCCCTGCCGTCAGCCCGGCCACGGCGTTGATGCTGTCGTGCGGCAGCGTGGCCGTAACCATGAAAAGCACCACATAGCCCAGGTTCCAGAAAACCTGCATCGCAAAAGTGGGAATGCTGATTCGAATCAAGTATGGCGCTCCCTTCCTGAACCAGCGGCGGGAAATAAGGGATTTGCGCCCAATCAGCCCAAGCTTGAAGAGAACGGTCATATTGAAGGCGGCTGCCGTGGTCACCGAAAAAAAGGAGGCCCAGGCAATGCCCTTGTAGCCCATCTCGGGCATGCCGAAATAGCCCAGCCCCAGGCCGAAATCTGCAAAAAAATTGACTACGCTGGCAACAAATATGGCGCAAAGCGGAACCCACACTTTGCCGTGGGCCCGGAAAATGGCTCCTGAAACCAGAAGCATGTAGTGGGCGGGAAGGGTAAGCAGGGTGACGCTTAAAAAATAAAGGCCTATGTACTGGATTTCTTCGGGCATTTTCATCAGGCTGAGAATGGGCTGCCGGAAAAAATAGACAGTGGCGATCAAAAAAAGGCAGATTCCGAGCGAGAGCATTATGCCCAGCCCCGCATACCGCTGCGCCCGGTCAAATTTTCCGGCACCCACGGACTGCCCCACGGTGGCCAGAATCCCGCTGGAAGTGGTGCCCGCAATAATCAGGAGCATGAAAAAACATTCTATGACCATGCCCAGGGCCGCCTGCACGCTGGCTCCAATTCTTCCCGCCACGTAAACATCCACAAATCCGATGGACATTTGCAGCACCATCATCATGAACTGGGGCCAGGTCAGGGCGAGAAGGGAGCGGTAGGAAAAGCCGCCGATTCCGGGATTCTGGTTTTGCATATGTTTTGACGCGGGCTTTGTTTGCGGATCCGGGAGGAGAAAGGATTGTAAAGTTTCCCGCGCCTCTCTCCTTTAAAAAGTTTTTCAAGCGTGAAAGGTTAGCAGATAAAGTAACATCTAAAAAGCGGGTGTAAAGGGGAGGGAGGCAATCTGGCTGCTTGAAATCAGGCCGGGCGGGAAGCGGATTGGCGCCGGCTTTTGCCGCCAACCCGCTTCCCGCCATAAGTTTAAACGTCAATCGGGGTAAGATGTAGCAGGTCTTCCAGGGTTTCCCGGCGGCGGATCAGGAAATCGTTGCCGTCTTCATCAATCAGCACCTCCGCCGGGCGCAGGCGCTGGTTGTAGGACGAGCTCATCACATAGCCGTAAGCTCCGGCATCAAGGGCCGCCAGCAGATCCCCGATTTTCATCTCAGGCAGGTCGCGATCTTTTGCGAGGATGTCCCCCGATTCGCAAATATTGCCCACCAGGGTTTGGGGCGTAAGGTTTTTATCCGGGCCGGCATTCTGGCGATATACCTCTATATCGTGGAAAGAGCCGTAAAGCACAGGGCGCATAAGGGTATTGAAGCCAAGGTCTGTGCCCACAAACCGGGTAGGCCCGTTGTTTTTGGTGTTGTGAACGGAACCCAGCAGCAGGCCGCATTCCGCGGAAAGATAGCGCCCCGGCTCAATCAGGAATTGCCCCTTATATCCGGCTTCACTGGCGAAGGCCTGAATGCGTGCGTCAAAACCCGCGGCTAAGGCTGCAATGTCCAGCCTCGGCTGCTGTTCGTATTTTTGATAGGGGATGCCGAAACCTCCGCCAAAATCGATGATTTCGAGATCGGCAAGGAAGTCGCGGGCGAGGTTGAGCAAAAAGTCCACGGCGTTCAGGTAGCCCTCCGGATCGAGGAAAAGAGAGCCGATGTGCTGGTTTATGCCTGCAAGCTTCATGTTGTGGCGTTTCAGAATGTCCAGCATGTCGGAAATGTCGCCCGCCCCGATGCCGAATTTGGTTTCACTTCCGGCGGTAATTACCTTTTTGTGGTGCCCGGCCCCGATGCCGGGGTTGAAGCGCACAACGGCCTTGCCGCCACGGTTCACCCGGCCCAGTTCCTCAAGCTGGTTGAGCGAGTCCACGCTGACCAGGATATTGTGCTTGAGGGGGTAGCGCATTTCTTCTCCAGACACGTTGTTGCACACATATAATATCTGGTTGGCCGAAAAACCGGCCTGCATGGCCACATATGCTTCTCCCGGCGACATTGCGTCCACCAGCAGCCCCTCGGAGCGGATGATGCGCAAAAGGGCCAGATTGGCGTTCGCCTTGATTGAGTAATTTATCCCGAACCCGGGGTGGGAGGAGAGGGATTTCAGCTCGCGGCAGCGTTCGCGCAAGATTTTTTCGTTATAAACATACAAAGGCGTGCCATATTTGGCTTTAAGCTCCCAGGGGGAGAGTTTTCCAAAAAAATCCATGCTGTCCGTATATTCGGAGCGGAGAGTGTTTAGCTTCATTTGTTCAAAAACCTTGAAATCTGATGTTTTGTAAGGTGAAGGGATATTTTTCAGGTTACCCTGAAACTTTAGCCGCAAAATACCTTTGAGCATGGTGATAGTCAATAAAACATTTTCACGGGGGAATTCTCGGGGTTTTAAATGGGCCGGCCAAAAAGCCAAGCAACAGGCGCGGCTGTGGGGGGTGTTGAAGGAAGGCGCTAGCAGCGCCATGCGCCCCGCAAAACAGCGGAATTGCCCAAAGGAGCAAAGTGATTTTGCCCGCGGGGCAAGGCACATCCTGTGCCGAAGGTCATTCATTTCCGCTGTTAAGCGCCGCAGGGGACGTCTCAAAATTAATCTGCGCTGTTTGACGCGGCGGAAATTTTCAAAGGCGCTATTTTAATACAAATTTAATTTCAAATATCTTTTTTTAACACCATTTTTATGTGCTTTCCCGTAATGTTCTCCTGGATAACGAGCCTTTTGCCCCTGCGGGAGGAAGGCAAAAGGCTGATGACAAAGAGTGCAGCCAATTTTGCCCGTATTCGCTGAGAGGCGCTTGAGGGGGCGGGATTTTTCAGTGTTGCCGTTGGCAAAACTAAAGGTTTTCCTGAGCGAAAAGTTTGGATGATTGGCGCCCGGCTTCCCGTTAAGGAACGGGCATGTTCGCCGGGGCAAGCGGTGTAGTGGAATATTAAGGAGAATTTATGGCAGTTCTTGGGATTTTTATTATGGCGCTGGGCGCATACCTGGTGTACGCGCTGGTGAACCCCGAAAAGTTTTAACGGGAAGCAAGGAAAAGAACATGCTACAGATAGTTTTGTTTTTGGCGGTTTTTATTGCCGTAATCTTTCCAACGGGGAAATACCTGTATCACATTGCAACAGGCAGGCGCACCTTTGCCGATCCGGTTTGCGACCGGGTGGACAGAGTGATTTGCCGCCTGTGTGGTGTGGACGGAAAGGGAATGAACTGGAAGCAGTACGCGGCAGCCCTGCTTGCAACCAATGCGGCAACGGGGCTTACTGCTTACCTGATTTTGAAAATTCAGTTTTTGCCGGTTCTCAATCCGAACGGGGTTGGGGGGATGGAAACCAGCCTGTCATTCAACACCATTATCAGCTTTATTACAAATACCAACCTCCAGCACTATTCCGGGGAGTCCGCCCTTTCCTATCTGAGCCAGATGGGGGTAGTCATTTTTTTGATGTTCGCCTCGGCGGCTACGGGTTTTGCCGTTGTTATGGCCTTTGCCCGCGGCCTTTCCGGGAAAGCTGAAAGCATGGGCAATTTTTATGTGGATATCATTCGCGTCATAACCCGCGTCTTGCTGCCGCTTTCCTTGCTGGTTGGGCTGCTGCTGGTTTCACAGGGCACGCCGCAGAGTCTGCTGCCCAACGTGACGGTTCAGACCATTGAAGGAAAATTTCAGGATATTGCCCTGGGCCCCATTGCCGCCCTGGAAAGCATCAAGCATCTGGGAACCAACGGCGGCGGTTTTTTGGGGGCCAATTCGGCCACGCCTTTTGAAAACCCCAATATTCTGTCCAATATGCTTGAAATGCTCTCCATGATGCTTTTTCCTGGAGCCTGTGTGGTGATGTTCGGGCATATGGTTCACAGGCGAAGGCAAGCGGCGGAGAAATCCGGGCCGGGGAAAATATTTCAGCTCGGCAGTGAAGCCAGGCCAATTTTTGCCGTGATGCTGATCCTTTTAATCTTGGGAGCATACGCTTGTTTTTGGGCGGAATCGGCGGGCAACCCCAGGCTTGAAGCTGCCGGTTTAAGCTTGGGCGCGGGCAATATGGAGGGCAAGGAGCTTCGCTTCGGCATTGCTCAGTCCGCGCTGTTCACCGCTGTGACAACCTGCTTCAGCACAGGCAGCGTAAATAACATGCACGACACCCTTACCCCCCTGGGAGGCATGGTTCCACTGGTCAACATGATGCTTAACCTTGTGTTTGGCGGCGAAGGCGTGGGCTTGGCTAATATGATTGTGTATGTGATCCTCACTGTGTTCATTTGCGGGCTGATGGTGGGGCGCACTCCGGAGTATCTGGCCAAAAAAATTGAAAGCAGGGAAATGAAGCTCGCGGCGCTGTGCATTATCATTCATCCCCTGTTGATTCTGGGCCTTTCCGCTCTTGCCCTGAGCGTGCCTGCGGGGCTTGCGGGAATTACCAATCCCGGGCCGCATGGGTTGTCGCAGGTGCTTTACGAGTTTGCGTCCGCTGCTTCCAACAATGGTTCCGGCTTTGAAGGGCTGGCGGACAATACTGTATTCTGGAATGTCACAACCGGCCTGGCCATGTTCTTCGGGCGCTATTTGTCCATTGTCATCTTTCTGGCCATTGCCGGTTCACTGATGATGAAGCATCCGGTAAGCGAATCCCTGGGCACGCTTAGAACCGACACCCGGACATT
>CAZJFJ010000127.1:0-5807 GCA_964545305.1 uncultured Desulfovibrionaceae bacterium
GTAGGGAGGCTTTGCCTCCCGTTAAGCAATCATTTGAGGCGTTAACTGCTCTAGAGAAAAGTTCGCCCTTAAATTCCAAAGGCTTCCTTTAAAACAGTTTACGGCTCGTTTGCCAGATGTTATTCACCCTGGATGCATAAGCACCTTAACAACCCGCTCGGCTTTAGCCAAGAGGAAAATAATTCGCAACCGGTTCATTTGCCGGGGGCGGCGGGCATTGACGAGGCCGGGCGCGGCTGTCTGGCCGGGCCGGTGGTTGCCGCCGCGGTATTCTTGCCGGATTTTTCCGGTTCGTTCAACGGGTTTTCAGGCTTGACCGACTCAAAACAGCTTTCCGAAAAAGAACGGCTGCAATTCGAGAAAGTGATCAAGGCCAATTCTTTGGCATGGTCTTTGGGGTTTGTGTGGCCTGGTGAAATTGACCGCACCGATATTTTGAGGGCGACCTTTGAGGCCATGAGCCGGGCGTTTGCGTCCATGCTGGCAATGGGTGTAGGCGGAGCAGCGGCGAGGCCGGAAATTATTTTGATTGACGGCAATCAGGCGATTCCCCATGTTTTTTTGTCAAAGGCGTTGCAAAAATGGAGTTTCGGGGAAGGAGATATTTTGCCCCAGCAAACAGTGATAAAGGGAGACTCCAGGGTGCTTGCCATTGCCGCGGCCTCTGTTCTGGCCAAAACCGCGCGGGACCGGCTGATGCTGCGCCTGGACAGGAAATATCCCGGCTTTGGGTTTGGGCAGCATAAGGGCTATGGCACCAAATTTCATCTTGAGGCGATAAAGCGGCTTGGGGTCAGCCCCATGCACCGTTGTTCATTCAAAGGCTGCCGTCCGGAGGATTTGGGCGGCCTTTCCGGCAAAACGGCAGAAAAGAGGGCTGCGGAGCAGAATTTACTTTTGCCGTCGTAATTCTTCCATCCACACAAACAGGCGGGTGGCTAGCCAGTCCATTACAAGGGCCGGGTTCACGTTATAGTTGAGCGCGGTCTGGCAGACAGAGAAGGCCTCATATGCGCGGCGGGCGATTTGGGTATTGATGCCTGCGGCAAAAGCCCGGTAAACAGGACTGCCCGAAGCCTCATGTTTTCCTTGCATTAATGCGGCGGCCAGCGCCGATTGGCAGCGGGCAAGCAGCCCTAGCGCCAAATTCTGGGTTAATGCGCCGCGGGCGGATGTTTTGGCGAACCAGCCTTGCCCGCTGCCAAGAAACCTGGCCAGCGCGGATTCCCATTCGAACAGGCTTTCCAGTCCGCCCGAAGGCTCAGCAGCTTGTTCTGGCGCGGCAGAGGCGGCGAAAGCCCGCTCTTCCCATAGCCCCCGGCTCTTGCCGGGAACAGGCCAGGGCAGAGTGAGCACCCATGAACGGGAAACAAGCGTGGGCAGTAGGCGTTCCCTTTGGGGGGCGGTCATGATGAAAGCGTTTTGGGGCAAAGGTTCTTCCAGCGATTTCAGGAGCGCGTTGGCGGCTTCTATTCCCAGAGCCTGAGCCTCGGCAAGCAGCACCACCCTTTTTCGGGCTTCGCGGGGAGGCTCGCCCAGAACCGGCCTGACCCACTCGCGCACTTCTTTGATCTTTATGCTTTCCTCGCGCCCGTCCAGCACAAAAAAGTCGCGATGGGTGGCTTGCATGAAGCGCTTGCAGGTGGAGCAGCACAGGCACGGCCCTGCATCTTCTGATTCGCAGTTGAGCATGCAAGCCCATAAAATGCCGGAGGCCAGACGCTCCGCCTGGCTTCCTCCCTCGATGAGCAAAGCCTGGGGAGGGGTTGCTTTCATGCGCAAAAGCCGGTCCATCACCCGGCTGAAGGGAAGGGCGTTGAAAATGCCGGTTTCCCGCAGCAGAAATGCTGGGCCGCTGATGTCTATTTCCTTTATTTCGTCCGACATGCTTGCCTGGCTGGGTTATAACGTGTAAATAACTGGTGGTGCCCGATGTTTTCACATTCAGGCCAGCAACTCTAACAAATTTTATTCCAATTTGCCACAGACCTATGCCCCTTAGCCCTCCCTCCCGCAATGCCGCTGTTCCGGCAGAGTTTTTGCTTTCAAACTATGATTTTGACCTGCCGGAAGAACTGATCGCTCAAAATCCGCCGGAGTTGAGGGGAAAGTCGCGGCTGATGCTGGCCGGAGCAGACGCTCCTTGCGAACACCGGATGTTTGAGGATTTGCCCGGCCTGCTTCCCGCCAACAGCTTGCTTGTGGCGAATAATGTGCGTGTGCTTCCCGCCCGCATCAAGGGTTTTTTGCCCAGCGGAGGGAAAATGGAACTTCTGCTGCTTACTCCGTTTCCTTTGCTTGAAATTGAGGACGAAGGAGAAGGCAGGAAAAGCGCCAGAATAGAAGCGCTCGCCCGCCCGGCCCGGCAGTTTCGCCCGGGGCGAAAGCTTGAATTTGGCGGAGGCCTTCATTTTTACCCTGAAGAGGCCGGGGAATTCGGAAAAGTGGACGGCAGGCTGGTTTGGTCTGGGGATTTGCGGCAGGCGCTGGAAAATTGCGGAGAAATGCCTTTGCCGCCCTACATACGCAGGCCCGGAAACAGAGAGGATGCCCTGCGCTATCAGACCGTTTTCGCGAAAAACGACAAGGCGGGAGCCGTGGCCGCGCCGACCGCCGGTTTGCATTTTACCCCGGAACTGAAGAAAGAGCTTGAAAAAGCCGGGCACCGCTGGGCCGAGCTGACGCTTTATGTGGGTTATGGAACTTTCAGCCCCATTCGGGAAACCGACATCCGGCTGCACAAAATGCATACAGAATGGCTGGAAATACCCTCCGTCACAGTGGACGCCCTGTTTGCGGCCAAGCAGGCCGGAAGGCCGGTGGTGGCGGTGGGCACCACCTCCGCCCGTGCGCTTGAAGGAACATCGGGAAAACTTTTATCCGGACGCGATTTCCGGGGCGGCACCGACATTTTTATTTACCCCGGATATCAGTTTAAAATTGTGGACAGGCTGATCACAAATTTCCATTTGCCGGGCTCCTCTCTTTTGCTGCTGGTGTCGGCTTTTGCCGGGCGCGAGCACATGCTTTCCATGTATGAGGAGGCGGTGAGGAACAAATACAGGTTTTTTTCTTATGGCGACGCCATGCTGATTTGAGGTGGGCTGTGGAAAACAGTTTGAATATTCCTGCGGGCGCATCGGTGGCGGTTGCCCTCTCCGGGGGGATTGACAGCCTGATGGCGGCGAACGAGCTTGTGAAAAGGGGGTACGGGGTTTTTGGCCTGCACGCCCGCTTTATAGATTCGCCCGGCTATGACCAGAGGATTCTGGCCCTGAAAAAAGCCTGCGACTTTATGGGCGTTCCCCTTCATGTGGAAGATTTGCGGGAAAATTTCAAGGCCGAGGTGGTGGAGCCTTTCATTGCTTCTTACGCCAGGGGCCTCACGCCCAACCCTTGCGCGCTATGCAACCCCAGGCTTAAGTTCGGCTTGCTGCTTGATGCGGCCATGCGTTTGGGGGCGGGGCGCATAGCCACAGGGCACTACGCCAGAACAGGCAGGTGGACGGCCCCTTCGGGGCAGGATTTCGCCACCATTTACCCGGCCAGGGATAAAAGCAAGGATCAGGCTTATTTTCTGGCGCTGGTTCCGGGAGAGCGGCTTCAAAAGGCTGTTTTCCCGCTTTTTGACAGGAGCAAGGCCGAGCTGAGGGCCGAAGCGGCGCAAATGGGCCTGCCTTTGCCCGAGCCTAAGGAAAGCCAGGAAATTTGTTTTGTGCCGGATGACGACTACCGGGCTTTTTTGAAAAACAGGGAAGTGAGGCTTCCGGGAGCGGGGGCGGTTTGCCTTGCCGACGGCAGGGAAATAGGCCGGCACGCGGGGCTGTGGCAATATACCGAAGGCCAGCGCCGGGGGCTGGGCATTGCCTGGGCCGAACCGCTATATGTAATCCGCAAGAACAGGGAAGACAATGTTCTTGTTGTGGGGCCCGGCAGTGAACTGAAAAGCGGAGGCTGCCGGTTCGGGGGGCTGAACTTGCTTGTTCCTTTCGAGTTCTGGCCGGAGGAAGTGTTTGCCAGGGTGCGCTACCGGCAGGCGCTGGTTGCGGCCAGGGTGGATGTGCGCGGGGAATTTGCGGAAATGGAGTTCTCAGCACCGCAGGATCCGCCCGCAAAGGGCCAGCTTGCCGTGATTTACCACCCGGAAGGCTTTATCCTGGGGGGGGGCATTATCTGCTGAGCCCTGGTTTTCAGTTGTTGACGGCTGAAACCGTTGAGGTTAATTTAAACTAATATCGCCGGAATGCAGAGGACATTTGCATGCAAATAGACATTCTTACTTTAGGCCCCCTGGAAACCAACTGTTATTTGCTGAGCAGCGGTTCCGAGGCTGTTGTTATCGACCCGGGAGGCGACCCTGAAGCCATTATCAGGCTGCTTGAGAAAAACGGGCTGACCCTCACGCATATTTTGAATACACATCTGCATTTGGATCATACCTACGGAAACGCGGGGCTTTCAGAGGCCAGCGGCGTGAAAATTCAGGCCGGAGAAGGCGAAAAACTAATTTCTGAAACCCAGCTGGTGCAGGGCGGCTTTTATGGCCTGCCGATGGTTGAGCCCTATGACTGGGAGCCGATGGAGCCGGGCGGGCATGAAATGCTTGGCACCGTCTGCGAGGTGCGCTCCACCCCCGGGCACAGCCCCGGCAGCCTTACATTCTATTTTAAAGACGCCGGAGCCGCTTTTGTGGGTGATGTGATTTTCAAGGGCTCGGTGGGCAGGACCGATTTTCCCGGAGCTTCGCACAGCCTGCTGATTGAATCCATCCGCACGCAAATCTTCACGCTTCCTGAAGACACGGTGCTTTATCCGGGGCATGGTTCCTCCACCACAGTCAAGCGGGAGATGAAGAGCAACCCTTATGCCTGATCTGAGATCCGACCCCCAATGGCCTTTCTTGAGGCTGCCCGATGATGCGCCCCGTGCCTGTGTTTACGGGTGCAGCCCGCACAAGGGGGGCAACACCGATTTTGCCAGTGCTTTAATTGAAGGCGAGCTGGCGGACATGGGCGTCGATTTTAGAAGCGCGTTTTTGCGTGAACACAGGATTGATTTCTGCATAGGCTGTCATGCCTGTGCAGAGCCCGGAAAACTGGGCAAGCCTTGTATATTTAGCGGGAAGGATGACTGCGAGAGGCTGTTTGAACCCCTGCTCGGTTCGGAAAAGCTGTTTTTCACGGCTCCCATTTATTTTTATCATTTGCCCGCCCTGTTCAAGGGGTGGATAGACCGCTGCCAGTCTTACTGGAATTTGCGCAGGCGAGGCTCGTTCCTTCTTGAGAATTTGCCCCGGCGCAAGGCGCATGTGGTGCTTGTTTGCGCCCGTGAAAAGGGTGAAAAAATTTTTCAGGGCTCTTTGCTTTCCCTGCGTCCTTTTCTTGAACCGTTCAATATAGAACTGGCGGAGCCTTTGCTTTTGCGCGGGCTGGACGGCCCCGATGACCTGGCTTCAGACCGTGAAATTCAGGAAGAAATAACAGCCTATGTGCGCGGAGCGTGCGGGGATGCCTGAGCTGCCAGAGGCTTTTTCCCCGGTTTTGCCCTTTGGGAGGGCGGGGCTTTTACACAAGATTTTTTCTTTGCCGGCGTTCTTTGACTGCCGCTGCCCCGCCTGCGGCGATCCGGTTGAAAGAGACAGCCTGATGGGAAAGCTTTGCCCTGACTGCGCGAAGAAGCTGGCTCCGCTGGAGGCCGGGTTTTGCAGACTGTGCGGCCTGCCCTTTGCCGAAGGAAGCGTTGGCCTCGGGCCTTGTCAGGCTTGCCTGGCCCAGAAACCGGTTTGGGGGGAAATTTATTTTCTCGGC
>CAZJFJ010000128.1:0-5701 GCA_964545305.1 uncultured Desulfovibrionaceae bacterium
ATGATTGTAGGGCGGCAAAGCCTCCCGTTAAGCAATCATTTGAGGCGTTAACTGCTATAAAGAAAGGCGCTGTAAGCAATTTACAGCGCCTTTCTTTATTTTTCTGCGGCCAGTTTTTCAAGCTCGGCCAGAATTCCATCGGAGTCCAAATGTAATTCGGAGAGCAGCTGGGAAGTCAGGCCGTGTTCAATAAAGCAATCGGGAAGCCCAAGCCTTGAGATTGTCAGTTTTTTATCCAGGCGCTGGTCATTCAAAAATTCAAGCACTGCCCCGGAAAATCCTCCAGCCAGAACATTCTCTTCCAAAATCAGCAATTTTGAATGTGATTTCGCTATTTCGGAAATTTGTTCATAAGGCAAGGGTTTCACAAAACGGCAGTTAAAGATTGTGACTGTCTTGGATGTTTCCTCATAAAACGATTTTGCAGCTTCAATGGCACAGTTGACGGTGCGGCCAACGGCTATGACGGCAATATCTCCGCCTTCCTGTATTGTTTCTCCGCGTCCCCATTCCAGGGGGTTGTTCAGCTCTTCAACTTCCTCCGTGCAGCCTCTGGGGTAGCGCAAAGCTACCGGGCCGCCGTGGTTGAATGCTTCCGTGAGCATGGCTTTAAGTTCCGATCCGTTGCGCGGGGCGAGGAGGGAGAGGTTGGGTATGTGACGCAGGTAGCTCAGGTCGAAGACCCCGTGATGGGTTGCCCCGTCTTCTCCCACCAGGCCCGCCCGGTCGAGGCAAAGCAGCACGGGGAGATTTTGAAGGCAGATATCGTGTAAAATCTGATCGTAGGCCCGTTGCATGAATGTGGAATAGATGGCTACGACAGGCTTCATTCCTTGGGTTGCGAGGCCCCCGGCAAAGGTGACGGCGTGCTGCTCACAAATGCCCACATCCACATAACGGTCCGGGAACTGTTTCGCGAACTGGTCAAGCCCCGTGCCGCCGGGCATTGCAGCCGTTATTGCGATTATGCTTCTATCTTTTTTCGCGAGCTCCACAAGTGTTTTTCCAAAACATTCGGTGTAGGTTGGTCCGGTTCCCGAAATTTTTTCACTTTCACCGGTTTTCAGTTCAAACTTGCCCACCCCGTGAAAGCGTGTGGGGTTGTTTTCGGCAGGCGTATACCCCCGTCCCTTTTGGGTCAGCACATGTACCAGCACGGGAGAGGACATTGATTTGGCGACTGCAAAAATTTCGCTCATTTTTTCAATATCATGCCCATCCACAGGGCCTACATAGTCAAAGCCAAGAGCTTCAAACAGCATGCCGGGGGTAAAAAATGTTTTGATGCTGCTTTGCCCGCGATGCAGGATTGAAATTATGTCTTCGCCGATTCCGGGGATGGAGGAAAGAAAATTTTCTACTTCGCTCATAGTGCGGCGGGCAAGCTTTGTAGAAAGGCCGCGTGAAAGGAGTAGCGAAAGGGCGCCTACGTTTTTGGAGATGGACATTTCGTTGTCGTTAAGCACAACAATCAAAGGGCGTCCCGCATCGCCGGCCTGGTTCAAACCTTCAAAGGCAATTCCTGCGGTCATTGACCCATCGCCGATAATGGCCAGCACGTTATGATCCTCTCCCTTGAGGTCACGGGCCATGGCCATTCCCAAAGCGGCTGAAATGGATGTGGATGAATGTCCTGTGCCGAAATGATCGAAAGGGCTTTCCTCCCGGCAGGGGAAGCCGCAAATTCCCTTGTGGGTGCGTAAGGTGTGAAAGTCGTCGCGGCGTCCGGTAAGCAGTTTGTAGGCGTATGACTGATGCCCTACATCCCAGATAAGCTTGTCTTTGCCAGGGTAGAAAACCCTTAACAGAGCCAGGGTAAGTTCAACCACCCCCAGTGAGGGCGCAAGATGGCCTCCGTTTTGGGAGACCACAGAGATCATTTCTTCACGAATTTCCGCCGCAAGCTGGGCAAGCTCGCCCATGCTTAAAGCTGCAATGTCCGAAGGGTCCTTGATTTTGGGAAGAACCTGTTGATGCGGGTGTTCTAGAGGCATAAAAACCGGTCCTGCTTAAAAGCTTCTATCTACTGAATAGTTTGTAAGGTCAACCAAGAAATCTTTATGTTCCCCGGAAAATAAGGCAAGAGCGGCAATGGCTTCATTTGCCCGTTCGCGGGCCATGTTCCGGCTTTTTTCAATGCCCAGCAGAGCGGGATAGGTGGTTTTGCCCTGGGCTGCATCGGAACCTGCCGGTTTGCCCAAAGTTCTGGTGTCACTCACCTCATCCAGGATGTCATCGGCAATCTGGAAGGCCGAGCCCAGTGCGGCAGACCATGCGGCTATGGCTTCACATTCTTTTTTCGATGCCCCAGCCAGTATGGCGCCGCTTACACAAGATGTGCAGATGAGGGCTCCGGTTTTGCGGGCGTGAATTTCCATAAGGTCTTCAAGGTTGCCTTTTTGTGAGGCTCCCTTTGCTTCCGTATGTGAAAGATCGAGCACCTGGCCGCCAACCATGCCTGCCGCGCCTACAGAAAAGGCGGAATGCGCCAGAGCTTTTAAAACCCGTTCGGACGGAATGGAGGACGCAGCTGAGGCCATAAGGCCGAAAGCTTCGGTGAGCAGAGCGTCTCCTGTCAGGATGGCCATGGCTTCGCCATATACCTTGTGGTTTGTGGGTTTTCCCCGGCGCAAATCATCATCGTCCATGGCGGGCAAATCGTCATGCACCAACGAGTAGGTGTGAATGAATTCAAGCCCTGCTGCGAACGGTAAAATATCTTCCCGTTTCGCTCCGAAAAGCTCGGCCACGGCAATGCAGAGCACCGGGCGCAAACGCTTGCCGCCGGCCATAAGGCTGTAAAGCATGGATTCTTTAAGCCGGGCAGGCATATCTACGTGTTCCAGGCAGTGCTGGAGGAAAAATTCCACCTGTTCGGCGTCGGCCTTAAGCCTGGTCTTCATTATTTCCAAACTCATCTTCTGACTCCAACTCTTTAAACGGTGTAAAAAAGCCTTCAGAAAGCACGGTTACCTCCTGGCGGGCGGCCTTTAACTGTTCGCGGCAGGATTTGGCCAATTCTACTCCTTCTTTATACAGGGCAACGCTTTTTTCCAGGGCGATGTCAGTTCTTTCAAGTTCTGACACGATCGCCTGCAAACGTTTCAACTGGTCTTCAAAACTGGCTTTCTTTTTTGCGGACATGCTTTCCCCATCATTTCGCGCCGGTGTTGGCGGCTTGGCCGGGGGTTTCTTCCCGGATGCTTCCTTCGGCGGACTTTAAAAGAGTTTCAGGATCAACACTGGTGCCCATTATAATAACGGAAAGGTGCAAATGAGGGCCGGTGACCCTTCCGGTTGCCCCCACTTTTCCGATGACTTCACCAGCATGAACGAAACTTCCTTCTTTCACAAGTATTTCAGACATGTGGCAATACATTGTGAACACACCCAAACCGTGGTCAACATAGACTACATTGCCTGAAAAAAACAGGTTTCCGGCAAGAACCACTTTTCCATCTGCACAGGCCTTGATGGGGGTTCCGGTCACCCCGGTCAGATCCAGCCCTTTATGGGCGCTGCGGGGAACTCCGTTGAACATTCTGGCCACGCCGAACAGGCTGCTTACTCTGCCCGGCACCGGCTGCACAAACGGCAACTCCCAATAGCGCTCATTCCCGCGCACAGCCAAAATCTTTTCCACCCGTCTGCGTTCTTCCTGATGGCGTTTCAGGTCGGCATCCGAAAGGCTCACGAATTTGGGGTCCACTTTAAGCTGCTGTTCCGGGTATTTCTTTTTGGAAATGCGGACCTCAATGCTTTGATTTATTTCTTTTCCCGCATCTTTTATTAAAAGCTCCAGTTTGCGTATTCCCGGTTTTGCATTCAGGTCAACAGGCAAAAGGGCCATTGCTTCAAGCAGGCCATGTTCTCCGGGAGCCGGAATTATGCTGAGGGTTTCTCCTCCCCAGCGCAGTCTCACCTGTTCCAGAGAAGGAGAGCTGACTTTAAGCAGAACGGTTTGCCCGTTAAACGTTTCCGGGCTTACAAAAACGGAAAGTGCGGGTTCTGCGGAGAAAAGTGGTTTTCCTTGCTCCACTGTTGTGCTTGGGGGAGCTGACATTTTTTCATTTTGAGCACAACCTTGGGCAGGCATTAGAAATAAAGCGAAAGCCAGAACCACGGCAAGGGTAAAATGGATTCTTTCATGTCTTTCTAGCATGTTATGATTATTCGGCGTCATTTGAACTTGGTTTTGTTTTTTTTACTTCAGCGTCTAGGCTGCCGGAAGCAAGCAAAATTTCAATGTGCTGGCCTGGTTTGGCCTGGGAGGATTTGGTGATAATTTCCCCTCGGGCATTTCTGACCAGGGCGTATCCTTTGTTCAGGGGCCGGGCTGGATTGGCGGCCTCAAGCTGCGTTTCGGCCAGTTCCATCTGTGATTCGGCGCGCTCCAGGCTTCGAGACAGCAATCCGTTTAAAACGGAAGAGGCTGGCAATTTGTTTTCATAGCGCATTAAGGTCTGGTTAAGCAAGGAAAAGATATGCCCGTTTGGGGGGAGTTCCGCTTCATAGCGGCCAATTGTCTTTAAAATCAGCGCTTCCGATTGGGAATAAAGCCTGTTGATCTGCATGTTCATGTTGTTGAAGCCCAGATGCAGTAAAGCCGGGCTCAGCCCCCGGCGCTGTTGCCAAAGCGCGCGTTCATTGTTTGAAAAAATTGCGTGAGCTGCCCTGTTCATGCGCTGAATTCCATTTTCCAGATATTCCTCATGGCGTTCAAGTGTGGCCTCCGGCGAAAAAAAATGGAGCGTTCGTGCGGATCCGTTTGTTTTCTCTTCCAGGGAGTTCAGCAAAGCTTTCACATGATGCCTTGCGGAAAGCTCCAGTTCATCTATTTGCTGAGCGATTGTTTCCCGTTCAGTCCAAATAAGCTGGGCCGCATGGGTTGGGGTGGCCGCCCTGACATCGGCCACAAGATCGGCTATGCTTACGTCCGGCTCATGCCCGATGCCGGTAATTACCGGTATTGGAGATTCAAAAATTACGCGTGCGACCTCTTTGCTGTTAAAAGCCCATAAGTCTTCCAAAGAGCCGCCGCCCCTTATCAATACCGCCACTTGGGCCCAGCCGTCAGACACAGCTTGCTTCAGCGCTCCGGTTATGCTTGCAGGGGCGTCTACTCCTTGTACAAGGGCAGGGTAGATGCGGATTTCCCCGCCTTTCCCCCTGTCTTTGGCAATGCGAAGAAAGTCGTGAATAACGGCCCCTGATGGGGCGGTAACCACCGCCACCTTGTCCGGATTATGTGGAAGGGGGCGCTTGCGTTCAAGGGCGAACCAGCCGCGCGTGAAGATCTCCTGCTTAAGCCTTTCAAATTCCTGTTGCAGAAAGCCCAAGCCCAAGGGTTGCGCAAGCTCAACAACCATTTGCATTCGACCTTGGGGCGGGTAAAGGCTTATTTTGCCTGCGCAGAGGATTTCCTCGCCATTTTGCATGGTTTGCGCAAGATTGGGATGCGGGCCATCATCAAAGACCTCGCCAGTGAGCGGGTTGAACTTTTCCGCAGGGCGCTGCATCTGCCTGAACCATACAGCGTCAAGACATGAGTGTTCATCCTTGATGGTGAAATAAATATGACCGGAGCCCGGGCGGGACAGGTTGGAAACTTGCCCGCGCACCCAGATGAAAGGGAACCTTGTTTCAAGGGTTCCTTTAAGCAGGGTTGCAAGTTCGTGGACAGAATAAATTTTTGTCATTT
>CAZJFJ010000129.1:0-5681 GCA_964545305.1 uncultured Desulfovibrionaceae bacterium
CGTATACCAGCCGCAAATACATTATAAAGAAGGCAGGGTAGGCGGCACGGAAGCCCTCCTGCGCTGGCGCCACCCGGTTTATGGGGAAATTCCGGCTCCGGTAACCATTGCCATTGCCGAGGACTCAATGATCATCCAGGCGCTCGGCCTGAAAGTGCTTGATTCGGCATGCAGGCAACAGGCGGCATGGCGGGAGAAAGGAGTTAAAGACGTAAAAATGTCTATAAACCTTTCAACAAACCAGTTAGCCGACCCCGAACTTTTCAATAATGTGGAAAAAACACTCGGCAAATACAACCTCCCCGCAAACGCAATCGAGCTTGAAGTAACAGAATCCATAGCGGTGGATTCGGATTCCTCCAATCTCATCACCCTAAAAGAACTTGGCAAACTGGGCGTGGACCTTGCAATTGACGATTTTGGCATGGGGCACACCTCGCTCACCTACATTAAGCACTTCCCGGTAAACACCTTGAAAATTGACAGTTCGCTAAGCCGTGACGTGCTAAATGATGCGCTGAGCCAGGAAGTTATCATTACTATTGTCGAATTTTGCAACGCCATGAATATTTCAACTGTGGTAGAATTCGTTGAAAGTGCAGACCAGCTTGGACTTCTATGGCGCCTCGGCTGTAACATTTTCCAAGGCTACTTTTTTAGCCCGCCGCTTTCCGACGAAGCCTGCCTGAACTTTATTCTCAATTATAAGCAAGACTATATGGATGCATCCATATAGTCACGCAAGCCTTAGAGTGGATTAACCTAAAGAAGATTAGTTTTTAGACGCTCCTTTCGGCGCTTAGCGGTGCAGTCTTCATCCGTACTACTCGAATTCGGTACGGCTGAAGCAACGGGGGAAATGAACGCCGCCTAAGCCTGCGGCAACTCGCGCCGCCAGAGCATTCAAGAACGCACGGCAAAAAAATCGCCCGCTCCGCCGGCCGCCCTTTTCCCACATTGCCGCCCGCCGGGGTGTTGCAAAAATAAACATACTTCAAAATCCTCAGGCGCAACCTGCAAAGACTTGAAAAATTGAAAAATTCATATTAAAAATAAACAGCTTCAATAAACAGAAACTTTAAAGGCAAACGACAATTCATGAGCAAAAAATTAAAATTGGGAATTGCGCTACTCGCCCTTGGCTCCGGAGGGTTCACCTGGCTTATTTTGTATATGCAGGCTTGCTATCCGGCTGCGTTTTTCAGCCTGGTATCGCAAGAAGGCTCATTCAGTTTCAGCTCTGCGCCCACATGGCTGTGGGGAGGGCTCGTCCTCTCCCTTGTTTGCGTGGTTAAAGGCGCAACCAATATCGGCAGAGGACTCAAGGAAGAATAAAACAATTGCAGCTTTTTACTTTACAAACATTGAAATATTTTGCAGCACAGGACGTGCTGAACCGCACGGGCGTGAGTGGAGAGGCTGCTCCAACTGCCCCTGAATGAAGACTCAAAGCTAATCTGCTCTGGATCAGATGAATTTTTAGACGCCTCCTTCGGCGTTTAGCGTTGCTGTCTTCATCCGTACAACTCAAATTCGTCTACGGCTGAGAAGTGAAATGATTTCCGCCTACGCCTGCAGGGCTGGCGGCGTTGCTTGCGGCACCAGAGCATTTTGTCAAAAACAACTTTCAACATTAAAAAGCCCTGACCGAACAGTTTTTCATAAGTATAAAGAAACGCTGTGAATTTTTCACAGCGTTTCTTATTGTATATTTTTACAGACTTTACCCCACCCAGAAAGAGGCCCCGGCTGTCGCCAGAAGAAGACCATCGCCATCCTTCACCTCCGCCTCAGTGGTGACAATTGTGCGCCCCCGGCGCAGAACACGGCCATACGCCACCAGTTCGCCTTTGGAAATTCCACGCAAATAACGTATATTCATCTCAATGGTAGCGGTGGTTCTGCCTTCTTCCAAGCCTGAAATCACACAATGGGCCATGGCCTCGTCAGCCATGGTGGCGATAATTCCGCCAGCCACTTTTTGCGCCCCCTGCAGGAGCAAGGGCTTAATCGGCAAACGCAAGATACATGCATCCTGGTCAATGTTCTCCACCTTCACCCCCAGAGCGTTGAACAGATTGTTCACGTCCTGTTTCGCCTCACAAACACACTTCAAATAGTCCTGCATAAATTTGCCCGCCTCATTTATTCAAAATTTGCTCAAGCATTTCCAAAAGATCTTCCAGCACAGCATCAGGCGTAAGTTGCTCCAGGCAAAAAATTCCCTTTGAACATTCATTGCGCTGGCATGGCTGGCAATCCGCCCCCAAAAAAATATTCCTATGCATAGGGGATGGATAGTCCCAGTAGATATCGGTAGAGCCAAGTATTGTGAAGGTGGGAGTTCCCACTGCTGTTGCCATATGCCGGGGCGCGGAACAGTTGCCCATATGCAGGGCCGCCCTTTCCATGCAGGCTGCGGCCTCGCGCAGCCCCAGCATCCGGGGGCTTTCTATAACCGCCGCCTTGTGCTCAACCATATTTACCAGCTCCCGGATATCCTTTTCCTCACCAGGGCCATACAATGGCAGGAAGCGGACGTTAGGCAACCGGGAAAAAACAAGATCTATCAGGCGGGCAAAATGGCGGGCGGGCCAAAGGCGGGTACTTCTGCGATGAGTGGGATCCAGGGTAATCAAAATATCTCCGCTTTTCAGCCCGCTTTCCGCAAGAACTTCCCCAGCCGCTTCTCTTTCCGCAGAGGATAGATACAGCCTGGGCTTTTCACCATTCCAGTCTGCCCCCAAAAGGGTTAGTATGCTGGCTTTTTTAGCGGCTGAATATAGATTGATGGGCAAGTCCATCCAATGAGTGTATAAAAATTTGCGATACCAGGGGGGAGTATAGGAAAGTCTTATGGGAGCCCGCGAAAAGGCAACCACCCAGAGGCAGCGAGGCAGTTGCTGAAAATCGACCACCAGGTCGAACCCTTGGGAAGCCACCTGACGGTAAAAAGAAATTTCCTTGGAAAAGCTGGTCAATTCCTTCTTGTCTATTGCCCATATTTTTGTCACATCCGGGTTGCCAATCAACATGGGAACACATTTTTTCTCTGTGAAAACATGCAGCTCAGCGCCAGGAAACCTTTTTCTCAAAAGCTCTATAGAAGGAGTGGCCAGAAGCACATCTCCAATTTGGCGCTGCTGACAAACCAGAATTTTTTCAATTCCTGAAAGCTGTTGGTCGGGTATTTTTCGCATAACTGAACCGCTCTAGGCAATGGGAGGCATGGGACAGCCTCCTCCCATACCGCTTCCTGGTTTACGGCGTCCCTGCCCCGATCCGGACATGGGGCAGCCGCCCCTTCCCGCCTGCCCAGCGCCTGCCGCGCAAGGCATGGGACAACCGGCAAAAAGATCGCCCTGTGAAATAATGCTGGAAGTTACAGAGAGGAGTTTCTCCGTTTCAGCAGAACCGCAATTGGGACAAGATTCCTTTCTGTCTATAGGGCGAAGCACCAGCACTTCAAAAACTTCATCACATCCAGAACACTTGAACTCATAAATAGGCATACAATCATTTCTCCTGAATCAAAGCAAATTAAGCAGGAATAGTCCCACCCTGGGCGCGCAGCTAAAGCAACTTTTCACCGTTATCCGGCTGGCGCGGCCAAGCCTTAAACTGCCGGCCGCCGACTGCCAAAACATTTCCAAAACAAAGTCCGCCGCCGCTTTCACTCTGGTTTTCTTCTTTTAACCCCAAGCACATTCGGCAAGGATACCAGAGTGCCGTCCTGAATGAAAAATGACAAACGCCCTGTCCAAGTCTGGCTGAAGCCTCCCGCATTCACAAGCATGGCGGCCTGATGCCCTCCTTCAACATACATAAGGCGGTCAATATTCAAATCCAACGACATCACGCCATTCACAAATTCGTTCACAGTCATCGGTTGGGCGGTGTGAAGAAACAGAATGTTGCCCTTGTTATCTTGTGCAACCGCAGCGATGCTGAACATCCTGGTTGTTTCGCCCCAAAGGGGAACTCCTTCCGGAGTCATCATCCTGAAATTCTGGACAACTATTTTATAATGGGAAATCAGGCTCTCCCAGTCATCCTGTTTACGGTCCAGCACCGCAGCCGGAGGCAGGCTTTCATTATCCGGCCCGGCCACAAAAAAAGCGCCAAAACTGCTTACTATGCGGCTGTTGTTCGCATGTTCATTACGCCGCATATATCCGGTGCTGGTTATTTTATCAGGCAGGTACATGCTGGCGTTGATCGCGGCGATCAGACCATATTCCCCGGACCAGTCCAGCAAGGTTCTGGCTTTCCCCTGTTCAGAGGCCATCAAAAGATCAAAATCCACCTTGTAAGGATCAAGCCGTAACGCCGCCAAGCTCGCCGGCGCGGAAGGCGCACCTGTAGAATTTGAAAAGCTGGGAAAAACAAAGGAAGCCTTCTCAACTCCCTGCTCAAGTGTTTGCCAGCCTTCGCCCGCAGCCCATGCAAAAACCCCACTTGCAATCAAAGTGACAAATAATGCCACACCTGCCAGAACACAGGCATGCCAGCGGAAAAACGTGTTTTTATATCCCATAGTCTTTAGCCTTATTTTACGCCAAAATTTCAGTTTGGGCAATTTCAATAAGATACAGAAACAGGCTTTTCATATTTTGAAACAGGCAAACTACTTGCAAAAAACTTTATATCAATATATATTGATATAGTCATACAGGCGGAAGTCAAGAAATCCAGCGGCCTTCGCTTGCCGAGAAAAAACACACATGCTATTTCATGAACGACCTAAGGGAGTCCAATATGAAAATTTCCGATAAAATCAAAGCCAACGCCGGCCCTTTTTGCTCTTTTGAATTTTTTCCTCCCAAAGATAAGCAGCTGTGGCCGGATTTTTTGAAAACAGCCGCCAAGCTCAAAGAAGAAGGCCCCTTGTTCGCTTCCATAACTTACGGCGCTGGAGGCTCGACTCAGGAAAATACACTGGAAATCGCCAGGAGCCTTCAGTCAGAATTAGGCTTTGAAACATTGGTGCATCTCACCTGTGTAAAGTCCAATGCAGCCGGAATAGACTCTTTCCTGCGAAACATTTCAAATGCCGGAATAGAAAATATCTTGGCGCTTCGCGGCGATGCGCCGCAAGGCGAAGCCTACAACTGGGAAAAAGCCGAATTCCAGCATGCCAGCGATCTGGTGAACTATGTGCGCAAAAATCATCCCGATTTCGATGTGGCTGTTGCGGCATATCCTTATCCGCACCCGGAATCCAGCTCTTTTAAATGCGACCGCCATTTCACCCAGCAAAAAATCAGAGCTGGAGCAAATTTTGCCATTACCCAATTAATGTTTGATGTGCGCGAATATTTCGATCTGGTGGAAGGCCTCAATTCATTGGGAGTGTCAATTCCGGTAATTCCGGGCATTTTACCAATTACCAGCATGGAGTCGTTGCGCCGCACTCTGTCCATGTGTGGAGCGAATATGCCGGGAAAACTGTTTTTTGAACTGGAAAAGGCCCATGATGAAGGCGGCCCCGAAGCCGTGAAGGAAGCAGGAACCCGCTTCGCAATTGAACAGTGCGCACAGTTGCTTGCATGGGGCGCTCCTGGCGTTCATCTGTATACCCTGAACCGGGCTGAAACCTGCCAAAAAATCATAACGGAACTAAGGGCGAGAAAACTGCTTGGAGCAGGTTAGCTTTAAGATGCCCCATCCGGAGATTAACG
>CAZJFJ010000130.1:0-5646 GCA_964545305.1 uncultured Desulfovibrionaceae bacterium
AAGACGCTGCACTCGGCGTTGCCGGCGGAAGTAAATTCCGCCTACGCCTCGTGCATGGGCAGCCCTTCTTGGGTCGGGCTGTCCTAGAGCATTTCAAATTTGAAATGCTCTAAATCAACCCGCCACGGAAGAGGGATATTGGGAGTAAATAAACCTACCAATGTCCGGCAGTCAGAGCAATTGATGTTTTAAACAGTAGCGGCAGGCAAAGCCGTCTACATCCGTTTTGCGGCAAGGATTTCAACACCCTTGCAGAGCATTTCATGTATGAAACGCTCTAGGCCTGTGCTCCCATTAATATAAGTTGTTCTATGGCGACTGTGAAAATGATGCCAGCAGCCGGTTCGGAAAAAACAGGCGATTCGCTGATGGCGCCGAGAATGGCTGGGTACAGTTCGTTGCTGGCTACAATCAGCAGCATTTCCTTTTCCGGAACAAGGCTGATGCCGAAGAAACTTAAGTCTTCTTTGGTCCCTGTTCCCCTTGCGTCAATGATTGTTCCCCCTTGTGCGCCTGCTTTGCGGGCTATGGTCATGATGTCATCGGCATGCCCGTGGTTAATGATGCAAACGATCAACATTGCGCCGGATTCCATAGCTTTATTCCTTTCATCTTGTTGTGTGCAGTTTTTAAGCTGCTGTTTTGTTTGTCTCAAAGAAAGCAATACATTGGGCACATCCACTGCCATGGCCATCCCGGTTAACCCCTGGGGGGGGGCCATAGCCGCCTTCTCAAGGGATTGAAGAATCTTTTGGGGGTCGTTTGTTGTGATGCTGAAAATCAAACCTTCCTGGCGTTTCGCATCTGTAACGCCATTAATATTGATTGGCGGATTGAACCCTCTGCCGTAAGCCTTGGTGCCTCCGGTTGCTCCTGCTTCTTTCATAACTTCTATTGCATGCTTTGTATGCTGTTCATCAACAGTGATAATCAGCAATTTCGCTGAAATGAGTTTGTGTTGCATATGGCCTCCAATTCATTACAGGAAGAAATAGACGCATATTGCCCCGGTTGCCGTCATTACAAGGGTATACGGCAGGGCGAGCTTCACCATCTTCATATACGACAGGTGAAGCACAGGAGCCAAAGAGGATGTTAACAGAAAAAGAAATGCTGCTTGCCCGTTTGGCGTTGCCACAGCGGGGATATTGGTTCCCATATTTACAATAACAGCCAGTTTCTCGTACCATTCAAACGAAAAATGTCCCATTTCATACGCTGTGCTCACCTCCTTCATAAAAACGGAGGCAATAAACACACTGTCGCTCACAAGGGAGAGCAAGCCGTTTACAAAATACAAGGCCAGTAGCTGCATTTTCCCTTCAAAACTGAATACCCAGGACGCAAGGGGTTTTACCAGATTTTGGTCATGCACAACCGCCAGAATTGCAAAAAAGACGATTATCAGGGTTACAAACGGCATGGCGTTGCTGAAAGCCTCGGCGAAATCGTGTTCTTTGGTTGCGCCCGTGAATGTGCTCAACACGATTATCAATGAAATTCCAATGAGGCCTATTTCCGCCACATGCATGGCCAGCGACAGGACGAGGAGCAGCGCCACCGTTCCCTGGGTAAAATATAGATATTTTGATTGACGGGTGATTTGGCGTGCTTTTTTTTCATAATCGCTCAGTATCAGCTGCTTTGCCCTTTCCGGCAATTGATGGCCGAATCCGGGAACTTTGCAGATTTCAAGGAGAGGGCATAGGAGAAGGCCTACCAAGGCCACGGGCAGGGAGATGACCGCGCAGTTCTTGAAAAAGTCGATAAATGACCAGTTCATGGCTGTGCCAATCATAAGATTTTGCGGTTCCCCCACCAGGGTCATGGTGCCTCCCAAAGCTGTGCCCACAGCCCCGTGCATTATGAGGTTGCGCAAAAAGCCTTTGAACTCCTCAAATTCTTCCGACTGAATTTTCGTGGGGTCTTTTTCTCTTTCTCCCATAGTGTTCGCCACTCTGTGATAAATGGCGAAAAAGTTGAAGCATACGGCTATGAGTATGGCCATTAAAGTCATCGCATCCAAAAAGGCGGACAGGCTTGCACTGAGCAGGCAGAATGTGAAAGACAAAGCAGCTTTGCTTTTTATAGAAATGAAAACTTTGGTGAAAATCAGGAAAACGACATCTTTGATATAATAGATGCCGGCAACCATGAAAATGAGCAAAAGTATTGTGGGCAGGTTGCTTGCAACCTCGGCGTATATTCCTTCCGGGGTGGTCAGGCCGATAAGAACCGCCTCAAGAGCCAGCAGCCCTCCCGGAGGAATGGGGTAGCATTTCAGCGCCAGAGAAAGAGTGAATATAAACTCGATCAGCAGCATCCAGCCTGCCACAAACGGGCTGAAAAGATAGAACACAAGGGGATTAATCAGCAAGAATAATAATATGGTCCCCTTGTACCAGATGGGGGAATCGCCAAGAAAATTATTTACAAATACTTTAACCATGTGTCCCTCTTTTTTAGCTCAAATACATTTATCTGAGTTTTTTCCCATAATGCGCTCTTTGAAAAGAAAATTTGGCTAAACAAAATACAAAGGAAGTATAATGATTTTATCCGTCAACCAAACCCGGGCTGCCTCCATCTTATATGGAGCAGCCCGGGGCGTGTTTTTTGCAATCACCCGCCTAATTACGGGTCTAAATCAAAAGTAAGTTGCCGCAGCTGCATGTTAGCTATTTATTGGCAGCTATGCGGTTTTTTTTGCTAAGCAGGTATGCTGCTCCGATTATTACAAACCATAAAGGCGTAAGCATGAGAACTTGCCTTGTATCCTCCTCGAAGGTGAGCAAAACCAGTACGAATATGAAGAAGATCTGGGTTGCCCAAATCATAGGCATCCCCCCGGGGGATTTATACTTCGAGGTTGCGTGACGCTGAGGGAATTTTTTGCGGTATTTTATGTATGACCAGAGGATTATGGACCACACAAAAATGAAAAGGATGGAGGAAATGGTGGTCATAACGGTAAAAGCCGCCATAACAGTAGGCATCACTATGAGCATGGCGGAACCAAGCAGCAGGCAAAGACAGGAAAAGAACAGGCCGTTAAGGGGCACAGCCTTTGAGGATAGTTTGCCAAAGCTTTTGGGGGCCACTGCTACCTGCGCCAGACCGAACAGCATGCGGCTGGTGGAATAAATGCCGCTGTTTGCTGAAGAAGCCGCCGAGGTGAGCACAACAAAGTTTACAATGCCTGCTGCCGCAGGAATTCCCGCTAGCATAAACACGGTTACAAACGGGCTTTTGCCGGGGTCAATGGAATTCCAGGGCGTAATAACCATAATGGCGATCAGAGCAAAAACATAGAAGAAAATGATGCGTATGGGAATGGCGTTTATTGCACGGGGCAGGTTTGCGGCGGGGTTTTCGGTTTCAGCCGCGGTAGTGCCCACAAGCTCTATGCCTACAAATGCGAAAAGCGCTATCTGAAAGCCCGCGAAGAAGCCGAACAGCCCCTTGGGGAAGAACCCGTCATGAATCCACAAATTGGATATTTTCGCTTCATAACCGCTTGGCAAAACAAACATGGAAGTGACCATAAATGCAGACACAAGGATAATTGCCAGAATGGCGATAATCTTGATTGAGGCGAACCAGAATTCCAGTTCTCCAAACAGTTTGACCGACACCATGTTCAGGGCGACGAGAAGCGACACAAGCCCGAATGCCGGAACCCAGGGCGAAACGTCGGGAAACCAGAATTGAATGTAGCCCGATATTGCGATTATGTCGGCTGTTCCCGTGACTATCCAGCAGAACCAGTAGGTCCAGCCAATAAAAAAGCCCGCCCAGTGGCCCAGGATGTCCTCGGCGAAATCCATAAAGGACTTGTAGTTAAGGTTGGATAGTAAGAGCTCCCCCATTGCCCGCATCATGAAAAAAAGGAAGAATCCAATAACCATGTACACAAGAATAATGGAGGGGCCTGCCAGGCTTATGGTTTTGCCCGAACCCATGAACAATCCGGTTCCGATGGCGCCGCCAATGGCGATCAACTGAAGGTGCCTGTTACGCAACCCCCGTTGCAGTGTTTTGGGTTCACTTGCAGTTTTTGTTGTGAGTTTTGTCATAATTTTCTCAAAAATTTGGTTTGTTTTACAAGCAGTTTTTTTGTGCAACAGAAGGTCTTTCGGTTGCTCCGCTTTGAATGAATTCCGGTTTCCCTTGTTTTTGCAAACCCTGGACAAGGCCTTTTCAGCAAAGGCAGGATGCCTTGAGCGGAAAGTCCCGGTCCTGATATGCACAGGGGAGTGCCCATGTTTTCATTTCTCTCCTCATTTAATGTAGCGCAAATTACAGACGGCAACAGTATTAGCGGCAACTGGAAAGCTGCGGCTGTATGGCGGATCCGGCATTAGAGCCTTTCACACTTGAAATGCTCTGCAAGGATTTGTCTTCAAATCCTTGCCGCCAAATGATTGTAGGGAGGCTTTGCCGCCCGTTAAGCAATCATTTGAGGCGTTAACCGTTCTAAAAGTATTGTTGCGGAAAATCCAATATACCTGTTTTACAGCCTGTGTTCGCCTATGGTCAAGTGCAATTCGTCAGGGTGGTAAAACGCATTTTGCCCGGCAACCGGGGTTGTTTGCCCACATATTTTAACCAGCCGCCCTTTCAAAAGAGCGGGAAAGAGGGCTTGCCCCTGGGGAACCTGAATTTTGTGAGAAAAACCGGCGTTTGTCAATAAGCGGAATAATCTGTGCAAAAGGGTGCATACGAAACTTCCTGCTTAAAATGGGTTTTGGGAAATTTATTTCCAGGCGGAAAACAGCGGTTTTGTTTTTAGAAAGGCAGCTTCGGCCCTTATGTGTGGCAAGAATCAGTTGCAACAGGGGGAAAGGCGGTTTTATGTTCAGAGCGGGAATGCTGCTGAAAGCGCGCCGCATGGCATTACAGCCGTTTTTCCTGCCGCACAGGGTAATGCTGGCATTTGGATGACTTTGGCTTTTAATCGGTTCTTCCTCAAAACAAGCAGGGCTAATCTGTGTTTTAAGAGGGGTGCCGGCATAATGTTCGGGCAAGCAGCTCAGGGGCTTAGAGGCACGGATGTTGCTCCGGACGGTTGCGGGTGAATCTGATTCTGCCGGGCGGCCGGGAGTAACTGGGAAAAATGACACGGGGCTGAATGTTGCAGGCGGGCAGGCCGTTGCGAGTCGCGCAGATGGGCGTGACAAAGTGAGAGAACGTCCGTGCAACGCGGAGAGGTTGAATTTCAACAAAAACGCGCGTGTCAGATGTGATGATTTTGCCATGTCCCTCTTGCCGGGAGATTCTGCACATAAACAGATGAGTTGAGGCAATTTTTTAAACAATATTTACAAGCAATTGTCTCTGGAAAATCAATTATGTTATATGGCAGACCTTCTATTTTCAAAAAAGCCTAGTTTATTTGCCTGTAAAGTGCAAGAAGAAATTTTGGGAGTAATTGCCTGAAAAACGCCCCCATACTCAATTCCCGGCGATTTGCCCGCACGGAGAACTTCTGCTTTGGCAGCGGACAGTATGAGTGTGGTTTCAGGGTGCCTGAGCATGTCTTTTAGAGCAGTTAGCGCCTCAAATGATTGCTTAACGGATTGGTAAAGCCGCCCTACAATCATTTGGCGGCAAGGATTTGAAGACAAATCCTTGCAGAGCATTTCA
>CAZJFJ010000131.1:0-5538 GCA_964545305.1 uncultured Desulfovibrionaceae bacterium
AGAGCATTTCACACTTGAAATGCTCTGCAAGGATTTGTCTTCAAATCCTTGCAGCCAAATGATTGTAGGGCGGCTTTGCCCGCCGTTAAACGATCATCTGGGGCGTTAACTGCCCTAGAGGCAAGCCTTTTAATGAAAATTCTTGCAACGTGTTTTCAATATGGATTGGCCTGCCCGCATTTGTTAAAAGAGGCATAAATTCGCAGTGTTTTCAAAAAGCAAAATATAGTCGCTGGAAATAAAACCTTCATCCGTTTTGCGGCGCCCCACAATTTTTGCGCCCAAATGCCGGTATATGGCCAAAGCCGCGTTATTTCCTTCTATAACGGCAAGCGCGAGCCTGTTCACCCCCTGACCCTGCAGATACCTGGCCGCTACCCCAAGAAGTTTTTTGCCTGTTCCGTTCCCTTTGAAGCCAGCCGCCACATGCAAAGCAGCCACATAACCTGCTTCGAAAAGGTCGTATCCCGGCTGGGCGGCCACCATGCCCACCACGTTTTCTGCACTACGGGCAACCATTATAAAATTGCCCGGAATTTCCAGATATTCGGACCACATTTCACAGGCCCTGTCCGGACTGAGCCGGGCCAGGAATTCATCCGGAACCATGCCGGGGTAAGTTCGCCGCCAGCTGGCGGAAAAAAGAGCGCCCACTTGGCGCAATTCATTTTCCCGCATCATTCCGCAGGTAATTTCTCCGTTCATTTTTACTACCTAACAGAAAATGCAAAGCAGCTCCAGGCTGAAATTTTAAATGCATTCAGAAATGATTTTTAACAGTGTGTGAAGCAAACTTTTGCCCTGCTTGCCCGTATTCGGGCATAGCCTGATTATTGCAACAATCATGCAGAAAGGGTGCCGGGTAATTCATAAAGATCACATGAGGAAAGGGCCCCAAAAGGAGCCCTTTCCAAATGATACCCGCCTGAACCGACTCCTGGACTACAGTTGCCGTAAAACCTGTTCGATCAGTTTGAAGCCGCCAATCCGTTCGGGGGACCAGGTTTCGCATGATGAAAGGGGATATGTTTCATCATAAGTGCCATTGTCGGCGTGGACTTTCCAGGCATCGCCCATAAGGGTGGCATCTAGCATCACTTCTCCATCGGAGTTCAACACCTTGGCTCCGCCTTGCGGGTATCTTTCCACAGTCATGTCCTTTCGTTCATCTTCGTCATGCACCATAATGGTCAGCCAGCGCAGATAAGCTAGAATGTTCTGACTCATAGGAGGCTCCTTTTGTTATGAATCCTTTTCTGCGCCAGCGCTCCTGCCTGGGGGACTTTCAGGAGGAGTGACTGATGGACTTCAGGCTTGCTGGCGGCTTTAAAAGCCGCCGTCAGATCCAAAAAGCACAGTGATGACCATGTAAATTTTCCCTTAATTTATTTTTTTCTTCGTTAATTATAAAATAATAAAAAAAAATTATTTTAAAAGTAATTTACCAGGACGTTTACAAGTTTACGCAGCGTAAACATTTTGCTTGCATTTGTAAAAGTTTGTTCGTATGTTGTCTGCCAAGGGTTCGGGCTTTACTAGGGACGCTGCTCCAGACCCTGAATATTAACGTTTTTATTAACGCCAGACTGATCCGCCTGTTTTTCAGCCGCGGCAAAAAAATTCATGAATACCACAATTTTTTCCGCTCCTGTAATTTCCCCGCTATTGGTCCGCGAGCAACTAGCACTTCTTCTGCAAAGTTCTGATTTCCGGGTTTCCCCTCGCATAAAGAACATTCTTGTCTATATTGTGGAGGAAACTTTGCAGGGCAGGGCAGGAAATCTTAAGGCATACAACATCGCCACTGAGGTGCTGGACAGGGATGCAAGGTTCGACCCCAGCACCGACCCCATTGTGCGGGTGGAAATGGGAAAATTACGCCGCCAGCTTGAACTTTATCACATTCTCAACCCGGACAGCCCGGTCTATATAAAAATTCCCAAGGGAAGTTACGCTCCGGTGTTCAAGGCCCGGCATACAGGCGCCGCCGAATATGTGGAAACTTTCAAACAAGCCGGAATTGACCCGGGGCCGGAAATGATCCGGGCAGCCCAGCCCGCGCAAAGGCTTTCAAAGCCCCCCCGCACAGAAATAAGACCGATTCTTGCAGTGCTGCCGTTTGAATACCGGGGGATGAACCCGGACATGCCCGAATTCGCCCGAGGGCTTACCCAAAGCGTTCTGGTGGAGCTTGCCTATATGCACGACATCGATTCACGCGACGCCTCACTTATGAATGTGGAAGAACTTGACTGCCAGAGCCAGCTTGACCTCGCGCAAAGCATGGGCGCGCGCTTCGCCCTGCATGGCATGGTGCAGCCGGTGCAGACCATCATGCGTATTTATGTGGCGCTTACCGACATCAGCACCGCCCGCCGCATCTGGACGGAAAAATATGATTTGGACCCCAAGGTGGACAGGCTTCTTGACGTACAGGACGAGATCACAAAAAAGATAGTGGGGCGCATTGCCGACGAATTCGGCCTGATTAACCAGTTCTTGCTGCAGGAAACCAGAAACAGCAAACTCGACGAACTCGGCATGTACGAGGCCAGCCTCAGATACAACGCCTGGATCTGGACCTTTGACAAAAAGGACTTCATCGAGGCCCAAAAAGCGCTGGAACACTGTTACAGCCTTTACCCGAACAATGTGATGGTGCTGGCCCTTCTTTCAGACATATATTCATCCGACTATCTGCTGGCCTACAATGTTGTGGACAATTGCCTGGACAGGGGCATGGCCCTTGCCCAGAAAGCGCTTAATATAGACTCAACCCATCAGGCCGCCCAATGGTCGCTCGCTCTCAACCACCAACTGCGGGGCGATCTGGCCATGCTCAACAACACCCTCGCCAACATATACCCGATCAACAACGTAAATCCTTTCCTCTACCTCACTTTGGGCATCATTATTGGAATGACCAAGGACATGGACGAAGGCAAACAGATGATTGAGGAGGCTTTGGCCATTAACCCGCACAGCCCCAGCTGGTGCCGGATAGTGCCGTTTATGTATCATTACTCCAAGGGTGAATACGAGCAGGCTCTGGGTGAAGCGCTGCATGTAAATTTGCCCACTTGCGTGTGGGACCCGATAATGCGGGCTGCGGCCTACGCCAAGCTGGGCCGTATGGACAACGCAAAAAAAGCGGCGGAGCAATTGCTTGCGCTGGAAACGGAATTTCAGAGCAAACGCAAACAGCTGCTTTACTCAATGCTAATCGACGAAAAATACGTTCAAATGCTTGACGAAGGGCTGACCGCCGCCGGGTTGTAAGAAAAAAACGGGTTGGCAGACGCGTAGCCTTGCCGGGGTATCCCCGCCCGGTTCCGCCAGATCCGGAAAAAACTTTTTTACCATCTCCCCTATCCACAAAAAGTTTCCCACAGCCCAGGCCTCCTTTTATAGCTCATTCCTCTGTTTCATTTCCCCGAACCCCGGTGCAACGGAAATGCCCCCCTCCATACGCTTTCCTCCAAGCACACTTACCTTTTCCCATAAAATTCTCTGCCGGGCCGGGCAGACCTGCTTTTTGAAAAACTCGGATAAAAATGCAGCATGATTTGGAGAATCTGTTCAAACTAGGCCTCGCTTCTCCATAGGCATGCTATTTCGTCAAGAGGAAAGTTTTTTAGAGCAAACAGCTGCGTAGAGCAGATTGATTTTGAACAGCAGGATAGAGAATTCTGAACAGATTAAGCTTGAGAACAGGATTCAAAATTGCTCCGGAAAATTTTAGCATATTTAACTCTGACATCTGGCGGAAATTAAGCCGCCTTAACCTTGCTATGCCTTCAGGCAAAAGACCTTTGCGCAGGGGAAATTGCTTCATAACAGCTCATCTTAAAGTCAGGCTGATTTTGCCGGAACTCAAAACAAAAGGGGCGCTTCGCGTTCTCCAAAATGAAAGATTCTGGCTCAGAAAGTTGCGTACAAAAAAGCCCGGCAAATTGCCGGGCTTTTTAACATACGGATTTGTTTGTCTAGAGCAATTAACGCCTCAAATGATTGCCGAGCATTTCAAGTGTGAAATGCTCTATTGCACTTCCCTAAAACGCGGAAGACCTTTTACCAATTGCAGGGCCATGCGCAGCTGATTGTCTTGCTGCAGAAGCTTCTCTGCTTCCTCGTCTTTAGGTTTGGCTTTGGCATTTCCTAGTTCCTCACCTTCCAGGTGATGGGCAAGACTTTGCTCCCTGATCTGCCAGCTAGGCGCATTGGCGTCTTTTTCCGGGCTGGGCTCAAAGGGAATTTCAATGTCCGGGGAAATTCCTTCCGCCTGAATGGATTTGCCCGAAGGAGTGTAATAACGGGCAACAGTCAGCTTTATGCCGGAACCGTCCGGCAGCGCGATTACATCCTGCACCGAGGCCTTGCCAAAGGTACGCTCGCCTATAAGCAGGGCGCGGTTGTGGTCTTTAAGCGCTCCGGCAACAATTTCAGAGGCCGAAGCCGAACCGGAGTTGATCAGCACCACCATGGGAACGGCGATGTCGCCGGCCTGGGCGGTGGCAGAAAAGGTGCGGGTGGCTTTTTCATTGCGCCCTTTCATTGAAACAATGGTTCCCTCGGACAGGAACATGTCCGCAACATGCACCGATTCGTCCAGAAGGCCGCCGGGGTTGTTGCGCATATCAAGGATAATCCCTTTGATTTCCCCTTTTTTGGCAATTTTACGCATTTCCTCAGTCAGTTCCTGAGTGGTCCGCCCGATAAACCGATTGATGCGCACCCAGTAATAGCCGTTTTCAAGCTCGCGCACTTTCACACTGGTCATGGGAATGGCGTCGCGCACAATTTTTACCGTGCGAGGAGCAGCCGAGTCCTTGCCCATAATCAGAAGCTCGACTGTGCTGCCTTTAGGCCCCCGGATGGCGGAAACCGTTTCGTTGCTGGTCATGTCCTGGGTCGGCCGGCCGTCAACAGCCAAAATCATGTCGCCGCTCTTCAGCCCCGCCCTGTCGGCCGGGGTGTCGTCAATTGGCGAAACAATGGTCACCTGCCCGTTTTCCACAGAAATCTCAATGCCCACACCATAAAATTCACCCGAATTACTTTCGCTCATCTCATTGTATTCTTCCGGAGTGAGGTAAACAGAGTGGGGGTCAAGCGACTGGAGCATGCCCCGGATCGCCCCGTTAACAACTTCAGAGCGGTCCTTCTCATCTACGTAATTCGTTTCAATCAAATCAAGCACATGGCTGAACCGTTTAAGGGCCTGCATGTCTTCCTGGCTGATTTCCGGATCCGGAGCGCCAAACGCTCTAACCGGAAGAACCAGCAAAACAAGCACTGCCAAAAGAAAGTAACGGGATTTAAATTTTGAAAAAACGGGCATAACTTAAGCTCCTTCAGCTTTTAGTCTGCTAAGAAAAGCATTTTCCCTTGCCAGGGAACAAAGAACAACAGCGTTTTTTTGCATAGCACCTTTTCCAGCAATTGGCAAAACGCATTTCTGAGCATTTCACATGTGAAATGCTCGGCAAGGATTTGAAGACAAATCCTTGCCGCCAAATGATTGTAGGGAGGCTTTGC
>CAZJFJ010000132.1:0-5512 GCA_964545305.1 uncultured Desulfovibrionaceae bacterium
GCCACCCCGGCATGAGCGGGAAAAAATGCGTTTTCACCCGCCACGGCCGACGGGCACGGCAGCACAAATTGCCCTGCCCTCAAGCCTGGCGGCCAACCAGCCTGAAAAATGCTTCCAGAACATCTTCAACCTTTATCATCCCCATGCAGTTGGGCAGGCTCATGTCTATGTCCTTCGGGTCATCAACCGGAGCGGGGCAGGCAGCATCGCCAGGAGGAAGAATCAGATCCAGATTTTCCGGAGCCCAGGTTCGCCAGTTTACCGGCCCGAACAAAACAAGCCCAGGCACGCCATGATGGGAAGCCAGATGAGACGGCCCGCCATCGCATGCGATAACCGCCCTCATGCCCATCATTCTGGCGGCAAGCTCTTTGGGGGGGGAAGGATACTCCGCCCTAGCCCTTGCCGGGCAAATCTCCCGTTCACGCTCAACAGGGCCAAGCAGATATACCGGATCGTATCCTTCGTTATCCAAAGCCTGGGCCAGAGCTTCAAAATTTTCCAACGGCCACGATTTGGCCATATGCCCGCTGCCGGGAATCAGGCCGATCTGGCGCGAGTTTGCTCCTTCCCATTTACCGAAGCAGTTACGCCAGTCGGCCAGCCAGTTCTTCTGCCAGGCTATGCCATGCTTTCGCAACTGCCGGGCAAGGTTGGCGATTACTAGCGGGCAGGCGCTTCCATCGCTCCTTCCCATTTCCTGAAAATCAAGAATGGGCAAGGATATGAGATTGGGATGCACAACTTTGCTTACAGCCCCTTTCAAGCAGAACCAGAAAACTTTGCTGTTTTCAAGCCAGGCTGGCGGCTCGGCGGACAAATACATTTTTTCAACATCATTAAGCAACTCCGGGGCAGCTTTACGCACCCCCAAAGATTCAAGCCAGGCCAGGCCGAAGCCCCTTCCGGAAAAGAAAATTTGCGTTTCTGGGTTTTTCCTGCGGTAATGAGAAATTATTGAAAGCATGCCCGGCCATGCACACAAAAAATCGCCCAACGCTCCATTATGCACAAACAAAATCCTGTCCATCTTCCACTTTCTCCTGCGCCATACTTAAATCTAACTTGTAATCTTGCAATACTGAGGGTATTTTATAAGAATACGGCCTTAAGGCAAGCGGTATACGCGAGCCGGGCCGTATAAAAATCGGCATCCCGGCTTTAAGAGGAATTTGCCGTATCAAAACGGAGATGGGTCATGAGCACTCACGCACGGATCAACTGCCCGAAATGCGGAGAAGAAATACAAATTTATAAAAGCCCCTCCCCCACAGTGGACGCGGTGCTTTTCGTTCCCGAACGCGGAATACTCCTTGTTGAACGAAAATTCGAGCCTCTGGGCTGGGCTTTGCCCGGAGGTTTTGTTGACTATGGGGAGCAGCTAGACGTGGCGATTGTTCGTGAAATGAAAGAAGAAACCAATTTGGATGTTCGGGTAAAAGCTCTGGTGGGCGTATATTCCAACCCTGTTCGTGACCCGCGCAGGCACACCATCACCACGGCTTTCTGGTGTGAAAGCACGGACTTAAGCAAGCTGAAGGCCGGCGATGATGCGGCCAAAGCAGTTTTCTTTCCTTTGGACGGCCTGCCCGAAAACATAGTTTTCGACCACCGCGTCATAGTTGACGACTTTACTAAAATATATGAGGAGGGAGCGCATGCTGCTTGGCGTTGATGTGGGAGGAACCCATACTGACGCTGTGGTGCTGGAGGGGAACAAGGTAATTGCCCAGGCCAAGGTAGCCACAGACTCGAAAGCCCTGCTTACCTCCATAGCCAGGGTTCTTGCCCTGGTGCTCAAGGACATAGATCCGGTTCAAATAAAACGCCTGAATCTGTCCACCACTCTGTCCACCAATGCGCTTGTGGAAAAACAGACCGAAGAGGTGGCGGTTATTGTTTCCGCCGGCCCGGGCATGGCCCCGGAGTCCTTCCGGATGGGAGATCATTATTTTCCTGTGGCCGGGGCTGTAGATCACAGGGGCGTAGAAGTGGCCCGCATGAACGATTCGGAAATAAAATCCGTAGCCAGTCAGTGCGCCCGCGCCAATTTACGCTGCGCGGCGGTGATAAGCAAATTCTCAACCCGTAGCCAGAAACACGAAGAAGAGATGGGGCAGATTTTCTCGCCTCATATGGATCATATCACCTTGGGGCACCGGCTTTCCGGGCACCTCAACTTTCCCCGCCGGATTGCCACGGCCTATTATAATGCATCTGTCTGGCGGCTGTTCAACAAATTCGCCGATGCCGTGGAAGAATCGGTTCTGAAAAGCGGCATTACCGCGCCCATTAACATTTTGAAAGCCGATGGCGGAACCATTCCCCTTGAACTGGCCCGCAAGCTGCCTGTTGAGTCTATCCTTTCCGGCCCTGCGGCCAGCGTTATGGGAATCATTGCCCTGTGCAAAATTGAAAATGATGCGATCATTCTGGATGTGGGGGGCACAACCACAGATATAGCGGTATTCGCCGATGCTTCTCCCATAATTGAAGAAGACGGAGCCTGCTTTGCAGATCATCATACTCTTGTAAGGGCCGTAAAAACTCTTTCCCTGGGAATTGGCGGAGACTCCGCCATAAATATCACCCGTGACCCTGAAACCGGAGCCAACTATGTGACCGTGGGGCCGGAGCGTTTTGGGCCGTGTATGGCCCTTGGCGGAGAACACCCTTCTCTTATGGATGCATTCAACACCATACATGCAAGCGGGCTGGGCGACATAGCGGCATCTAAAAAAGGGCTTGCAAGGCTTGCCTCGCAATATGACATGCCCCCGGAGGAGCTGGCGGAAGCAGCCATCGAATACGCATCTTTGCAAATTACCCGCGCAGTAGACCGCTTGTTGATGGAAATAAACTCCAGGCCGGTGTATACAATCAGGGAGCTGCTCGGCAAACGCAAAATAGAGCCGACCCAGATATTCATGATTGGAGGCCCGGCAGAAGTTTTCAAGCAGTATTTGAGCAAGTCGCTGAAGCAGGAAGTTGAGCTTCCACCCCGCTTCTCGGTGGCCAATGCAATTGGGGCGGCTCTTGCCCGCAACACCGCGGAACTTGAGCTTTTTGCGGACACTCAGCAAGGAAAGCTGCTCATACCCACCCTGGGCATTGAGCGTGCCGTTCCAAAAGAATATACTCTTGAAGCCGCCAAAAAAGACGCATTCAGCGCCATGCAGGGCTATCTCAACAGCCAGGGAGTTAAAAACGACGCCTCCATAGACATCATTGAAGCATACTCCTTCAATATGATTGGCGAATCTGGCCTGTCCGGGCGCAACATCAGGGTAAAATGCCAGGTAAGACCCGGCCTGCAACCGGAGATAGAATGAAGCGGATATACGTATTCCCCCTCTTAGTTCTGCTAATATGCGGGCTTTTCGCTTTTTTCGCGTCCCCTGCGCACAGCGGTTCTTCTGAAAAATCAATCTCCCTGCCGTACAGCAAGCTGCCTCCCCCCGATGAGGCATCCATAGAGCTTATGACCGGGCAAATGCTCATGGTCGGCTTCAGAGGAGTAAGCCTTGAAGCGAATCCAATTGTCAGGGATATAAAAAAATACCATCTTGGCGGGATTATTCTGTTTGACCGGGACTATAATGTTTTGCTGCCCACCCGCAATGTAATTTCCAAAAAGCAGCTCACATCACTGGTTCACGGGCTTCACAATATTTCGGCATATCCACTGTTTATGGCTGTGGATCAGGAAGGCGGCAGCGTGCGGCGGCTGAAGTCGGAAAAAGGATTTTTGCCCCTGCCCTCCGCTCGGGAAATGGGAAAAATGTCTTTGGAGAATACGGAAAACACCGCCAAAAAATTGGGTAAAGAGCTGGCTGCAATAGGAATAAATTTGAACTTTGCTCCTGTTGCGGATGTAGACGTTTACCCCCAGAGCCCGGCTATCGGGGCTTTAAAACGCTCCTTCTCATCAAACCCGGTTGAAGTCACAAACCACGCGAGGGCTTTTCTTGAGGGCATGGCTGAAGAAAAAATCATTGGCTGCCTTAAACACTTCCCCGGGCATGGTTCAGCCGCTACGGACACACATAGGGGACTCACGGACATAACCGGCACCTGGCAGCAGGATGCGGAGCTGATGCCTTATGAAACACTTATTCCCGATGGTGTAGTGGATATGGTGATGGTCGGGCATCTTGTAAACAGCAAAATCGACCCTGAATACCCGGCATCACTTTCCAAAGCAACAATCACGGGCCTGCTGCGCACAAAACTTGGCTTTAACGGAGTGGTAATCAGTGACGACCTTGAGATGGGGGCGATAACCGCCCACTACAGCTTGGAGGAAGTTGTGCTTCTGGCTATTAACGCAGGCATGGACATCCTCCTGTATGGAAATAACATCAGTTACGACCCGGACATTGCCGAAAAAGTGCATTCCGCAATTTTAAAACTGGTGAAAGCCGGAAAAATCAGCCGGGAACGCCTGGAAGAATCCTACACACGTATCCGGGCATTAAAAAAAGACCTGAACCACTAAAGAGCACACGGCCGGACAATCAGACAAAATCGAGGTTTGCCTTGCCCCTGCGAACACGCTCAATGCCTTTGCCAGCCGCCGGATTTTTTCATTTTGAAAATATTCCGGGGTCAATTAATATTTGGAATCTCCGTTAGCTACAGAAAAAGTCCGCCTGTGCCGCCTATTTTGCTGCAAAAAGTTTAACAGATATTCCACAGGGCATTCCCAGGTATTAAACACTCTACTCTTTCGGCTGCAATAAAAATCTGCCGCCAGCAAAAGCAGGCAAGCTAGAGCGTTAGCTATTGAAAATAGCTACAGGATCTGGTGGTGTGAAATGCTGCCTGCCCTGAGATTGCATGTGAACCGTGTTCACCGTGAAACGCCGGAGGGAGACTTTTAAAATTAATCTGCTTTAGCCGCTCCCGTTTAAAGCTTTTTAACATTGAAAATTTATTTTTTTACAAAATGCCCTGGTGGGGCGAGCAGAGCCGTCCACCCCGTAAGCGTAAGCGGAATTCATTTCCGCCGTTGCTTCAGCCGTAGACTAATTTGAGGCGTACGGATGAAGACAGCAACGCTAAACGCCAAAGGGGTGTTTCAAAATTCATCTGCTTTAGCTGGAAAATTTTCCGCACACAAAAAGCTGCCCGGACGAATCCGGGCAGCTTTTAATTTCAAGCTTCTGGCCTTGATATTTGAGATGCCGCCCCCTCTCCCATGAGGGGGGTTTCATTTGACTGAAATCTGTCTCTTTACAGCCATTCTTTGAAGGCTTTCCAAATTCCCGTTTCTTGGGCGGCTTTTTCTTTCTCAGCGGCGGACTCAAGGTGCTTGACGTACGCCTCTTTGGCCTTTTCTTTTGCGTGCGCGGCCAAATCGCCAATATCCGAGAAATTGTCGGCCAAAGCGGTATAGCGCCGCCAAGCCGCGTTATAGCTGCCCGTGCGCATAAAGAAATCGCCCAGGTAAAGCTCATGTTCGGCCATTGTGCGCCGGGTTTGCTCAAGAAGTTCAGAAGCCCTTTCCGCA
>CAZJFJ010000133.1:0-5496 GCA_964545305.1 uncultured Desulfovibrionaceae bacterium
ATATATCGCTTTTGCCAGAAAGATGATCGCTACAACCGCAACGGCAATCAACATCAGGGAAAATGTGCTGTAATCGCTGGTATACATTATTTCTCCTTGGGTTTGGCGAGAGGTCGCCCGTTGTCCTGGTTATCCACAATCAGGGTGTTGCCGCTGGTTTCGGCAATTAAAAGCGGTTTGGATGAGTCCACATCCGGGTGGGCCGGCCTGGCCTGCCATTGGGCTCCACGGTAGTGAACCTTCCAGGTCCCATCGGGGTATATGCCTTTCCAGACCACAGTCTGGCCAATGTCCAGGTTGTTTCCGGACGCTCCTTTTTTGCTGCGGTGCTTTTTGTGCCAGCGGAAAACTATGAAGGCGCCCGCCGCCGCAATTACAAGAGCCAGGGCGAGCTGAAGCTGCGGTGGGCTTCCGCTCCAGGCGACGAGCGCACCGGCTGCCGCGGCAATGCCCACGACCAGCAGATAAAAGGTCCCGGTAAACATTTCCGCCGCCAGAAGAATAACTGCCACGGCAATCCAGATTGCGGGGAGGTTGTCCAAAAACATGCGCTGCTCCATATTTATTTAATTTGGACTATACCCTAACGAGTTTGATCTGCCAACAAACAAATGTAAACAGCCGGAAGGTTCATGCAAGCGGGGTTTGGATTGAGTCTGGACAACTTGATAAGGACAGTAAGCAGTTTGGGTGGCGTTTTGCTATTGAAAATAGCTGCACGCTCCGGTGGCGTGAAATGCCTTTCGCCCTGAAGGGTTGGGCAAAATCGTGCTTCACTGTGAACCGCCGGGGGAGCATCTCAAATTCTAAATGCTCACGCGCAAAAGGAGGAAGACCGCCTGTTCGCTCCAAGCGCCTTTCCTCCTTGAAAACTGCTGTCGTATGATAACCCTGCGACTTTCCGGCCGGAAGACAATCCTCCGGCCGGAAAATCCATGGGAGGGGAGAATGTACTGTTTTGCACAGTACAAATTTATGTGCCCCTATTTATCCTTCAGGGCTTCATACAGTTCTTTTGCTTCCTCGTGGCCCGGTTCGAAGGAAAGAATGGTTTCCAAATGAGTGGCTGCTTCCGCTTCGCGTCCGAGGTGCATCAGGCAGCCGGCCAGCGCGAAACGCACGGCGTGCAGTTCGGGGTTAAGGCCAAGGGCCGCCTGAAGGCTGGGCAGTATGTCGGCCAGCCGGTTGAGATAGTGCGCTTCCTGAACGGAAGTGTTCATCAGCAGCATGTTCTGGGGGTTGTGCTCAAGGGCCTTGATGAAGAAGTTGAGGGCTTCTTCGTGTTTTCCCTGCTCCATCAGCACCAGGCCGATGCCGCCCAGGCTCTTGTCGTTTGGTTCGATAGATTCGGCCTTGCGGTAAAGAGTGAGGGCATCTTCAATATTGCCTTTCTGGATGGCGATGGTTGCAAGGCCAAGATACGGGTCCGGATGCACGCCGTTGGAGCTGGCGGCCTTTTTGTAGTATTCTTCAGCCTTTTCCAGTTCGCCCATGAACAGGTAGCATTCGCCTAATTCTTTGTTGATTTCATAATCCAGGTTACTCATTGTTCCCCTCCATATAAGAAATGGACTGTTTATTCCGGCGCAAGGGAAACTTGTGCCGAATTTTAGTTTTCGAAAAAGATCAAGCAAATTGCATGCCATTGTTGCTGAAAATGGTGCAAAACATGAAACCGCAATTGGTTTTCTTAAATGCAGGCTGGTGAGGACAGGTTTTTTGACGGCGGGCATTTTACCGCCTTGTGGGCATGGAGAGAACTGTCAAAAAGAAGATTTTTTCGAAAAATATTTAATAAAACAACATAGTTATGCGCATGGAACAATACTTGCTTGCTGGCTTTTACCCAATGGTGCGCGTCAGCGCGTAAAATTATAATGGAGGATAATGCATGAAAACAATGTTTCCCGAACAGCTTGCCCTTGTGGGCAAGGTAATGGACATGCAACTCCAGCGTCAGAATGTGATATCGAGCAATATATCCAACGTGAAAACGCCGGGATATCGCCCGTTGGAGCTGGATTTTGAGAAGGAGTTGCAAGACGCTCTGCAGTTGAACGGCAAGATAGCCTTGACCAACGAAAAGCATTTGCCGGGTAAATTTGATTCGAACACTTTCAGCCCCGAATTCGATCATGAGTTTAAGCCCCGTGTCGTGCACGGGGAAGACCGGGTGAATATCGACAAGGAAATGGCTAAAATGGCCAAGAACAACCTGCAGTACACCGCTCTCAGCCAGGTTATCACCAAGGGATTTGAGGGAATCAACACTATTATCCAGGAAGGCAGCAAGTAATGGACTTCATGACCGCTCTAGATATAGGGGCTTCGGGCCTTTCGGCCGAGCGCACAAGCATCAACATCATTTCCATGAACCTGGCCAACGTGAACACCACCCGCACTCCCGAGGGCGGCCCCTACCGGCGTAAAAGCGTTCAGCTTGTGGCGACGGAAGTGGACAGCCCTTTCAGCAAGGAGATGCAAACGGCGCTTGACAAGGAATTGCGCGGGGTACGGGTGCAGAATATTGCAACCGACACCCGTCCATTTAAGATGGTTTACGAACCGGGCCACCCGGATGCCGACGCAGACGGAATGGTTAAATATCCCGACATTAACGTGGTGGAGGAAATGGTCAGCCTGATGACCGCTCAGCGCGGGTATGAGGCCAATGTGACCACCATGGAAACTGTCAAGTCGATGTATAACAAGGCTTTGGAAATAGGCAAATAACCTTTGGGTCACAGACCTCAGGAGACAGAAATGGCGATTCAGGCAATTGGAATGAAGGCCTATACCCAGGCGTTGAATAATTTCACCAAGGCGGAAAAGAATTTTGCAGGCCAGGCTGCCAATAATCTTCAGGAGCCGTCCGCGCCCAAAACTTCTTTTGAGGACACGCTCAACTCTTCACTTGGCAAGGTGAATGATATGCAAACGGAGAAAAACGCCATGATTGCGTCCTTTGCTTCCGGTGAAACTCCGAACGTGCACGAATTGATGATTTCTCTGCAAAAAGCCTCGCTGGCGATGAAGATGACCTCGGCTGTGCGCAACAAGGTGCTTGAGGCTTACAAGGAACTCTCCAAGATACAGTTTTAGGCCGTTTGATTGGCGGACCATATAAAAAATGCGGTTAGAATTTAGGAGCTGGAAATGGCAGGCAAATTTTCGGAACTGATGGATAAAGGCAGGCAGGTGTGGGGGAATTTCGCCCTTAAGCAGCGGGTTTTCCTGGTTTGTTTTGCCGCGATTGTTGTGGCTGTTTTTGTCGGCCTGGTGATCTGGATCAATCAGCCCGACTATCGGCTTTTGCTTGGCAATCTGCCGCCCGAAGACGCCAACCGGGTGGTTGCGATGCTCCAGAGCGAAAAGGTGAAATACAGGCTTGAGGACGGAGGGACCAGCATCCTGGTTCCCGCCAACAACGTTTACGATATGCGGCTTAAAGTTGCCGGCTCCAATACAATTCAGGGCGCAGGGCAGGGTTTTGAAATTTTCGACAATATCCAGGTGGGCGAAACCGATTTCGTTCAAAAAATGAAATACCAGCGGGCGCTGCAAGGTGAACTTTCCCGCACCATTGGTGAATTCCCCGGTGTGGAAAGCGCCCGTGTGCATCTGGTGCTGCCGCATAAAAGCCTTTTTATTGAGGAACAGCAGAGCCCGTCTGCCTCTGTTGTGCTGAGAATGCAGCCTGGTTCGCGTTTTGAGAATAAAGATGTTGAACCCATTGTAAACCTGTTGGTAATGTCGGTGGAGGGCCTGGATAAAAATCATGTGTCTGTGAGCGATTCCGCCGGAAGGGTGCTCTATTACCCTGAAGAGGATTCTCTGACCGGCCTTTCCACTACTCAGCTCGAATATAAGGCCACCGTGCAAAGCACGCTTGAGCGCCGCATAGAAGAAATGCTTTCTCCGGTTATCGGGCCGGGAAAGGTGATTGCACGGGTTAACGCGGATCTTGATTTCAGCCAGAAAACCCGTCGGCTTGAACTGTATGACCCTGACAAAACGGTTCTTCGTTCCACCACACGTTCTGAAATGTCCGAACGTGGTCAGTCCACGCTCGATTCCCAAACCCCGGACGCAAATTTCCGTGCGGACAACATCACAGGCGGCCTTTCCGAACAGGAAAAAAGTTCTGAAAACCGGGTTGAGAACTATGAAATCAACAAGGAAGAGCAGAATATCATCTCTCCTGTGGGAGAGATAAGCAGGTTGAGCGTGGCCGTTATTGTGGATGGCACATACAGCCAGAACGAAGCTGGCGAGATGGTGTTCACACCTCGTCCCAAGGAAGAAATTGAACGCATCCAGCAGTTGATTAGAAATGCGGTGGGCTACGACAGCGCCCGGGGAGACGCCATTGAAGTGACCAGCATTTCTTTTGGGACTGACGATCTTTCCCTTGAGCCCAGTCTTTCCGACCTGGTTCTCGACTATGTGCTGAGAATCGGCAAGCCGCTGCTTAACACCATTCTGGTGCTCCTGTTCCTGCTTCTGGTGGTGCGCCCCGTTGTGCTCGCCATGATCAGGCCCAAGGTGCAGAGCACTGAAGTGGTGGAGGGCCTTGAAGGTCTTCCCGCAGGTGAAAGCCGCCTGGCGCTGCTTGAAAGCGAGGAAGAGCTCGAACCTGTTGACGCGCTCAAGCAAATTGAGGATATTAAGGCTCACGCCATTAATCTGGCCGAGCAGAATATGGACCAGGCCGTCAGCATTCTGCGCGGGTGGTTAAACGCAGGAGGGTCTCCAGTTGAACAAAGAGCAGCTTAGCGGCGCAGAGAAGATTGCCATCCTTCTTTTGGCTATGGGCGACAAATTTACCTCTGAAGTGTTCAAACGGATGGAGCGCACGGAGATTACCGAAGTTTCCAAGGCGATCATGAATCTGGAGGCCGTGCCGAAGGAAATGGTGGAAGAAGTGCTGCGGGAGTTCCATCATGCCATGGTCAGCGGGCAGGATATTCTGGCCGGCGGGGAAAATGCGGTTAAACACATTCTGCTCAAGCATCTGGATAGCGATACCGCCAAATATATCATTGACGAACTGAACCTGGAGCTTGGCCCCACCCCGTTCAGGGAACTTGGCAATGTGTCTCCGCGCATTCTCGCCCAGATTTTGCGCAACGAGCATCCTCAGACTCTCGCGCTTATTCTGGGGCATATGCCGCCTGAGCAGGCGGCGGTGCTTCTTACCAGCCTGCCTTCCGGCGGGCGCACCGAGGTGCTGATGCGCCTCGCCAATCTTGAGCCCGTTCCGGACGACATGCTTGTGGAAGTGGACAAAGTGTTGCAGTCACAGCTTATCGCCATGGGCGGCAAGGAAGGCAAAAAGGCTGGAGGCGTTCCCGCTGTGGCTGAAATTCTTAACTCTGTGGACCGCGCCACTGAAGAGGAAGTGCTTTCCGAAATCGAGGAAGAATCCGCTCAGATGGCGGAAGATATCCGCAACCTCATGTTTGTGTTCGAGGATATCAAAGCTTTGGACTCTCG
>CAZJFJ010000134.1:0-5434 GCA_964545305.1 uncultured Desulfovibrionaceae bacterium
CCACACCTTGGATTGAAGTCACCGACGGGGCCAGCATTCCGGACCCGAGCGATAAAAGGCTGGTGACTGCGTGGTCGCTGGCTTTGTTCTTGGCTCTTTTTGTTCTGGGGGTGGTTGTTTTTGCCCGTCCAGAGCCGTATTGGGACATTCTTAATTTTCTGCGCGATGGGGTGATCGTTACATTTAAGCTTACCTTTTTGGGCATTGTGATGACCTTGCCTCTAGGTCTGCTTACCGGCCTTGGGCGTCTTTCCAATGTCAGGATAATCAATCTGATTGCCTCATTTTATGTGGAAGTGGTGCGCGGCATTCCTCTGATTGTTCAGCTTTGCTTTATTTACTATGGCCTGGGCCGTTTTATCAACCTGCCCGACTTGCTTGCGGCCGCGTTGGCAATGAGCCTCTGCTACGGCGCATATATGGGCGAAGTTTTCCGGGCGGGGATTTCCGCAATTGACAAGGGACAGACCGAGGCGGCCCGTTCACTGGGCTTTAACCGGATTCAAACCATGTGGCTGGTTGTATTGCCTTTGGCCTGGAGGACAATTCTGCCGCCTGTGGGCAACGAGTCTATCGCCCTGCTTAAGGACACCGCCCTGGTTTCCATTTTGGCCATGACCAGTATTTTGCAGCGCGGCAAGGAATACGTTACCAGCCATATGTCTCCTTTTGAGGCTTATGCTATGGTCGCCCTGCTTTATTTGATTATTACCCTGCTTCTTTCCAAGGGGGTAAGTATTATGGAGGCGAAGCTGAATTATTATGACAGCGACAATTAAAGAAGGCTCTTATTCCGAATCCGCCGCTCCGAAAGACGGGCTTGCGGGTTCTGTTGCCCAGCCGGATGCAGACAGTTCTGCTCCGATTATTCAGATCAGGAACGTATATAAGTTTTTTGACCAGCTCAGGGCCTTGAACAATGTTTCCACAAACATTTGCTCTGGTGAAAAGGTGGTTATTATCGGGCCTTCGGGGTCTGGCAAAAGCACTTTACTGCGTTCAATAAACCGGTTGGAAGTTGTTGACCGGGGCCAGATTGTAGTTGACGGCAAAGACATTAACGACCCCAAGGAGAATATAAATCTGATTCGGCAAAACCTGGGCATGGTTTTTCAGAATTTCAATCTTTTTCCGCACAAGACCGTTTTGGAAAACCTCACCCTGGCTCCAATGAAGCTTAAGGGCATGAAGAAGAACGAGGCCGAGGAAATGGCTATGGGGCTTTTAGAAAAGGTTGATATCAGCGAAAAGGCCAATGTGTATCCCGGAACGCTTTCTGGAGGGCAGCAGCAGCGGGTGGCCATTGCTAGGGCGCTTGCCATGAACCCGAAAATCATGCTGTTTGATGAACCCACCTCCGCGCTTGACCCCGAAATGATTGGCGAGGTGCTGGAAGTTATGGAAACTCTTGCTCGCGAAGGAATGACCATGGTTGTGGTTTCACACGAAATGGGCTTTGCCCGCAAGGTGGCCGACCGTGTGCTGTTTATGGACAGAGGAGAAATTCTGGAAGAAGGCAATCCGGAGCATTTTTATGAAAGCCCCCAGCATCCGCGCCTGATTCAGTTCCTCAGTCAGATTCTGTAATCTGGAAATGCAAATTTATGCAGGTAAAAAGGGTATGGGCCAGCAGTCATCCCTTTTATGAGGGAGGAAGCATTATGGGCCGGGTGGTCGCAAATGAGGACTTTTTGCGCGCCCTGCTTCTGTACGATCCGTATGACCAATATCATTTTTATCTGGAAAATCAGAGCCAGATAGAGAGCCTTAAACAGCGCCTGGAGGCGGAGTTTCCCAGGCTGGACATCAGGTTCGGCCTGAAGCGCGATTTGCCCTGGATTCTTGGAACCACCCGGTTCGAGGTCTTTCACCTGTCTGACTGGGTGACGGGGTACGTTCCCCTGGCAATGCTGCGCAACCGTTTTGCCAGACATCTTTTCCCCATTACCGGACCCATCCATTCCATCAGCTACGCCCGCTATCAGGCGGAATTTTTAAAACACCTCTGGCCCGGCTGCACCGGCAGGGACGCCATTGTTGTTACCTCAAGGGCCGGGCGTGAAGTAGTTGAAAAATCTTTTGGTGAGCTTCGCCGTAATTATCGTTTGCCGGAAAATTTTGCCCAGCCCGTGTTAAAGCATATCCCTCTGGGCGTTCCTTCGCCTCCATCCGAAGGTGAAGTCGCGCTCCTTAGAGCCGAAGGACGCAAGGCTATGGGGCTGGCTGAAACCGATGTGATGCTGCTCTACCTTGGCAGGATCAGCCACGGCAGTAAAAAGGACATGCTGCCTCTTCTTAGAACGCTCAAACGTGTTGGGGAAAACGGCATTAATCTGGCCGGGGTGCGTTTGGTGCTGGCGGGCTGGGTTGACGATGAGGACTGTTCCATAGCCAGGCTGAAGGGGTTTGCCGGGGCTTTGGGGATTAATCTTACGGTTGTGCCCAGGCCGGACAATAAAGAACGCAGCAGGCTTTACGCAAGCGCAGACATTTTCGTGTCTCTTGTGGACAACTTGCAGGAAACTTTCGGCATAACCATTCTTGAAGCCGGGGCTTTCGGGCTTCCGGTTGTGGCCTCAGATTTTGACGGTTACCGCGATCTTGTTGAGCATGGCGAAACCGGGTATCTGGTTCCAAGTTTCGGGCCGAGGCAAACGGATATTTGCGACACGCTCGCCCATTTTTGGCCAGACGCTCCTTTTCATCTTCTCATCGCCCAGGAAACCGCAGTGTATCTGCCCAAAGCCGCCAAGTACATAGGCTGCCTGATTAACGACGCCGGGTTGCGGAAAAAAATGGGCAACGCCGCCCGCAAGCGGGTGGAATCCGCATTTACATGGGATAAAATAATCCCGCAATATGTTGAAATGTGGGAAGAACTTGCCTGTGCCGAACTGCCGGACGGCCTGGACGGCAAAACGCACCCCGCCCGGCTTTCCTACTCCAATGTTTTTTCTGCGCATTTTAGCAGCCTTCTTGATGAAAATTGGCGGCTTGTGCGGACCAAAAGCGGCGAAGCTTTATACCGGGGCAAGGAAAAACCGGTTATCTATGAAGGCATTGAAGGCTTGCTGCCTGTTGACCTGCTTGAAAAAGTGATGTTTTGGGCGCGCAGCCCCGCGTCTGTGGCCGGCTTGTCCCGCAAGCTGGTGTCCGAAGGCATTGAAGCGGAAAGTGCGGATTATCTTTTGCTCTGGGCTCTGAAGCATGACTTCCTGGAATTGGCTGATGGCCCTCCTCCGGAAGGCGGATTCTGATGGCTGGCGGAAAGGTGCACCTTCATTCCCTGCTGGCGTATCATGGCGGGGCGGCACGGGTAAAGCAGCTTCTCGCCAAAGAGCTGCAAGGGATGGGGTGGCAAGTTTCCCGAACCTCCGAAATTTCTGATTGGCCGCCGGAAACACAAATTTTTGAAACCGTGCTTCCCCCTGTTGAAATGGCTTTTGTGGATCCGGGGGCCTTGTTCCATCTGCATACGACCAAAAATTGGCCTGCGGCCTGCTCGGCTCTTGCCCAGCGGCAGGCCTCTTCCAAGTTTAGAACCATAATCACCATGCATGATCTGTCTCTTTTCACGGGAGGCTGCCCGCATTCGCTCGACTGTGCAGGACTGTTTGAAGGCTGCGCTGCGGCCTGCCCGCAGGGGCATGAGGATGCTCCCTCGGTTCAAGCCTGCAAGATTGACGCTTTCCACAAGTTGAATCCCGTTTTGGCTGCCCCTTCAAACTGGCTGGCGCAGCAGGTGAAACGGGCTTTGCCTGGTGTTTCCTGCCGCCTGATTCCCAACGGGGTTGAAGATAATTCCCTAACCAAGGTCAGGGCGAGGGAAAGGCTCGGCGTTGCGCAGGAAGCGCAGGTAGTGTTGTTTGTGGCGCATGGCGGGGTTTTGTCCGGGCTGAAGGGGGCGGGTCAATGGAAATCCATATGGAAAAAGCTGAAGACCAAGGTGCCCAATGCTCTGGCCTTTATGGTCGGCGGGGAAAAAGAGCGCCGGGAGATCGACCTGGTCGAATGGCCTTATGTGGGGCATGGGCATTTGCAGATTTTAATGGCTGCCGCCGACTTGCTGGTTTATCCTTCTTTAGCGGACAATCATCCTTTGATTGTGCTTGAGGCGATGAGCGCTTCTACCGCTGTTTGCGCTTATGGGGTGGGAGGAATTCCCGAGCAGGTGAGGGACGGCGAAACCGGGGTTCTGGTTGCCCCCCAGAACGAAGAAAAACTGGTGCAGGCCTGTGTAAAAGTACTGTCAACTCCCGGCCTTTCCAGGGCAATGGGCAAAAACGGCAGAAGCGTGTACGAGCGTTATTTTAAAGTGTCGGACATGGCCGGCAAATATCGGGAACTGTATTCGGATATTATGACAAAGAGGTGTCCTTGAACGAGGCTTATCTTTTTTTGCCGCTAATCGCATTACTTCTGGATGTTATCTTTAAAGACCCCAAAAACTTGCCTCATCCGGTGCAGGCGGTAGCCTGGCTGGCTGGCAAATGCGAACCATGGGCCAGACGTTTTGCCGGGCGAGGGCTTGTATGTCTGCCCGGCATTGCCGAGGTGCAGGCAGGGTATTTGTCTGGTGTGGCCTCCTTGCTGATTATTTTACTGGCGAGCGGCGGGGCGGTTTGGGTGATGGGGGCGTTTCCTTTTGCGGGGATATTTTTTTCATTATATTTTGCCTATGCGGGGCTTGCTTTGGGCAGCCTCCTGCGTGAAGGACGGGCTGCTTTAAGGGCCGTTGAGGAGGAAGAGCTTCCGGCAGCACGCCATGCCGTTTCCATGCTGGTCAGCCGGGACCTGAGCCATGCTGACCGCCCCGTCCTTTATAGAACTCTCGCCGAAACTCTTTCCGAAAACTTCAACGATGCGGTGATAGCGCCCTTTTGCTGGCTTTTGGCGGGCGGCCCGGCTTTTTTGTGGGTTTACAAAGCGGCAAGCACAATGGATTCTCTCTGGGGCTACAGAAATGAGCGCTGGAGACATCTTGGCTGGGCTTCAGCGCGTCTGGATGATTTGCTGGCCTGGATTCCGGCCCGGATTTCCGTCCTTTTGCTATGGCTGTTTTCGCATTTTTCCCGGCACTTTGGAATCTGGCCGGGGTATGCGAGGATTAAGGCAGACGCGAAAAAAATGGAAAGCCCCAACGCGGGATACGGCATGGCGGCGGCCGCATGGCTGCATGGCGGACAGATGGGGGGGGAAGCTGTTTATTTTGGGGAAGTGAAAAATAAGCCGTTGCTCGGCCCGGAAGGGGAGGGCGATGGAGTTGCCTGGAGCCCGGATAAAATAGCAGCCCTGCTCAAACACATACGTCTGGCAGGGCTGGGCGGGTGCATCTTTTTATGGGCGGCCTGGTGTCTGGTTTTGTCGTTATTCGGTTTTTAGAGCATTTCAACTTTGAAATGCTCTAGGACAGCCCGACCCACGAAGGGCTGTC
>CAZJFJ010000135.1:0-762 GCA_964545305.1 uncultured Desulfovibrionaceae bacterium
CAAATGATTGTAGGGAGGCTTTGCCTACCGTTAAGCAATCATTTGAGGCGTTAACGGCTCTAAAGGCGCGTCCTATTCCTCAACCGGCCTTGAATACCGGCAAGTTTTTTCAGGGCAAACTATCCGTTTCACTCCACGCGCTGTTTTCAGTGAAAGAACCTTGGAACCGCAGGCCGGACAGACTTCATCCACAGGCCAGTCCCACATTGCGAAATCGCAGTTGGGATACTGGTCGCAGCCGTAAAAAATTTTACCCCGCTTGGAGCTTCGTTCCGCAAGCATTCCGTCCGGGCATTTGGGGCAGTGCACCCCGGTAGAAAACGGACGCGCATAGGTGCAGTCAGGGTAATTGTTGCAGGCAATAAACCGGCTGCCGGTGCGGGCTTTTTTCAAAACCAGATCGCCGGAGCACTCCGGGCAGGTTCCCACCTTTTCACGTTCAACCTGCTCCTTTTCCTTAAGTACAACCTGACCTTCTTCATTGCGTTCAAAATTGCTGCTGAAAGTGCAGGAAGGATATCCGGAGCAAGCCGCAAAGGCCCCGGCTTTACCGAACTTGATCATCAGTTCCTTGCCGCACTGGGGGCAGGTCAGGCCTGTGGGCATACCGCCCTTTACCGCCTGCATTGCGCTCTGGGCCTCATGCAGGGTGGCATTGAAACCGCTTGAAAAAACAGACAGCAATGCCTGCCAGTTTTCCTTGCCGTCCGCTATCTTGTCCAGATCATCTTCCATTTTGGCGGTAAAGCCCACATCCATCAA
>CAZJFJ010000135.1:772-5367 GCA_964545305.1 uncultured Desulfovibrionaceae bacterium
CTGGATGAAGTGCTCCTTCAGAAGCCCGCAAACCACCATGCCCAGATCAGTGGGCACAAAAGTTTTATCCTGCAGCACCGCATATTCCCGGTCGATCAGGGTGGAAATGATACTGGCGTAGGTGGACGGGCGGCCAATCCCCTTGTCCTCCAGCTCTTTTACCAAAGACGCTTCATTATAGCGGGCCGGAGGCTGGGTAAATTTCTGTTCCTTGACCAGTTTTTCCAAAATCAACTCATCGCCCCGGACCAGCGGGGGCAGAAGCAAGGATTCATCTTTTGCCGAAAACACCTTCAAATAGCCGGGAAACAGGATCCGTTCACCCTTGACCCGCCATTCAACCGGGCCGTTTTCAATGCTCACCGTAGTGTCGTGAAACCGGGCCGGAGCCATTTGCGAGGCCACAAACCGGGTCCAGATTAATTTATACAGCTGGTATTGCTCTGGTGTAAGCAAGCTTCTGATTTCCTCGGGAGCAATGGTCACATCAACCGGGCGGATGGCTTCGTGGGCATCCTGCGCACCGCCTTTGCTGCGGAAAACCCGTTTGCCACCAGGCACGCCATATTCTTTGCCATATTCGGAAAGAATAAATTTCTGAGTCTCTTCAAGGGCTTCCGCCGCAATGCGCACCGAGTCGGTACGCATATAGGTGATCAGGGCCACAGTGCCCTGACCGCCAAGCTCTATTCCTTCATAAAGCCGCTGGGCAATATTCATGGTGCGCTTGGCAGTGTAGCCCAGGCGCTGGTTGGCGCTTTGCTGGAGCGTGGAGGTGATGAAAGGAGGCTTCGGGTCTTTCTTGCGCTCCTTTTCCTGCACCTCGCACACAACAAAAGGCTGCCCCTTGATTCTTGCATCAAGCTCTTCAGCCGCTTCGGCGCTGCCGATGACCGGTTTTTTCCCGTCAACCTTGTGCAGGTCGCACTTGAACGCCTCCATTTTGGCATCTTTTTTCAGCCAGGCGTTGAACAGCCAATACTCTTCAGGCACAAACGCCTGACGTTCCTGCTCGCGGTCCACAATCATGCGCAGAGCCACGGACTGCACGCGCCCGGCAGAGATGCCCCGCTTCACTTTCTTCCAAAGCAGCGGAGAAATTTTATAGCCCACCAAGCGGTCAAGAATACGCCTGGCCTGCTGCGCGTCAAACAGGTTGGGGTCAAGCTCACGCGGATTCTCAATCGCCTCCCGTACTGCGCGAGGGGTGATTTCGTTGAACTGGATGCGTTTTATATTCTTGTTTTTGGCCCGGATGAGTTCGGCCACGTGCCAGGCAATCGCCTCGCCCTCCCGGTCGGGGTCGGGCGCGAGATACACGGTGTCTGCCTTGGCGGCAGCGGCTTCCAGCCCGGCCACCACTTTTTCCTTGCCCGGAATGATTTCATACTGTGGAGCAAAATTGTCCGCCTCATCCACCCCAAGGGTGCTGGAAGGCAGATCGCGAACATGTCCCACGCTGGCTTTAACGGTAAAGTCATTACCCAGAAATTTGCTGATGGTCTTAACTTTGGCCGGGGACTCAACTATTATCAGTGATTTGGACATTATTTATCCTCAAGGGAGTTTTTCAGGCTGTACAAATAAGCCCTTCTTGGGCAGAAGGCAAGTTTTTTTGCATAATTCTCAACCGGAAAACCCGGCCGCCTTCACACAAGTTCCGGATTTTAACCAGATGGAGCCGAAAAATATTTTCCGTACGGCATTTGCTTCTGCCCGGCAGAAAAGCGGATTAAGGCGGAAGTAAAAAACACACTCACGGGTTGCAGCACACTTCATCCTGCCCTACTCCGCTTTACAAATTACAGGGCGCACCTTGCGAATTTCAAAATATTTTGCCCTTTTTGGAGGCATGAACGCGTGTAATACCTGCTTAACGGCAGGCGAAGCCGTTCTACAATCATTTGGCGGCAAGGATTTGGCTTCAAATCCTTGCAGAGCATTTCAAGTGTGAAATGCTCTAAAATTTGCATTTGCCTTCATACCGTAAACGGCGGTTCAAAGCCGGCTCCGTCGCACTTGACCGTTTTCCGGCTTTCCGCTACGCCGGCTCCGCCCGTTTAAGCCCTGTTTGCCTTGACATCCGGGTTCCTGATTGTTAGTTAATATGCAAGAAGAAAGACTGTACCATTCGGCTTGCTTTTCTGAAAAAACTCAAACATTGCCGGACTTTGGATTTTCAGCCAGAATGGGACGCGGCCTTTTTTTTCTGATGTAAGGCTTTTTGCAGGTTTGTAATGAATCAGGATCTTAATCAAAGAAATATTCAGATTTTGAATACAATCATTGAAGAGTATATTGCCACCGCGGCGCCGGTAGGGTCTAAAGTTGTGGCTCAAAACTCAAACCTGAAGCTCTCGCCCGCCAGCATGCGCAACAGCATGGCAGAACTGACCGAACTTGGTTTTCTGGAGCAGCCTCACACCTCGGCTGGGCGCATACCTACCAGCAAGGCATTCAGGCTTTATATAGATAGCCTGCTTTACGTAAGGCCGCTTGATGAGGATGCGGAAACCGCAATCATGCAAAGCCTGGCCTGCGAAGAAATGGAAATAAACAGCATTTTCAGACGGGCGGCCGGACTTATGGCCGCCCGCTGCAACCAGGTGAGCATGCTGCTTGCCCCGGAACGGAAAAACGCCCGCTGGAGTGGAATAGGCTTCACAAAGTCCGGCCGCAACAGGGTGCTTGCGGTGCTGGCCCTTGAAGGCGGGATGGTTGAAACCCGGCTGATCAGCACCGGCAGCAATTTCAGCGTTTCGGAGCTGCTGCGCTTCAGCAACTATCTGAATGCCCATTTTAAGGGGATGAGCCTGTGGGCGGCAAGGCAGGCGATTCTTATAGAGCTGGCCGGGGCAGAGCACGACCTTGAGCAAATATTCAAGCAGGCGCTTACCCTTGGGGTGCAAGCGGTTGATAATGTGGATACAGACCGCGAACTGTTTGTGGACGGCACCAGAACCATTTTCAATCAGGCCGAATTCGCGGACATTGACTCTGTGCGCGAAATGTTCGCCTTTCTGGAAGAAAAAACCCGTCTGCTCGATCTTTTGGACGCGGCGCTAAGCAACTCCAGCGTGCAGGTGTCATTTTGCGATGAAGGAAGCGGGCTTCCCGGATGCAGCATTGTAAGTGCCCCCTATGGAAGCAAAAACACCGCTTTTGGCGTAATCAGCGTAATTGGCCCGAACCGGATGAACTACTCGGAAGTCATGCCCGTTCTAAGCTGCTTTTCCGGAGCGCTTACCCGGATTTTACAGGTCCGGGCCCAAGAATGAATTTAATATATTGAGGATAGACGTAAATGAGAAGAAACAAAAATCCGTATGTTCCTTATCAGTTTAATGAGCCGGATGAAACTCTTTCCGGCATTGCCCAGGAAAGCCCGCTGGACGATCTTGAGTCTGAAATTGGGTGCGACAATCCTTACGCCACGGGGCCCGCATGTAAAAAAGAGACACTTGCCGGCAATTCTCCTTTTTCCGGGGGCGAAGGGGTATATGACGAACCGCTGGATACCGGGCTGCTTTCCCGCAACCTTCAGGATCAGGCTGACGCCGGGCAACAGATGACGGAACAGCTCAAACTTGAACTTGCCAAGCTTGAAGACGAACGCCTGCGCATGCTGGCGGAAATGGATAATTTCAAAAAACGGCTCACCCGCGAGAAAGAGGAACAAATCCGTTTCGCCTCCGAAGCCGTTTTGGCGGATATTTTGCCCTCGCTTGACAATTTTGAGCTGGCCCTTTCCTATGGGAAGGACAACGAGGCTTGCCGCGAAATGCACCATGGGCTGGAAATGACCCATAAGCTGCTGCTGGATGCTTTGGCCGCGCACGGCCTTGAACAGGTGGGGCAAGTGGGAGAGGCGTTCAATCCGGAAATCCATGAAGCCATGACTCAGGAAAAGAGGGAGGACATGCCCCCCGGCCACGTATCCCAGCTGTTCCAGCCGGGCTATCGCCTGCGTGAGCGCCTTTTGCGCCCCGCCAAGGTTGTGGTGAGCAGCTAGAGCAGATTAATGTTAAGACGCCCCCTGCGGCGCGAACGTGAAAGTGAACCCCGCCCAAGCCTGCAAGGCTGGCGGCGCAAGCAGCCCTGCCAGAGCATTTTGTCAAAAACAGCCTTTCAATGTTAAAAAACTCCAGGCAAACCGACTTTGAAATTTCCGCATGCCTGAACCGGCCCCGGCAGCGCCCACCGCTACAGCCGGGGCTTTTTTAGGAACTGGAACAAGTTTTTAGCAAATACGGGGATTCCGGACATTGGCGGCGATTCGCCAGCTCATCAAGGCTTGTCTGCTGCTTTTTTCAGCGATAAACCTAAACCCGTAAAAACAAGCATTTAACTGAAAAGTCTCTCCTGGCCGGAAACAGGACCCCGGCCGCATCCAAAAAAGAAGGCGGAATTCATTCTTCCCGCAGACTTTAAACTACTTTGTTCTCATCGCCTGATGGCGTGTTGAACTCAAAAAGCTACCGGATTTGTTTTTTTGGCAAAAGTCACTGACGGCAACGCAAGGAGGGCAGTGGGGCACAATTTCCAGAAAACAGGATTCTGGTTTTCAACCCTGCCAGGGCAGATATTTTGGCATT
>CAZJFJ010000136.1:0-5305 GCA_964545305.1 uncultured Desulfovibrionaceae bacterium
ACAGCCCTTCTTGGGTCGGGCTGTCCTAGAGCATTTCAAGTGTGAAATGCTCTAGTATGCAATTTGCAGTTACTATTTTAATCAGTTTGGCTGCGTATGCTGAACTATAACGCAAGCCCCGTGCCAAAACTATAAGTAGAAGCAAATATTGAGTTTTATTGGATAAAGTTTGCTCTGGCTTGTTCTGATGCAGGAATAGTGTTACAAAAATATACAGTTATACTTTTAAAGTGGGTAAAAAGGTTACAGTAGATGAGCAGCACAACATCAGGCCAGGGCGGCAATGCCATTTTCCTGCCCAGAATTTCAGCTTCCAGGCTGCATATCCGGTTTTTGCTCCTGCTGACCGTTCTTTTGGCGGCGGCCGTATTCTTTGTGGTAAGCAGCAATATCCGGGAAGAACGGGAACGGATGCAGGTTTATATGAAAAACCGGGCGGACGTTCTTATCTGGGCTCTTGAAGGAAGCACCCGCTCAATGCGGAACGAGGGCGGGATGCCTTCCCGTGCGGGTGAACGCAGGCAAGCTTTATATCAGTTGCTTTTAACCGAAGTGGCGATGCAGCCCGGCGTGGAGTATCTGGCAATATGCTTGCCTGACGGGCGTGTTCTTGCCCACAGCAACCCTGATCTGGTGGGGACGTATCTTTACGGCCCTGAGGTTCTGCAGGCTTGGGGCGGGCTTGAGCAGTCTCAGGCCCGTTATGTCACCCGCGAAGGCCGCAAGGTTTTTGAGACGGTCAAGGAATTTACCCCCAGGCGTCCGCCCAAGGGCTGGCATGGACCTTGGGGTCATGGCCGGCGCATGCCTCCGCCCGGAACGGACTCTGGGGCAAATGAGCATGGGAGGCCCGAGGGTTCTCCGTATTCAGGAGGCATGCACGGGAGCGGGCATATGTCCGGCTTGGAGCAGGGTTTCAGTCAGGCTCCCAGGGCCGGTCAGGTTTCCCCCGGCCAGGGAGATGGGCCGGCTGCGGAGGCGGATGGCCTGATCTTTGTGGGGCTAGACCCTTCGCCCTATGAGATGTGGCTTGCCGACAGCACCCGTTCCTCGGCAATTCTTGGCGCTGCGATAGTGCTGGGCTGTGTGGGCCTGATGACCCTTTTGGTTTTGATTCAGAATTTCAGGGCTTCAAGGCGGCATTATTACAACGCCCGTTCATTGACGTTGCAGCTGTTCGAGAGCCTGCCGCTGGGGCTGATTGCCGCTGATGCCGATGGGCTTGTTTTGATTAAAAACCAGCAGGCGGGGGATTTGCTGGGGGCTCCGGTCGGGAAAAAGACGGCTCTGCGCCGTGCGGAAAAGCTGGCGGATTTTCCGGGAATTGATTGGCAAGGGCTGATGGCGGAACTTGACAAGGGAAGTTCCATAGTCGACCGCGAAATCGAGGTGCGGCTGGCCGGGAACGAAAACGCTCCGGCCGTGAAGCTGCCGCTTAGCCTGAGCGCCAGCGTGCTGAATGATTATTCCGGGGAAAAGGCGGGCTACCTGTTCACCCTGCGCGATATTAAAGAAGTCAGCCAGCTTAAGGAGCAGATACGGCTTGGGGAGAGGCTGAGCGCCTTGGGGAATCTGGCAGCCGGCGTGGCCCACGAAATACGCAACCCTTTAAGCTCCGTCAAAGGCTATATCTCTTTTCTCGATGCCAGATTGGCGGATAATCTGGCCGTAGACGACCAGATGCGTGACGCTGTGCGGATGATGGGCGAGGAGGTGGAGCGGCTTAACAGAGTTGTTTCGGAGCTGCTTGGCGTTGCCAGGGCCGGGGAGCTTAAGCTGGAGAGAAACCTCCTGGCTGATGTGGTGGAACGCGCCTTGCGGCTGGTTGACGCCGATGCCGGGGCCAAAAATGTGAAACTGGTATTCAGGAATTTCATTGATAAGGCGGAAACCGGGGCTTTTTTGGACAAGGATAAATTTTTGCAAGCTTTGCTGAATATTTTGATAAATGCAATCCAGGCCAGCCCGGAAAACAGCGAGGTGGAAATCCGGCTTGAAAATGGAGGCGGGCATGGAGAGGAACTCCGGCTGGAAATTGAAGACAAGGGGCCGGGCATGTCTTACGAAACGCAGTCCAGGATATTTACGCCCTATTTCACCACCAAGCCGGACGGCACCGGGCTTGGGCTCACAATCACCCACCAGATAGTGGAACAGCACCGGGGGCGCCTGGAGGTGGCGAGCCTGCCGGGGAAGGGAAGCTGTTTCGCGCTGATTTTGCCGCGCATGAGGTAATTGTTCATGAACAAACTGGATATCTTGATAGTGGATGACGATCAGGGGCACCTGGGCATGCTTAAAACCTTGCTCGCAGACTGGGGCTACGGGGTTTTTGGAGCGTCAGACGGGGAAGAAGCGGTGTCCATGTGCAAGGAGCGCGCATTTGACCTTGTGCTCATGGATGTGCGCATGCCCAAAAAATCAGGGTTGGAAGCGCTGGTGGAAATCAAGGAGTTCAATCCCTCCATACCGGTATTGATGATGACCGCCTATTCCGAGGTTGAGTCCGCTGTTGAGGCCATCAGGGAGGGGGCTTACGACTACATTACCAAACCGCTGGACTTTGTTAAGCTCAAGGGCAATCTGCGCAATATTTTTGATTATGCCAACCTGCGTGAGGAAAACGCGGAGCTCAGGGAGAACCTGAAGGACGGCTTCAACGCCGGGGGAATTATCGGCAAAAGCGCGGCAATGTCCGCAGTTTTGGATCTGGTTGAAATGTTCGCCCCATCAGATGCCACCGTGCTGCTTACCGGGGAATCCGGCACGGGCAAGGAGGTTGTAGCCCGGGCCATTCATGCGAACGGCCCGCGCAAGTCCGGGCCATATGTGGCTTTCAACTGCGCCGCCATAACGGAAAGCCTTTTTGAGTCCGAGCTTTTCGGTCATGAAAAGGGGGCTTTTACTGGGGCGGACAAACGGCGTGAAGGGCGGTTTGTGGCGGCAAGCGGTGGAACTCTGTTTCTGGACGAGGTTGGCGAGATCCCTCTGGCCATGCAGGCCAAGCTTCTCAGAGTTTTGCAGGAACGGGAGGTGCAGCCGCTGGGCCTCGACCGTCCGGTTCCGGTGGACGTGCGCATTATTGCGGCCACAAACCGAAACTTGGAAGAGGAAGTTGAAGAGGGGCGGTTCAGGGAAGACCTGTTTTACCGCATCAATGTGGTGAATTTGGAACTTCCGCCGCTGCGGGCGCGTCAGGAGGATATTCCTCTTCTGGCCCATCATTTTTTGAATAAATTCGCTGAAAACAGCGGCAAAAGCGTGCGCGGCTTCACCCCTGGGGCAATGGACGCCATGCTGCGCTATTCCTGGCCCGGCAATGTGCGCGAGCTGGAAAATGCGGTTGAGCGCGCAGTGGTTCTTTTGGTTGGCGAACTTGTCGGCGAGCGGGAGCTGCCGCCCCAGATATTGGCTCAAAGCCGTCATGGCAATGAAGAGAACGTGCCTGCGGATTTTGCGCCGGGAGCAACCCTGAGGGAAATGGAACGCGCGGTTATTTTAAAAACGCTTGAGGAAACCGGGAACAACAAGTCTGAAACTGCCAAACTGTTGGGAATAACCCGCAAAACCCTTCATTTGAAGCTGCAGAAATATGAATTGGAGGAAGATAATGGATGACCTGCCCGCGGGGGCAGGGCGCACAGAGCAGGTTAATCCGCCTCCAATCTGTTTGCCGGCGGGGCTATAGTTTTTTAGAGCCCTGCCGATATATCCTTTGAGGAAAGCCATGTTGATCAATACTTTGAACCGGCAATATGCAAGCGTCAGCATTGGTGGCCTGAACAGGTCCGGCAGCGCGTTTGGCGGGCAATACGGCGGCGGAGGAACCATTGGCTCTGCCAGTGTTTTTGCGGCTGATATTGTTAACCGGATTGGTGAAAGCAGCAGATCTGGCCATGTCTCCGGGGCTGAAGCCGCCTACAAGGAACTTGGCAAGAGTGCTTCCAAAAATTTGGCGGGCCTGCAAAGCTCTCTTGAAAACACGATAAATGCCATCGCTTCGCGGCATGGAACCGAGGCTGCGACCGAAGTGATGTCGATTGTCTACCGGAATGTGGACTCTGAAGTTACCGAAGAGGGCATGGGCGATGGATTTGTGGAGGCCATCCGGTTTATCGACCGCAATTACGGCATCTCCGAAGGCAACCGCCTGATGAGCGAGCTCAACGCCAGCGTGAACAAGGAGATGAATGAGTATTTTGATAACGGTTACAGCGAGGTGTTTTTTGACGCCGGGCAAAGCAGCAATGCCTTGCGCGTGGCCAAGGGGTTCATGCAATCTACGGAAGGGCTGTTTGACAGTTTGATTGAATCATCCGGAGGCGGAGGAGCGGGGGTTGATCTTCCCGGCGCTATGAGTGCCGGGGATATGCGGGAGATGGCGCTTGAAGCCCAGGCCAAAAGAATGCTCGCCAAGGGTGAACTGCCGCCCGCCTATTTGCAGGAATATCTCCCAAGCGGTTTGACCGTGCCGTCCGTCGGGGCTGTTGTTGATGACAGCGTCTAGGTGTTTATAGTCTTTTAGAGCAGTTAGCGCCTCAAATGATTGCTTAACGGGAGGCTTTGCCGTCCTGCAATCAGCTGGCGGCAAGGATTTGTCTTCAAATCCTTGCAGAGCATTTCAGGTGTGAAAGGCTCTAATTCTGAAATAGCTTTTCCGGCAAAAGACTTTGAGGGCGCGCAACGCTATACGCCACGCAGATGTGTGCAGGCAATTCTACAGTACAGCAGAATTGCACAAAGTGTTCCGAGGGCGAGGCGCAGAATGCGCCCAAGGTCATTTCCATCCGTTAAGCGCCGGAGGGGGCGTTTCAAAATTAATCTGTTTTAGTAAAATTTTTGCGGAGCATTTCAAGTATGAAATGCTCCGCTGATTATTTTCTCTTCTGAATTTTATTTTTTCCATTCCAGCAACGGATTTCTTCAGGCGCTCGCCATGCCGGCTGAGTGCAATGCCCTTTAATAAGGCTTTAGCCCGTTGGCGGTGTTAAGCAGCGCTGGCCGGTAATGGCACCTTATGGGGCAAGCCGCTCGCCTATGCGGCTGATATGATTTCTCTTCCAGGCATTTTCCATTTTTGTATTTCGTTCTTTGGGGCAGATCTCGTGGCCGGGCCCAGAGATCCCTGGCTACTTTATACCACGCAGGGTTTTGGTGTTTTCACTCAACTTTTCAGCCAATTCGGCAAGCTCCCTGGTCCGTTCGGCGGCGCTTTGCATCTGGCTGGTTGTTTCCCTGGCAATTTGTTCAACTTCTGTGGTCACTTGCAGAATTTCCTGATTCGCGGTCAGTTGCTGTTCACTAA
>CAZJFJ010000137.1:0-5264 GCA_964545305.1 uncultured Desulfovibrionaceae bacterium
ACCACCGGCATGCCCAAGATGGTGCAGCAGGGCTTCACCTATCCTTTCGGGCACTTCATGACCGCGGGGTACTGGCATGACCTCGGCCCGGCTGATGTGCATCTGACCCTTGCGGATACAGGATGGAGCAAATCCTCCTGGGGCAAACTTTACGGGCAGTGGATGCACCGTTCCACCGTATTTGTGTGGGACTACCGCGGAAAGTTCCATGCCTCCGCCTTGCTGGAAATTCTCGCCGGCCATCAGATTACGTCATTCTGCGCCCCGCCCACAGTATACCGCTTTCTGGTGCTTGAAGACCTTAAAGCCTATGATCTCAAATGTCTGCGTCATTGCACCACCGCAGGAGAGCTGCTTAACGCCAGCGTGTTCGAGGACTGGCTCGCGGCAACCGGGCTGCCCATATATGAGGGCTTCGGGCAAACCGAAACCACTGTGGCGCTTGCCACTTTCCCGCACATGACGCCCAAGCCCGGATCTGTGGGGCGGCCGGTGCCAGGCTACAACATCCAGTTGCTTGATGACGATGGGCATGTTTGCCCGGCGGGCGAAGAAGGCGAGATATGCATAACCTTTCCTCCCCACGAGCCTCCCCCCGGTCTTTTTCTGGGATACGCGGAGGACCCGGAGCATGCAAGGCAAATGCTTGCCACCGGAATTTACCGCACCGGCGACAAGGCCTGGGTGGATGAGGATGGATATTTCTGGTTCCTGGGGCGGAAGGACGATTTGATTAAAAGTTCGGGCTACAGAATAGGCCCGTTTGAGGTGGAGTCCGCCTTGGTGGCGCACCGGGCGGTAGTTGAGGCCGCAGTGGTTGGCGTGCCCGACCCGATACGCGGGCAAGCGGTCAAGGCGAGCGTCGTGCTTGGCGTGGGTTACATTCCCTCAGATGAACTCACTCGTGAGTTGCAGGAGCATGTGAAAAAAATGACTGCTCCGTATAAATATCCGCGCATTATCGAATATGTGGCGGAACTGCCAAAAACTCATTCGGGGAAAATCAGGCGCACGGTTATCCGCGCGCAGCACGCGGAAAACGAGGCGAAATACGTGGAGCGTGCCGCTACCGCGCCTGTTTGAGTGTGCCCTTCTGCGAAAGCCGTTTCCGGCTGGCCGGGGAGGAAGGTATTACTGTTTAAGGGAAGCTGCTCTCAGGCCGAAGGGCAGGGCAATTATTTTTGAGCTGTTCGCTTTCGCGCTTAGCGTTGCTGTCTTCAGCCATACGACTCAAATTCGTCTACGGCTGAAGCAACAGCGGAGATGAACCCCGCTTGCGTTCGCGGGGGGGCGGCGCAACTTGCCCCGCCAGAGCATTTTGCCGGAAGCAGCCTCTCAATGTTAAAAAACTCTATGCTCACCCTGGTTTCCGCACATTACGGAAGATGCAATGTGCCTGTTTCCGGTTTTTCAAGTTTTTCGAGGCGGGAAGCACCGGAAAAAATCAGTCCGGCAAACCTGCCCGGCAAAACCCCTGCAGCAGAGCTGAAACCAGAGAGTCGTTGAAGAAAATCCGTTTGGTCAGCTCTTTATAGCCTTTCGGGAAATGGGGGTTTATTTCCAGGATCAGCTTAAGCTCCTGCTCTGCCTCTTCCTTCAGACCCATTGAGCCGTAAATGGCGGTGCGAAGCATCGGCCCGGAAAGGGAGGGCGAGTTTATATGCTTGGCCGCCGCCAGCGCCGATTCAAAATCTCCATTGTAAAAGAAGTAGAGAGAGTCGGAGATATAGCGCCAGCTAGGCAAAAAGGGATTCAGGCTGCTGGCTTTTTGCACAAGCCTCCGGCCTTCGTCCCAGTGGCCGGCCTCAGCTATTTTCACCCCCACGACCGCAGTCAGGTAGGTGTCGGCCGGGTTGATGCTGATCGTCTCCCTTGCATAGTCCAGAAAATGTTGCAAATCGCCCCGCAGAAAGTAGTTATAGCTTTTTCCCCAGAGGCCATACTGGCATTGCGGGTCGAGCACCAGGGCCCGGTCGGCCAGATTTTCGGAAAGTTCGAGATATTTCGGCTTTGGGTCGTTGCTCCATTGATAGTGGGTTGCGTAGATGTCTGAAAGCATGCCGTGGGGCAGGGCGTAGGCCGGGTCGGCCTGAATGGCCTGCTCAAGGGCTGTTTTTGCCAGATGGAACCGGTCTTCGGCCAGGTTGGCGGCCCAGTAGTGGTAACAAAGAACGGCTTCGTATGCCTTGATTTCTTCTGTTCGCTTCGCTTCTGGAAATTCATTGAAAAGGGTGCGCTTGATCAGGCCGAAGCTGTCGCCTATTCGCGAGGCTACCTGAGTAGCTGCGGAATCGATAATATTGAACAGATTTTTTACGGTATACAGGCTTTCAAATTTTTCCGCCCAAAGAATTTTTCTGTTGGCGGCGTCCACCAGATTTATCCGCAGACGCATCTGGGCGCCTGCAAACTGGACGCTCCCGCGCAGGACAAAGCGCACACCCAGCTGTTTTGCCAAAATATTTACCGGCTCCGAGTTTTTACCGCTTTCCAGGTTCATTCCCCTGGCGCTTATAACCGTGATGTCCTCGAATTTGGTCAGAGCCATTGTAAGTTCTTCGGCCAGCCCGCTGAGCAGATAGTCCACCTCTTTTGATTCGCTCATGTTTTCAAAAGGCAGAATGGCTATGCTGGCGCCCGGAAGCGTTTCCATAGGATGCGCTTTGGTGTGATGCCTGGGCAGGATGTGCTTAAAGGAGGGAACATAGCTTCCTTTGGGGATGTCAATCCTGATTATGTCAACTCCTTCCTCTTCGTTGCTCAGGTAATAAGTGTTCAGCTTGTTGCGCAGCTTTCCGGCTTCCACCCGCACCACCGGGTCGGTCAGGGAGTCGAAATTATTGCCGCGGTTGAATATTTTGGTTCCGATTACCTGGGCTTTCAACTCGTGCTCGCGTCCCGCAAGGGTTTCCTCAACCACAAAACGCAAGAAGCACTTCAACCTTTCTGAAGCGAAAAACCTGTTGCTCTCAAGGATGATGCCAAGCTGCTTGCGGATCGCGTCTGCCATGTTTTGCTGGTTAAAAGCCATTATTAGCCCCTTTATTGCCCCGCGGTTCAAAACTTAAGCGGTTTTCGCTCAATTGTAAAACCAGCGGGCAGGTCCCCCGGCCAAAAGCTTGTAGGTGTAACGTATGCATAACTGTAGCACACTTTCAAATAAATCTGAACGGGGTATTTTAAAACTAAACAGGCTGCCTTTGTAATCCGGGACAATTTTGGGAGGTTTTCCAATGAGCACAGACACAATAATCATTTATGTTGGAGTGGGGCTTTACTTCGCGGCCATGCTGACAGTCGGCTACCTTGTCAGAAACAAGGTGAAGACTTCAGAAGGCTATCTTGTGGCGGGAAGGTCTTTTTCGCTGATAATGAACGCGCCCGCGCTGACCGCCTGTTTTTTGGGCGGTTCGTTGATTCTTTCGCTCCCCGGCCTGGCCTATGGCATGGGGGTGTGGAACGATGACGCCATGTGGGGCGGGGCTGTTTCGCTGGGAGGCGTAATTTGCCTGCTGCTGGCGGGTTTTTTCTACATGCCCAAGTTATGGCGGCTTAAGCTGCTTTCGCTTGGAGACTTCTTTTATTTGCGGTTTGGGCGGACAACAGGATTTATTGTCAGCCTGATCACGGTTCTCACCTTTGTCTTCTGGGTTGCCGTGCAAATTCTGGTTTTCGCCAAAATATGCACCGTTTTCCTTGACTGGCCCCTGTTTACTTCCGCGCTTATCGGCATTGGCGTTATCACCATATATACCACCATGGGCGGGCTGTGGGCGGTAATGGCCACAGACGCGATCCAGGTCGCTCTTGTCTCCATTGGCGTAATTATTCTGTTTCCGGTTGTGCTTGAGATGGTGGGCGGCTGGGAAACATTTATAAACAGCATCCCGGCTGACCGCACGCAGGTTCTGCCCCGCGCCGGAGCTGGGGGCGAGGTGTGGCTTGCCTGGTTCGCCTGCTGGGCGATTATTGGAATCGGGGGCATAGTCAGCCCGGACCTGATGCAGCGGGCCTTTGCCGCAAAAACTGCGGCGGTAGCCAGAAACTCGGCTATTGTCGCGGCTATTGTGAAGATTCTTTTAAGCATAATCATGATCGGGCTTGCCTTCATGGGTTATATACTGGTTCAAAATGGAACCATTCCCGAGGCGACTCTCAAGGGAGATATTGAATTGATTGTTCCGGTGATGGTTAAAGATTTCCTGCCCCTGCCCATATTGATTATTTTCATGGGGGCGTGTCTTTCCGCTGTCATGGGGGCGGCATCTTCCGCGCTGCTCGCAATGGCGGGCATGATGAGCAAGAATATCGTGAAAGACTTTATCAAGCCGGAAATTGATGACAAACAGCTGCTTCTGGTCAGCCGGGGATGTGTGATCTGTTTTGCGGCAATGGCGCTCTGGGCTGCCCTTAATCTCAAATATGTGTTCTTGCTGCTGGCCTTCGGCTTTGACCTGATCATGTCCAGCCTGCTTGCTTGCATGACCCTTGGCATGTTCTGGAAAAAGGCCAACAGCTATGGGGCCATTGCCGGAATTGTCGTCGGGTTCATAGTCAGAGTGATTCCGGCTGGAATTGCGAACGGGTTTACCCTGGTTGGCATCTGCTCCAGCGCCCCAGGCTGGTATGTATACACGCTGCTTGGCCCCGTGGCTGCATTCGCCGTCACCTGGGGAGTGAGCCTGGCAACCCAGAAAGTCTGCCCTTCAAACGAGTATGGCTTCCATTTTAATGAAAACGGCACTCCGATCCTTAAAGCGGATTTGGGCGTAGCAACAGCAACAAACTCTTAAGGAGAAGAATTCAATGACCAAGATTGTTAATTCCTGGAATGAATGGGACCAATTGAAACATGTTGTGCTTGGCGACCCCAGCGGAAGCGCGCTGACCGCACCCGGCCCGGATTGGCAGTATAACGCAGCTTCCGGGGGGATGCCGCTCGGATATTACGGCCGGTTTCCCGAGGAGCAGATAGACGAAGCAAAAGAGCAGCAGCTTGGCTTTAAGAAAATTATGGAATCCAGGGGCGTAAAGGTTGATCGGGTTACAGTTCCCGACGTTGTAAAAGAGCAGCGCCCGGTTGTTTTGCCCGAGTGGACCCAGATCAATCTTCACAATGTGAATAACCCGCGCGACGCCTTTTTGCAGGTTGGCAACGAGATAATGGAAGCGGCCTGCTCCAGGCGTTCCCGGCACTACGAGCATTTGTGCATGCGTCCTCTTTTTGAAAAATGGTTCAAGGAAGACCCGGAATTTATCTGGAG
>CAZJFJ010000138.1:0-5171 GCA_964545305.1 uncultured Desulfovibrionaceae bacterium
TTGTAGGGAGGCTTTGCCCCCCGTTAAGCAATCATTTGAGGCGTTAACTGCTCTAGCAGTCCAATAAATAAGCAAATGGTTCAAAGTGTTCTGTGAATTTGCCGGAAAATGGAATTTCAGCCCGGCGTAAGGCGGTTGGGCCTGCTCAGGCTTGAGCCGGAATTGCGGATGCGGGGATTTTACAGGCATAACCCAGGCTGTTTTTTTGACTTTTTTATGCCCAAAAACAAAGTTGACAAAAGGCTTTTTTTACAGATAGAAGAGCTACAGCTCACTCTCTATCGGACTTGTTTTGAAATTGAGAGAGCCGGAGCAATTCCTCACTATGTGTTGTTCCTTTGAAAGTGGCATTGAAAAGGAACGGGGTTGCAGGTCACTGAAGCCGCATTTTGTGATTCTGCTCTAAGTGTTTTGAGCCCGCTTCAGGCGGGCTCAAAACAGTGTTGATATGTATTTTCCGGAATTTTCCGGGACTATTCCTGGTTGGGCGTGTCCTCCTCTTGAATTTCCTTTCCGGTTTCTTCAATGGAGTCTCCTGCTTTTTCAAGGGTTTTTCCCGTCGAGTCTCTCACTTCCTCCCACGCTTCTGAGGCGGCCTGTCCGAATTCATTAACCTTGTCGCGAGTGGCGTTGTATGTATCGGCAGCGGCTCCCGCCGCGTTATCCACGGTTTTATCGATACGTTCTTTTAGTGTTTGCGGCTCTGTTGCGGCATTATTTACGCCGGTCTCATCAAGAGCGGAAGTGGCGGTGTTTTGTTCCGTTGCCGTGTTGAGCGGCATGAGCGACATTTCCGGCTCATTGCCGGAAGGAGCCCAATTCCTCCAAAGAACCAGGGCGATCAGAAAAATTATCAGCCAGACAACAACGGGCATCCAGCGGCTTTTTTTGCACAGCCCCAAAAAACCGCATCCTGGTTTAAACAGGGATAACAGCACCCCAAGCAGGGCAATTGCCGCTAAAATCATAAAAAGCGTATTCATGTTTTCCTCCTGGCTGATCGAAGTTTATGTTGTACCTTTTTTCAAGATGAAGCTTCCGGATTTTTTCGCGCTGAAAACGCCTTGGCGGCCTGCGGCGTCTGCGGTTGCAGCTGTGGGAAACAGGCGAAATCCTTATTTTCCGCCCGCCCCGGCTGTGCGCTTAAAAATGAATCCGCCTAATGCATATAGAATGCCATATATTGACAAAGAGGGCAACTGCAAACCAGTGCTTTTATCGCTTGCGCTCTCGCCCAGTTGATGTATAAACCAAAGCGATGAATCGGAACTCGACAGATCATGCCTCTTTGGCCTGCGAAACGGCCGAACTTCTGGAACTGCTTCCGCTGGGCTGCGCCTGCGGGGAGGATGTGCGGTATGCGCAACTGCGCCTGAAGGTGTCCGCTTCCGCCTGGGGCGGCAGCCGGGCCGGGCAGTTTGTCATGATCCGCCCTTTGGCCCGAAACGGCCTGCCCCTGCCTCTTGCCTGGGGGCACGACATTATCTGGGCCAGAGCTTTTTCAATTTGCCGGGTGAAGCCTCTTTCCGACAATACTTTTGAAGTTGTTCTTTTCCTTCAATTGGTGGGCCGGGGCACTCCGCTTCTGCTGGGCCTGAACCCGGGCGACTCCCTTCTGGTATGGGGGCCGCTTGGCAACGGCTTTGCGGTTGAACCGGACGCGCCAGTTCTTATGCTTGCCGGAGGCCTGGGCATCGCGCCATTTATAGGCTACAGCCAGGCCCACCCCAATCCTGGCGGCTTGCAGCTTGAGTTCGGGCACCGGGCCGGGTTGGATTGCTACCCTTGGGCCGATTTTCCGGCAGAAGTTCAAAAATTCGCGCATTTTGAGCAAGGCAGAGATGATCTGATGGCGTTTCTCGCCCGGCTCAGCGGGCAAATAAAAAAGTTCGCCAAAGTGAACGGCCTGGTTTTGGCTTGCGGGCCAAAGCCTTTTTTACAATATGTTCAGAAAGAGGCAATTGCCTCCGGCGCGCGCGCCCAGCTTTCGCTTGAAACGCAAATGGCCTGCGGCAGCGGGGCCTGCCTTGGCTGCACGGTTCCCGCGGGGCCGGGCCTGAAAGACGTTCCAAAGCCGGATTGGCCGGTGCAGGTTTGTTTGCACGGGCCTGTTTTCTGGGCGGATGAAGTCAAACTTTCTTGATACCGGATTGAGATTATGGCGGTTATTCCACAGACACAAGTGAACTTGCCGGGGCTTGAACTCAAGAATCCGGTAATGACTGCCTCCGGCACTTTTGGCTCGGGGTTGGAGTTTGCTCCGTATGGCGATTTGTCCGCCCTGGGCGGCATTGTTGTAAAGGGCCTTTCCCTGCGCCCCAGGGAAGGAAACCCAGTTCCCCGCATCGCCGAAACGCCTTCAGGCATGTTGAACGCAATAGGCCTGCAAAATCCCGGCGTTGAAAATTTTATAACTGAAATATTGCCGCAGCTGCCTTGGCGTGAAGTTCCCGTTTTTGTGAACTTGTATGCTCAAAGCCCGGAAGAATTCGGGGAGCTCGCCTCTGTTCTGGCCGGGGTGGAAGGCGTTGCGGGGCTTGAAGTGAATATTTCCTGCCCCAATGTTAAAGAGGGCGGCCTCTTGTTCGGGCAGTGCCCGAAATCGGCCGCCAAAGTGTCGCGCGCGGTGGCGGACAACGCCGGGAACAAGCTGGTGATGGTAAAGCTTTCCCCCAATGTCACAGATATTGCTGAAATGGCGAAATATGTGGAGGCCAACGGCGCCCAGGTAATTTCATGCATCAACACCCTGTCTGGAATGGCTGTGGATGTGGCTTCCCGCAAACCAAGGCTTGCGAATATCATTGGCGGCCTGTCCGGCCCGGCGGTAAAGCCGGTGGCCCTGCGCTGCGTGTGGCAGGTGTGCAATGCCGTTAAAATTCCGGTGATTGGAATTGGCGGTGTGTGTTCCGCTTTGGACGTGCTGGAATTTATTCTTGTGGGCGCGCATGCCGTGCAGGTGGGAACAGCCAACCTTCTGCGCCCGGACGCCGTTTTCAACATAGCCCGTGAGCTTCCCGCGCTGATGCAGTCGCTGAATATCGGGAACTTGGACGAGTTCAGGGGCAGCTTGAACATTCAATTTTAACTTCAACATCAATTTAAGAGAAGACGAATGCCCGAATTGAGTCATCGCGTGCAAACGTTCACTGATTCCGTAATCAGAAGGATGACACGCATATCCGATGAGAGTGGTGCCATTAACCTTTCCCAGGGATTTCCCGATTTTGCCCCGCCTGAAGAGATTACCGATGCGCTTGCGAGAATAGCCAAGGAAGGCCCGCACCAATATTCCGTAACCTTCGGGGCGGACAACTTCCGTGAAGCGCTGGCCGAAAAGCAGAGCCGGGCGTATGGCTTCAAGGTGAACCCCGGCACGGAGATAGTTGTTACCTGCGGGGGAACCGAGGCGATGATGGTTGCCATGATGACCGTGTGCAACCCCGGCGACAAGGTGATTGTATTTTCCCCATTTTATGAAAACTATGGAACCGATGCCATTCTTTCCGGGGCGGAACCCATATTCGTGCCCCTGGTTCCTCCGGATTTCTGCTTTGACAAAACCGTGCTGGAAGACGCTTTCCGGCAGGGGGTCAAGGCCATCATCATCTGCAACCCTTCCAACCCCTGCGGCAAGGTGTTCACCCGCGAAGAGCTGGAATTCATTGGCAGCCTCGCCATACAATATGACGCGTTTATAATTACCGATGAAGTTTACGAACACATTGTGTTCGCCCCGCATCAGCATGTTTACGCGGCCAGCCTGCCCGGATTGAGGGACAGGGTTATTTGCTGTTCTTCCCTGTCGAAAACCTACTCCATCACGGGCTGGCGGCTTGGTTACCTTATAGGCCCGGAGCCGGTGATTGAGTGCGCCAAAAAAGTGCACGACTTTTTGACCATTGGCGCGCCCGCTCCGCTTCAGGAGGCGGCAGTGGTGGGCCTGCGTTTTCCCGCGTCTTATTATGACAGACTCAGGGAGCTTTACACCCGGAAACGGGCTCATTTCCTGGCCGGGCTCGACAAAATGGGCCTGAAGCACACAACGCCGCAAGGTTCCTATTTTGTGATGGTGGATATTTCCGATTTTTTGAAGATGAACTGCTTCAAGGGCTGGACGGACCTGCAATTTTGCGAATGGATGATCCGCGCGGTAGGCGTGGCCGCCGTGCCCGGCTCCAGCTTCTTCCGTGAGCCGGTAAATCATCTGATCCGGCTTCATTTTGCCCGCTCCGAGGAAACTTTGGATGAGGCGCTTGGCAGGCTTGCGAGAATGCGGGAAGCCGCCGAAAAAATGTAGTTTGATTGGAGCGTTTCAAGTGTGAAATGCTCTAAAAATCAATCTGCTTCAAGATATTTTCCCGTCATTCAATTTGAAGGCAAAAACCCCGTCTGAAATTTTTCAGGCGGGGTTTTGTATGTGTAAAACTTTCCCTTACGTTTCCGGCGCTTCCAGTTCTGCCTGCTCTGCCGTGTATCGGGCCAGCTCAAGTAGTGCCGCTGCTGTTTCCCACAGTTTTTCGGCCAAAGCGGCCGCGTTTTTGGGGGTCTGGTTTGTGGAAAGGGGGGGTGAATGCGGCGCATTCCGGGTTGAGTCGGGCATAAGGCCGCCGGTGTGGTGTTTTCAGCACCTTTCGCAAGACGAACAGATTGTTTCCGAATAGTCAAGAGGGGGCGGAATAGGGGGGGGGCAGCCCTTTGCAGCAGGGGCTTTTTCTTAAAGCGCGGCGTCTTTCTCTTCGGCTTCCGGTTGCGGCGGGGCAAAGCCCGCTATTGCCTGTGCCTCGCATCATTTACAGCGTTGAGGATTTGTTCGTCAGTATATGGGTTGCTTCCCGTTTCATGCCGGATAATCACCCGGATTAGTTGCGAGAGCACCTCCGGGTCGTTCATGTCCAGCTCTTCATCGGCGGAAACGCCCAAACGCTGCACCATGTGGTTGATATACGCTTGTGTATCGTTGTCATCTGGGCTTGCATAAGTGTTCAGCAAACCTCGAATAGTATTATATTGCCCGCGCTGAAACTGGGTGTTGATATTGCGGGCGAGCGCCCGTATGCCGTAGTGGTCATTTTCGAAGATGATAAAATCCCGCTCGTCAACGCCCTGCATGCCATCCCATTGAGAGTTCCCATCCCTTCTGACGTTGCCGGGGTTCCGGTTGCGGTATC
>CAZJFJ010000139.1:0-3396 GCA_964545305.1 uncultured Desulfovibrionaceae bacterium
ATTTTGAACCTAATATTATTTTGTATGGTTTGTGTTTGACACGTAATTTTATTCCATGTCAAGGCTGATCAGAATATTTTTATTGCGGGTGGTTTTGAGCTGAGTTCTGTCGGAAAGGGGGGTGAACCCCCTTTCCGTGAAATGTATCCTTTTATTTATGCCTTGTGCATAAATTCAAGCATGAATTCGGCAAGCGCTTTGCATCCGTCTTTGGGCATGCCGTTGTATATGGAGGCCCGGAGCCCGCCTACAGACCGGTGCCCTTTTAGGCCCGACATGCCGGAAGCCAGAGCCTGCTTCACAAAATCCGCCTCAAGCTCTTCTGAGGGCAGACGGAAAGTGATATTCATGAAGGAGCGGGATTCCGGGGAAGCGTGCCCTTTGAAAAAGTCCGGATGCCGGTCGATTACATCATAAATCAGCTTGGCCTTGTCCTGATTGCGCTCGGCCATCTTGGACAGGCCGCCGTTTTTCTTGATCCACTTGAGAACTTTGCCCATGATATAAACCGCGAACACCGGAGGAGTATTATACAGGGAATTGTTCTTGGCGTAGGTTTCATACTGCAGCATTATGGGCAGGTTCTTGTCGTTGTTTTCAGCAAGTTCCTTGCGGATGATTCCTACGGTAAGGCCCGCCGGGCCTATATTCTTTTGGGCTCCCGCGTAAATCAGGCCAAAGTCGCTGGCATTGAACGGGTAGCTGAGAATGTCCGAGGACATGTCGCAGACGAGGGTGTTTTTGCCGGGGTTAAGGTTGAGCGGGGCGAAGTCGCGCCACTGGGTGCCGAAAATGGTGTTGTTTGAAGTGATGTGCACATAGGCCGGGTTTTCACTAAGCATAATATCGGACGCTTTTGGCAGGACGGAGTAATTGCTTGCCTTGCCGGACGCCGCTATGTGGGTGTTCCCTACTTTTTTTGCTTCCGCCAGCGCCTTTTCGGACCAGACGCCGGTAAGGACATAGTCGGCGGTTTGGCCGTTTTTCAGGAAGTTCATGGGGATCATGGAAAATTGAGTGGTAGCCCCTCCCTGCATGAAAAGAACCCGGTGGCTGCCGCCAAGGCCCAGCAGTTCTTTCATGTCGGCTTCGGCTTCTTCATTTATGACGTCATACGCCTTGGAGCGGTGGCTCATTTCCACGATGGACATGCCCAGTCCCCTGCCTTCAAAGGGGTAGTCCAGGAATTCATCGCGCACCTCTTCCAGCACTTCAAAAGGAAGGGTGGCCGGTCCCGCGCCAAAGTTATAAATACGGCTCATAAAAAGCTCACTTTGATTACAGGGTTATCAATTTGGCTCCAGTGATGCCGCTGGTGCCACGAATTTTTTCAAGCACGCCGGCCGGCACAGGAGAGTCGATTTCCAGAACCATCACGTTGGTTCCGCCCACTTCGGTCTTGCCCACCTGCATGGCAGAAATGTTGATTCCCGCCTCGCCCAGAATTGTTCCCACCATCCCGACCATACCGGGCCGGTCATCGTGGGGGCAGAGCAGAATGTTGCCTTCGGGCATGGTATCCACGCGGCGGTTGTCGATGGAGACGATTCTCGCTTCGCGGCCAAACAGGGTGCCCGCCACAATATGCTCTTCCTTGTCGGTATAAAGGCGCACGGTAATCAGGTTGGCGAAGCTGCCAGGGGTTTCCTGTTTTGTTTCCGTGACTTCAACCCCCCTGGCTTTGGCGAGAGCGGGGGCATTTACGAAGTTTACGGTGCTTTCGTCTTGCAGGATGTGGTTGAACACGCCTTTAATCACGCTGGTGGTCAGCATCTTGGTGTCGGTTTTTGCAATGTCGCCCTTGTATTCGACAATAATTTTTTCAAGGCGGCCTTCTGAAATTTGAATCAGAGTGCTGCCCAGGCTGGAAGCCAGGCTGAAATAGGGTTTGATTTGCTGCAGGATGTGTGAAGGCACGGCGGCCATGTTCACCGCTGTGGTTACCGGCTCTCCCTGAAGGGCCGCGACAATGCCGTGGGCGACATCAACCGCAACCCCAATTTGGGCTTCCACTGTGGAGGCGCCGAGGTGGGGAGTGGTGACTATCTGCGGGCAGGCAAGCAGCGGGCTGTCGGCGGGCAGAGGTTCGGTTTCAAACACGTCAAGGGCTGCTCCCGCTACGATTCCGTCCTCAATTGCGGCAAGAAGGTCGGTTTCATTCACCACGCCTCCCCGCGCGCAATTGACGATGCGCATGCCTTGTTTCATTTTCGCAAAGGCATCTTTGTTGAACATATTAACAGTCTGCGGAGTTTTTGGCAGGTGAAGGGTAATGAAATCGGCGATTTCAAGAATTTCATCCACTTCGCAGGCCCTGATGCCAAGGGCATTGACCGTTTCCATATTCATGAACGGGTCATAGGCCAGAACTTCCATCTCCAGGGCGAGAGCCCGTTTGGCTACACCGGTTCCTATGCGCCCCAGGCCGAATATGCCGAGAGTTCTGCCGCGCACTTCCACTCCGGTGAATTTGGAGCGCTCCCATTTCCCGTTGTGCATGGACATGTAGGCCTGGGGAATATTGCGGGCAAGGCCCATCATCATTGCAATGGTGTGCTCGGTAGCGGCCATTGTGTTGCCCTCGGGAGCATTTAGCACAATTATTCCGCGCTTGGTCGCATGTTCCACGTCGATATTGTCAACGCCGACTCCTGCGCGTCCGATTACTTTGAGTTTTTTAGCCGCATCCAGCACCTCTGCAGTCACTTTCGTTTCACTGCGCACAACCAGACCGTCGTAAGCCGGAATGATACTGATAAGTTCTTCAATGGGCAGCTTGGTTTTTACGTCAACTTCAAACTGTTCCTTGAGAATAGCGACCCCTTTTTCAGAAACCGGATCGCTGACCAGAATCTTCATACCTTTAACCTCCAGTACAAAGGAGAACAAAAAATACAAAATAGTTAGTTTTCATTCCTCTCTCATTCGAGAGGAAGCCGTTAACGTAGCCCCTAGCCGAAGATTGTTCAAGTGTTTTTTGTTTGAAAATCAGAATAAACATTTGATTGCGCCTTGAACCCGGGTAGCTGGTATGATACGATAAAAGCATTATTCTACGCCATATCTAAAGGAAACTATGCACGAGTATAATTTACTGGAAATTCTTGCAGTCGGTTTTGCCTCGGCCTTGTTGCTTGGCTATTTCGCCACTCGAATAGGCCTGTCCCCCATTGTGGGCTATCTTTTCGCCGGTTTTTTAGTCGGCCCTCATTCGCCGGGTTTCATTGCCGATCAGGGGCTTGCTCATCAGCTTTCGGAGGCCGGGGTTATTTTGCTTATGTTTGGGGTGGGGCTCCATTTTAATACTAAAGACTTGCTTGCGGTGAAAGGGGTTGCGTTGCCGGGGGCGATAGTCCAGTCCTCTGTGGCCACCTTACTGGGAGCCGGCGCCGCGTA
>CAZJFJ010000139.1:3406-5163 GCA_964545305.1 uncultured Desulfovibrionaceae bacterium
GCTGGGAGTCGGGTTCGGGGCCGGTCTTGTGCTGGGCCTTGGGCTTTCGGTGGCAAGCACGGTGGTGTTGCTTAGAGTGCTGGAGGATAATGGCAAGCTTGAAACCGTGGATGGCCACATTGCCGTGGGCTGGCTTATTGTGGAAGACATTTTCACGGTGGTTGTGCTGGTTCTTCTACCAAGCCTCGCTCCCGTTCTTCTGGGGGAAGTAACGGCGGACGCGTTGACTTTGGGAAAGGCCTTCGGGCTGGCAATTCTACGTCTGGTCGCGCTTTGGGTTGTTGTGCTTGTGGTTGGGGGCAAAGTGGTGCCCTGGATTTTGACAAAAATTGTGCGCACCCGTTCCCAGGAGCTGTTCACGCTTACAGTGCTGGTTTCGGCTTTTGCCACGGCTGTTTTTGCGGCCAAGTTTTTTGATGCCTCAATGGCGCTTGGCGCCTTTTTGGGCGGAATGGTTGTGGGCAAGACAAAACTCGCCCATCAGGCGGGGGCAGATGTGCTTCCTTTGCGCGATGCCTTTGCCGTGCTATTTTTCCTTTCCGTGGGCATGCTTTTCAGCCCCTCGTTTTTGCTGGAACAGCCGTTGCTGATTCTTGCATGCCTTGCAATAGTGCTTTTAGCCAAACCTATTACCGCGCTTTTGGTGGTGACCTTGCTGGGCTATTCGACACATACCGCCCTGGTTGTAGCCACGGCTCTTGCCCAGGTAGGGGAGTTTTCTTTTATCCTTGCTTATGCTGCACACGGGCTTGGTCTCATCCCGTCGGATGTAACCAGTATCCTGATTGTTTGTGCGATTATCTCCATAAGCCTCAACCCCAGTTATTTCAAAACAATTCCTTTCTTGGAGAAGTTGCTGCACAAGCATCCTTTGATATACAAACTGCTGAATTACCGGGCGGACAACAGGGCGTTGCAGGAAAACGCCAAAAAACGGGCTCTGCTTCAAAATGAGAATAACGCCGATACCGTTCAGGGAGAAATCGCAATAGTGGTGGGGTATGGCCCCACAGGGCGCAGCGTAGTTGAAGCGCTGGAGTCCAAGGGCCTTACGCCGGTGGTGATAGATTTGAATGTTGATACCGTTAATGGGCTGACGGATCAGGGAAAGGCTGCGGTTTTTGGCGACTCGTCCAGGAAGGAGATCCTGGAGGCCGCCGGGATTGCCAGAGCCGGATATATAATCGTCACGATTCCAAGCTTGGAAAATACCGTTGAAACAGCGGCTATGGCCGCCAATTTAAATCCCCAAGCACGCATTCTGGTTAGAGCCAGATTCTTGGGAGAAGAGAGGATTCTTAAGCAAAGCGGGGTTGCCGATATTGTTTTTGAAGAAGAGGAAGTGGCCAAAGGGCTTACAGAATTCGTACTGGAGGATTTGAAAAATTGCCGGGATGGCCGGTGTTCAGTCCGGCCGGAGCCTTCTGAGCCTGAACCGGGAATCTGATTTTTGCAAAAGCGCCCCGCTTCATTTGAAGCGGGGCGCTTTTATATGGCCTTTTGCCAGGTAATTCTATTTTATCTGTTTTACTGATTGTTCTTGGAAAACTATTCCTGGGTTGCGTTGCTCGCTGCAACCCCGCCTTCGTTTCCTTCAGAGGTGGCGTTGGCGGAAATGGTGGCATTTTTCTGCTCAGTCGCGTTTTGGCTGGTTGCGGGAGCGGAGGCTTTGCTTTCTTCTGCAGACTTCTTGTTCATGGCCGCGATTATGGCCTGGGTGATGTCTGCCTGTTCAGAGGCTGATACAATCATTTCTG
>CAZJFJ010000140.1:0-5116 GCA_964545305.1 uncultured Desulfovibrionaceae bacterium
TTTAACGGGAGGCTTTGCCGCCCTGCAATCATTTGGCGGCAAGGATTTGAAGACAAATTCTTGCAGAGCATTTCAAGCGTGAAATGCTCTAGAGCTGTTTCGCCTTGAAATTGCCGTTTTGCGGTGCGTGACTCCAACTCGTGTCAATTGTTCTGGCGCTGCCATGCCGTGCGTTGCAACGCCGGATCATTCAGTGTTTCTCCGTATTCAGCATACCAAATATCTGCAAGGGTTGTAACCCCTTGCAGCAAGGCTTTGGGGGAGTGGCCGGCATTTTTTGCTTCTTGCGTGAAATAGCGTCCGCTTCCAGAGCATTGGAACATTGAAAGGCTGCTGCTGACAAAATGCTATGGCGGCACGGTCTGCGCCGCCATACCTGCAGGCGCGGGCGAAAATCGCTTCCGCGGTTAAACGATGCAGGGGGCGCCTCAAAATTAATCTGCTTGAGGTTTTCTGCATGACGGCGCGTCAACCCGGCTTATGTAATTCTACCGGCCTGTCAGGCAACGTTTTGAAGCGCCGGAATGATTCACCTGAAGAGAGGGTTTCAAAGTTGAAACGTTCTGAAATGCTTCAAGCGGCATTGCGGCTGGGTTTGGTGATTTTTTCTGCCGGCGGGGAGCGGCGTGAAAGGGCGCGCACGCGGGAGAAGCGGGGATTTTTACCGGTGCTTTTGCATGGCGGCGGCTGTTTCCTGTGTTTCAGGCGGCTACATTCCGCCTCCCGGCGGCATGAATGAATTGATTTCATTGGTAAGGCTGGAGGAGCGCAGTTCGGAAGCGGCCATGCGGCCGTATAGCGAGTCGGGAGCGTTGTCGGCGAGCTCCTGCATGACCACGGCCCAGCGGGCCATATCGCCGCTCTGGCGGTAAAGTTGTCCCAGACGGTAGCGCATGGCCGGATATTCCGGGTCGTCCGGGCTTACATACTGCGAATACTGCTGCTGCCAGTCGAGAGCTTCCTGCAGGCGGCCTGCGCCTTCGGTAATGTTCATGAGCATTGCAAGAAGATCTTTTATTTTAGGTTTGTCTACGGCTTCCGGGTTTTTCTCGGCCATGCCGGTCAGGCCTTTCAATGCGTCGCGGCCCAAATAGTAGGCCTGTTCCATATCTTTGTTGCGCTCTGCCGCTTTGGACAGGAAATAGAACATGTATGTTTTTTGTTCCGGCGGCAGGTCCGGGGTGTTGCGCAGGCTTTCCCACAAAACGGCAGCCTGATCATAGCGGTTGAGGTTTTCGGCTGAGAGCGCCATGGCGTAGTCAAGCTGGCGCTGTGTGTCCGGCGTGAGTTCCCACATCTCCACTTTGCGGTAAAGATCGGCAATGGCCTGCCACTGCGCAGTATCCACCAGAATTGTCAGGGCCAGATTCAGAGCGGGTTCGCCGTAGGTGAAGTCCTTGTTGCCGCGGAAAAACGGTTCCAGCGTGCCCAGGGCGTCTGAGGCGCGGTGCCCGTTCCATTCCGAAAAAGACAGGGCGAGACGGCTCTCGGGGCCCAAAACTTCTTCCTGGCCCTGAATGATCGGAAATTTGTCCCAGGCCAGCAGAATGCGGTCGTACTCCTTGCTGGTGACAGAGTCCGAGGCCAGGCCGTTAAATGCTGTGAGGGCTACTTCGCGGGCTTTGGGCAGCAGCGGATGGTTGGGATATTTTTCCGCGAAAACGGTGGCTTCGGCAAGAGCTTCGTTGTAGCGGTTGTTCCAGAGATACCACATGGCGAGCTTGAGCTGGGCAAGCGGAGCCAGCTCGCTGTTCGGGTGCTCTTTAATTATGCGTGAATAGGTTTGAAGAGGCAATTCGCTATACGGGCGGTCAAATACGCTGAACATGTCCCCAATTGACGGCGCATCGTAAATCCCTTCTTCCGCAAGGCGCATTTGGGCCACCAGGCCGGCATCGTCATCCGGGAAGCGGCGCGCCGCTTCCTCGTAAACTTGGCGCGCGGCCGTGATGTTCTTCTCTTCCATATAAATGTCGCCGATGCGGGTGAGGGTCTTGGCCGCTTCCGGGCCGGAAGGGGCAAGGTTGTAGTAAAGCCAGTAATGCGAACGCGCGTCCGCATATTTGCCCATATTGACCAGGGCATTGCCGATCATGGCCAGAATGGGGGGATACTCCATATAAAAACGCGGCCAGCGGCGTTCTATGTAGTCCACAATCTGAAAGGCCTGGTCATAGTAGCCCAGGTTGTAAAGCGAGCGGGCCAGTGCCACCGAGGCTTCCCGCACAAAGCGTGAATCCGGGTAGTTCTGAACAATATACTGAAACTGATCGGCCGCCTGCTGGTAGTTTTCCTTTTCAAAGAAATAATCGCCCCAGTAGTAGTAAATCAGGGGAATATTCTCATCGTTCGGGTAATTTCGTTTCAGCAGGTTGAAATATGCTTCGGCTTCCTGAATATTGCCCATTTTAAGGTTGGTGTAGCCAAGGCGCAGCATCATCGCGGGGGCGCGGTTGGACTGGAGGTTGTAGTTCAGGGCTTCTTCGGAAGCGGCGAGAATTTTGTCGCCGTGGGCCTGGATGTCTTTTGTGCCCAGCCCGAAGTTGGCGTCGCTTATAAGATAAAGCACATCTTCCATTTCTTCCGAGGTGAGGTCCGTGCGTACTTTGAGTTCTTCCAGCAGGGGGAGCGCTTCCGTATAATGTGCTGAAGCCACAAGTCCGTCGGCCTGCCGAAGCAGTTCCGAGGCAGACGGGGGCGGCTCAATCGGTTTGCCTTCATCGTCATACTGCACTTGGGCTTTCGGGGGCTGCTCCGTGCCGTTTTGCCCTGCGGGGCCGGGCACGCGCATTACCAGTTCGCGGTCGGACTGACCGCTTCCTTTTGTTTCTCCTTCCTGCCCGGCGGGCGTGGGGGCGGCCTGCTGCTGCCCCGCTTCAAGCTGAAGCTGCCCAGGCTGATCAGGAGGCGTTCCGGGAGAAGCCGGGGGGGGCTGTTCATCGCCGGAAATTGAAATTTGCGTGCCGGAGCGTGTGTCCGGCATATAGCCCTGCGGCTGTTCTCCAACCTGGGGGGTGGGGTTGATCGGGGTAATCAGGTATCCGTTTCCCTCTACGCTGTTTTGCCCGCCGCCTTGGTTGGGGGGGGAAATTAAGGCTGGCCCGGAGGTTTGCAGGGAAGGAGGCTGAGCCGGGCTTTGCGCGGGTTGCCCTGGCTGGCCGTTTCCCTGAGGGGGCTGGGAGCCGATATCTTGCAGCGACCCGGCAATCGGGGTTTCCACAATGCCGGAATTCAATTGCCCCCCTGTTTCAGGCGGGGCGAGATAGTTCTGGTCCGGCTTTGAAGCGCTGGTCTGGCCCTGCGGGCTTGCCGCCTGCGGGTTGCGGATGGGCACGGAAGTTCCGGATTCCGTCTGGGCGGGCGGGGCAGGGTTCTGCCGGGTTGCATTCGTTTGCGAGTTCTGGCCTAGCGCTTGCTGGGCAGCAATCAGCGAATCTATCTGGGTGCGCGGTCGGTCGGGGGAGGCGCTTGCCGCGGCGGTTTCTGCCTGTTCGGGGGAAGCTGCGCTTGCCTGGCTGTTTTGGGGGGCGGCGGCTTCAATTGCCACAGGGTTGTCAGGCTGCCCTGCCGGGGTTTCCCAGCGGGCTCCTATCGGGTTGTCGAAAAAGTCAATGCGGATTTTATTGTCGCTTTCACGGGCGACCAGATAGCCGAAGGCATTGGTTTTTGTGGTGAGAAAAGCGCCTTCCGGGGCTGGGGAAGCGTTGTTGAAAAGCTGGCTGTTGTCCGGTGCGCTTGAGACGGAAATGTTTTCTGCTCCGTTTTCAAGCTTCAAAAGAAGAGTTTGAGTGCCGACCCGGTTTACGCTCCAGGCTGAGGGGTTGTCCAGAGTGATTATTACCCGCTCGCGCCCGGGCAAAGACGACCACTCCCATCCGAGCGCCAGGCTTTTGGCGGGCGCGCAAAGGCCAAACAGCAAAATTGCCAGCGGAATTGGGCTGATCAGTCTGGTATATATTGTTTTATTTGCCACAGCTCACCACAGGTTACATTAAACCGGGGGTCTGCCCCGGGTCAAGGGGGACTACTGCAAAATAAAGGCCAGTTCAAACGGCAATCAACCGTCAATAGCAAGCTTTTTCAATTTTTCAATTAAAGTTGTGCGCTTGATGCCCAAAAGCTCGGCGGCCTGATTGCGCACCCCTCCGCATGAAGAGAGAGCTTCAGCCAGCAATTTTGCTTCTATGCAGTCAAGAAAGTCCTTGAGCGTAAGGCTTTCCGTCTGCATATCGGCAATGCAGGGCCAGCGGAAACAGGCTTGACCGGGCATGGAACTGGCGCATGCAGCATCCGGCGCCTGATCTGGAAAGCCCTGAGCTGGAATTTCCTGGCCCGGAGCCAGCGGGCTGCCGTCCACCGCATGGGTGATCAGGCTTTTTTGTTCTATCGCCTTTTCTACTTCGGGCAAATGGTTCACATCGCCCACTTCATCCAGTATTTTATGCGGCAGGTCGCCAAGCTCCACCCGGGAGCCATCCACCAGGATGCTGAGCCGCTCCATGAAGTTTTCCAGTTCACGCACGTTTCCGGGCCATGAATAGGCGGCAAGGGCCCGCATGGACAGGTCTTCAACCTTGAGCATCTTTCTGTTTTTCTGCTTGCAAAAGTGGGATAGAAAGTGGTTTGTCAGGACGAGTATGTCTCCGCCGCGTTCCCGCAGGGGAGGAAGGTGCATGGGGATGACGTTCAGGCGGTAGTACAGGTCTTCACGGAACCGCCCCGCTTCCACTTCTTTTTCCAGGTCCCGGTTGGTGGCCGCCACCAGACGCACATCCACCTTTTTGATTCCGTTGCCGCCAACTCTCTCGATCTCTTTTTCCTGGAGCACCCGCAAAATTTTTACCTGAAGCGACAAGTCCATTTCGCCGATTTCATCCAGAAACACAGTGCCGCCGTCAGCCACTTCAAACCGGCCGGGCCTGGTTCTGATCGCGTGTGTGAAAGCCCCTTTTTCATGCCCGAACAATTCGCTTTCCAGAAGCTCTTTGGGAATTGCGCCGCAGTTTATTGGCACAAGCGGCTTGTCGCGGCGCAGGGAATTGGCGTGCAGAGCTCGCACTACGAGCTCTTTACCCGTACCGGACTCCCCGGTGACCAAAACGGTGCTGTCGGTGGG
>CAZJFJ010000141.1:0-4825 GCA_964545305.1 uncultured Desulfovibrionaceae bacterium
CTTTCCGGAGCGGATCACGACGGCAGCGGCTTGCAGTCCACCGGCCGGATCAAGATCCACTTCGGCTCCGGCAACAGCTGTGCAGAAGACTATTACTATTTCCGCATAGGAACAGCCACTGCCTCGGCTCTCGGCCTTGGCAACCAGGGAGTGAATACCCGTGCGGGCTTTGCTGTGTCCACCCAGTCTGCCGCCCAGCACGCCCTTGACGCAATCAACCTGGCTATTGTTTCCAAGGATAAAATCCGCGCCGAACTTGGCGCCATGCAGAACAGGCTGGAAAACACCATTTCCGCCCTGCAGATTCAGGCGGAAAACCTGCAGTCTGCAGAATCCCGCATTTCAGATGTGGATGTAGCCTCTGAAATGACTGAATTCACCCGAAACCAGGTAATGACGCAGGCAGCAGTGGCAATGCTTTCCCAGGCAAACTCCCTGCCGCAAATGGCCTTGCAGCTCATTCAGGGGTAAGCCGGGCAGCGCCGCAAAGCACACTTTAGCGGCCTGAAGAAATGATGTTGCGACCAAAGACAACTAACCGGGAAGGAGGTTTACCTCCTTCCCGGAAATAGTCAATTCAAAAAAGTCCGGGCATCATCACAAACACCGGGACCAACAGATGAAAGATGTTCCAGGTTAATTTTCGGGAAAGCAGCTTTCAAGGGCAAGCCCTGCGGCTATCTGCTCCGCCTGTTTGAGCGTGTTTCCTTGGGCTACGAGTATTGTTCCATCAGGCAGGGTAACCGACACTTCAAAACTTTTCCTGTGCTCCGGCCCATGAGTGCCCAGCAAGCTGTATTCCGGGCGGGCCTTGTGTTTTTGCTGCATCAACTCCTGAAGCAGGCTCTTGTTGTCCTTGCTCTTCTCGTTGCATTCCAGCCTGTCCCACACATGTTCCGAGATATTTCCAAGAAACCTTTGAACCGCGCGAAAACCGCCGTCAAGGAAGATCGCCCCCACGAACGCTTCAAAAGCATTGGCAAGCAAAGTCTGGCGCTGTCTTCCCCCCTGGCACTCTTCCCCTTTTCCTAAAAGCAGATAACGCTCAAGCCCAATCTCCTTTGCCCTTTCTCCTAGAGCATAGCCGGAGACCAAACGGGCGCGCATATGGGTAAGCTCGCCTTCACGGCACACGGAAAACCGCCTGAACAATTCTTTTGAAAAAAACAGCCCGACAACCGAATCCCCTAAAAATTCAAGGCGTTCATTATGATTGATGGTCAAATCAGATTCGTTCACGTAAGAGCTGTGCGTAAGGGCCACTTTCAGAATTTCTTCATCCTTAAAATAATATCCGGCCCTTTCCTGAAGTTCGCCGAGAGATTTTTGCCATTCATCTAAAGTCATGATATTCTGGTCCTTGGTAGCTGCATGATAAGCTTTCAGGAGTTTAGCCCATACCCCCAAAAACACAAGCGAGGGATACAAGAAAAAAATACCGCAGGAAAAGAAGCGCCTGAAACGGTTGGCTCCTTTTTTTAACTACGGCCGGCAAAGAAATGTTCTTTTTTTTCCCCTAAGGTATTGCCTATTTTTGCAGGGTCGGCTATTAATTCGTGAAGGGAAGAAAAGTATCGAAACAAATGCTCACCGCAGCACACAGCCAGCTTGGGGAAGCGGCTGCGATACTTCCGCTCTTATGCACCCACCTTTCCCTGGACTTAGGAAAAGGATTTTGTTTTTGAAGGCTTCTATATTTTTAGGTTAACATCATTTAAGGAGGCATTACAATGGCTAAAATAGTTAATTCCTGGAACGAATGGGATCCGCTGAACCTCGTTATCATCGGACGTCCTGAAGGCACCAATATGCCCGCTCCTGAGCCGGCATGGTGGTATGACCGCCCCGAAGGCGACTATCCCCTTCCTACTTACGGCCCCTTCCCCCAGGAAATGATTGATAAGGCTAATGAGCAGATGAATTACTTTGTAGGCCGCATTGAAAAGCGCGGCGCCAAAGTTGAACGCATCAACATTGAGCCCTTCATGATGAATCAGCCGGTTTCCACCCCTGACTGGGTACAGCTGAACTGCCATGGCGTGAACAACGTTCGTGACGTTACCATGGTTCATGGTAATATGGTTATCGAAGCTACCACCGTTCGCCGCAGCCGCTGGTACGAGTACCTGAACCTCCGCTCCTTCTGGGAACAGTACTTCAGAGAAGACCCGGAAATGGTTTGGTTCGCTGCTCCCAAGCCCCGCCTGACCGACAAGTCCTATGTGAAGAACTACTACTACTACTTCCATAACGTATGGAGCGACGAAGAAAAGCTCGAAAAAGCCCGCCGTTCCGAATTCCAGCTGACCGAACACGAACCCCTCTGGGATGCCGCTGACGCTATGCGCTTCGGTAAAGACGTGTTCCACCAGATCTCTACCGTTACCAACAAGGCCGGTTTTGATTGGCTGAAGCGTCAGTACGCTGCTCTTGGACTGCGTATGCACCACGTTACCTTCGACAACTGCCCCCACCCCTGGCACATCGACTGTAACCTGGTTCCGATGAACGCCGGTCTCTGCATGTACAACCCCTTCTGGATTCCTCTGCAGAAAGAACTCTTCGAGCTCTTCAAGATCAACGATTGGGAACTGATTCCTGCAGCCCAGCCGACCCACGTACACAAGAACCGCGTATACCTGACTGGTATGTACGAAGGTACCTCCTGGATCTCCATGAACACCTTCTCCTTCGACCCGAAGACCGTATTCGTAGAAGCTCACGAAACCGCTTACTGCGAACAGCTGTCCAAGCTCGGCATGGAAGTAGACCCGATTCCTTACGAGTGCGTAATTCCGTTCGGCGGCGCTCTGCACTGCACCACCCTGGACATCAACCGCACCGGTGGACTGGAAGATTACTTCCCCAATCAGGTTGCTGGCTACTAAGCCAAAATTAAAAACCTGCCTCCCTTAAAGGGGGGCAGGTTTTTGTTAAGACTTCGGGAATTATCCCGGCATTTTTTTTGGGATCATGCAGCGTGCATGGTCTGGCAGGTCGAAAGACCGAATCATTTGTGCAGTTAGCTGTACATGTGCAACATTTAAGGAGGCTTTTATAATGGCTAAAATAGTTAATTCCTGGAACGAATGGGATCCGCTGAACCTCGTTATCATCGGACGTCCTGAAGGCACCAATATGCCCGCTCCTGAGCCGGCATGGTGGTATGACCGCCCCGAAGGCGACTATCCCCTTCCTACTTACGGCCCCTTCCCCCAGGAAATGATTGATAAGGCTAATGAGCAGATGAATTACTTTGTAGGCCGCATTGAAAAGCGCGGCGCCAAAGTTGAACGCATCAACATTGAGCCCTTCATGATGAATCAGCCGGTTTCCACCCCTGACTGGGTACAGCTGAACTGCCATGGCGTGAACAACGTTCGTGACGTTACCATGGTTCATGGTAATATGGTTATCGAAGCTACCACCGTTCGCCGCAGCCGCTGGTACGAGTACCTGAACCTCCGCTCCTTCTGGGAACAGTACTTCAGAGAAGACCCGGAAATGGTTTGGTTCGCTGCTCCCAAGCCCCGCCTGACCGACAAGTCCTATGTGAAGAACTACTACTACTACTTCCATAACGTATGGAGCGACGAAGAAAAGCTCGAAAAAGCCCGCCGTTCCGAATTCCAGCTGACCGAACACGAACCCCTCTGGGATGCCGCTGACGCTATGCGCTTCGGTAAAGACGTGTTCCACCAGATCTCTACCGTTACCAACAAGGCCGGTTTTGATTGGCTGAAGCGTCAGTACGCTGCTCTTGGACTGCGTATGCACCACGTTACCTTCGACAACTGCCCCCACCCCTGGCACATCGACTGTAACCTGGTTCCGATGAACGCCGGTCTCTGCATGTACAACCCCTTCTGGATTCCTCTGCAGAAAGAACTCTTCGAGCTCTTCAAGATCAACGATTGGGAACTGATTCCTGCAGCCCAGCCGACCCACGTACACAAGAACCGCGTATACCTGACTGGTATGTACGAAGGTACCTCCTGGATCTCCATGAACACCTTCTCCTTCGACCCGAAGACCGTATTCGTAGAAGCTCACGAAACCGCTTACTGCGAACAGCTGTCCAAGCTCGGCATGGAAGTAGACCCGATTCCTTACGAGTGCGTAATTCCGTTCGGCGGCGCTCTGCACTGCACCACCCTGGACATCAACCGCACCGGTGGACTGGAAGATTACTTCCCCAATCAGGTTGCTGGCTACTAAGCCAACCAGTCCTGTCTATAAAAGCTGCCCCGCAAGGGGCAGCTTTTTTTGTGTCTGAAAGCCGTTTTCGCATGCCTTCTTTCAACGTCCCTACAAGCCGTTTTCAAAATGTCAGGAGCTGCAATTTTGCTGCTTGGCTCGCAACATGTTTAAAGCCTTTCATGCTTGAAACGCCACCAGAGATTTATAAAAATCATTGCAGGGAATAGATGCAGCCAGGCGTTACATACCTTTAAAAGTCTATTTCAAACGTCAATTGGCCTGTGTGGGGGTGGGATAAAAGAATTCTTTACCGAACTTGATGATTTTTAAAGCATTTTAAATATTGAAAAGATAAGCCTTTGAGAAAAAGGCTCTGAGCACGCCGTATGCTGTCAGTCCCACCGGCGTATCCGGCTAAACACGGATAATAAGCTCTGATGACATTGAGCACCCATAAAACTATCCAAATTCACAGATGAATGCCAACAAGCTTTTACAAACAGACAAGAATGCCGGGCAAGAATAAAAAAGCCCGCCAAGTTTTTTAATCTTAACGGACTTGTTCGGATGTTAAAATGGTGGGCCCACCAGGACTTGAACCTGGGACGGGCCGGTTATGAGCCGG
>CAZJFJ010000142.1:0-4726 GCA_964545305.1 uncultured Desulfovibrionaceae bacterium
CCGTGGGCAAGGTGCAGATCGAATCCGGCCTGTCCGTTGGCCTGAGCAAGGCCCACTTCCATGCCGGCCCACCAGAAGGAAAGCGGCCGCGCAATCGGCCTCACCGAAGCGCAAATCAACCGCTACATCATCATCCCGCAGGCTGTGCGGCGCCTGCTACCGGGCGTGATAAACCTGACCACCCGCATGATCAAGACCACGCCGTTTGTGTTTTTCATTAATGTGCCGGATCTGGTAAAAGTGGGGCAGCAGATAGTTGAAATAGCAGGGATGCGCAACCATATGGCCAGTTTCTGGGTTTATGGAGCCATTTTCTTGATTTATTTTGCAATCTGCTATCCTATTTCACGTTTTTCCATTTATCTTGAACGAAAATGGGAATGCTAGAGCATTTCAAGTGTGAAATGCTCTGCAAGGATTTGTCTTCAAATCCTTGCCGCCAAATGATTGCAGGGCGGCTTTGCCGAACGTTAAACAATCATTTGAGGCGTTAACTGCTCTAAAGAGGAAACAATATGCCTCAAGCGCTTCTTCAAATCAGGAATTTACACAAAAGTTTCGGCCCCCGCGAAGTAATCCACGGCCTTGACCTCGATGTGAGAAAAGGCGAAGTCTTGGTGGTTATCGGCCCTTCCGGGTGTGGGAAAAGCACCCTCTTGCGCTGCATAAACGGGCTGGAGCCCATTCAGCGCGGTGAAATCTTCCTGAATGAAGAATCGATCACTTCGGGCAAAACCAAATGGAATCTGGTGCGCCAGCAAATAGGCATGGTGTTTCAAAGTTATGATCTTTTCCCGCACATGACTGTGCTGGAGAATATTCTGCTTGGGCCCGTAAAGGCCCAGGGGCGCAGCAGCAAGGAGGTGACCGCCGAAGCCGAAGCCCTGCTCAACCGGGTAGGCCTGCTTGACCGCAAAGATTCATACCCAAGCCAGCTTTCCGGAGGGCAGAAGCAGAGGGTGGCAATAGTCCGGGCACTGTGCATGAAGCCGGAAATAATGCTGTTCGACGAAGTGACCGCATCGCTGGACCCTGAAATGGTGCGCGAAGTGCTGGATGTCATTCTGAGCCTGGCGGATGAAGGCATGACCATGCTTATTGTTACCCATGAAATGGCCTTTGCCCGGGCAGTGGCCGACCGGATAATCTTCATGGACGGCGGGGTGATTGTGGAAAGCGCCAAGCCGGAAGCCTTTTTCGAAAACCCGCAAACAGATCGCGCGCAAAAATTTTTAAATATCTTCCAATTCAGGGAAGTGCGCCATTATGAATTTGAAGATGACTAGCCAACAAATGGAGTAAAATCCGCTTTTCTACTTCCGGATCTTCCTTTCCCGGCTATCCTTACGGCCTCTCGGCATATTGCGGCGCGTCAGGAGTGCGCCGCAAGCGGCCTGAACGGGCCGGTTTTCTCTGTTTTATTGTGTAAATTTTACAGGGAAACAAGTTTTGCATTCTCATAAAAACAGATTTTTATGCCCGAAGCTTCCCGGAGACTGTTGTTGAAGCGTTTAACGCTGTGCCCGTGACAATTTTAAAAACTTCCCGCCGCAATGGGCATAGGCGGGTTTCACTTACTGCAGAACGTCTATTTTAAACGTTAATTACCCTATCTGTAAGGAATTAAAGCAACAGGGCGTCTTTTCTTCATTTCCGGAAGGCCGGACGCAATAATATTTTTAAAGATGCAAGGAAATTGAATTTTGGCTTGCATTCCGTGGCGGCTTGGCATATAAGTCATGTGCTAACGGGATGTGGCTCAGTTTGGCTAGAGCGCAGCGTTCGGGACGCTGAGGCCGGAGGTTCGAATCCTCTCATCCCGACCAGTAAAAACAAGGGGTTATGGCGGCAGCCGTAACCCCTTTTATTTGTTTCATAAACTGTATTGATAGCGGCTAAAAACATTCAAGCTGCAACCGCTTCCACTCCCATTCCCCCTGTTCGCCCCAAAAAGCCGGAGCCCCGGCCTCTTTCCAGATAACACTGAAATGCCTTGCGGGGGCTTTGAAGACACCCCGTTTAAATGGTCAGCAACATCTGTTGCGAATAACTATGAAAGGCGGCTAACGGGCCACGGGCCACTCACCCCTCTCGTCATCCCCATGCTCATGGGCAATCTGCTTGAAGGTGTCGCTGTTTTTTATAAACGCATCCACAATGTCCGGGTCAAAATGAGCTCCTCTTCCACTAAGGATTATCTGCACGGCCTCATCATGTGGAATCGCATCCCTATAAACCCGCTTGCTGGTCAGTGCGTCGTATACATCGGCGATCGCCATAATCCGGGCGGGAATGGGAATTTCCTCGCCACAAAGCCCTTCAGGGTACCCCCAGCCATCCCATCGCTCATGGTGGTAAGTGACTATTTCCCGGGCAACCGTGAGAAACTCTTCCGGTGCGTCAATGCTGCGCTCCGCCGCCATAATCGCATTACGCCCCAGGATGGTGTGCTTTTTCATCTCCTCAAACTCTTCTTTGGTCAGCGGGCCGGGCTTGAGAAGAATGCTGTCCGGCACGCCCACCTTGCCTATATCGTGCAGGGAAGAGGTTTTATAGATGATGTCTATATAAGCGGGGCTGAGGTTGAACTTCGGATGTTCGGCCATGATCGTGCCCAGCTCCTTCACATATTGCTGGGTGCGTTTAACGTGTTGCCCGGTGTCGTCATCACGGGTTTCGGCAAGAGAAGCCAAGGCAACCAAAATAGCGTTTTGCAGGTTGTCCAGACGGCGGGTACGCTCCATTACCTGCTCTTCAAGCGCCTCATTCTGGCGCGAAAGGCGGGAGCGGGCCTCCTGCAAAGCCAACTGGGTTTGAACCCGGGCCAGCAGGATTGGCGGACTGATCGGCTTGGTGATATAATCCACCGCTCCAAGCTCAAAGCCTCTGGCTTCGTCTGCTTCCTGAGTTTTTGCGGTCAAAAAGATAACCGGAATGTTCTGGGTCTTGGGGTTTGCCTTAAGCGCTTCACACACTTTATACCCATCCATCTCCGGCATCATTATGTCCAGAAGAATGAGATCGGGATGGGGGGTTGTCTCCGCTATTCTAAGCGCTTTGGGGCCGTTGGTCGCAACCTTGTTGCGGTATCTGTCCAGCAAAGAGCAAAGCAGGGTAATATTGTCAGGGGTATCGTCAACTATAAGAATAGTCGGGATTTCTTCAGAACTCACATTTCCTCCAAAAAATAAGCCGGGCCGAGCACAAGCTCAAACTCAAGCATTCCTGCTAAGCATATAAGGTTCTTTAAGTATTTGTAAACAAAAATATAGAGCGTGGATTCCAGGTGTTTGTCCTGAAAATTTATTTGGGGCAGGGCCAAGAAAATACTTGTGTTCCATTGAGATTATGATAAAAGGTCGTTCACGAGATGTTCCTTTTAAAAATATTTTTTTCATAAAATACTTGCTATTTGAAAAAAGGACAGGTATAAGCGCAAGTCCGTTGCTGGCGTAGCTCAACTGGTAGAGCAACTGACTTGTAATCAGTAGGTTGCGGGTTCAAGTCCCATCGCCAGCTCCAAGCGCATTTTAACCTGCTATGCGCCAGCTTGCAGCCAGGTTATTTGAAATTTATATAGTGGTGGGGTTCCCGAGTGGCCAAAGGGAACAGACTGTAAATCTGTCGTCGTATGACTTCGATGGTTCAAATCCATCCCCCACCACCATTTAGAAAATTGATTTTATTAGCTATAACGTTTCCGTGCAGCACGCGCCCGGAAGCGATTAAAGGACGGATAAGCCGGAAAACGGTTTTTCCTTTCTTAAAGCTACTTGACAAATCAGCAAAGCTGTAGGAGACAGAAAGTCGTTAGTGACTACGGCGAGTAGTTTGCGGGAATAGCTCAATTGGCTAGAGCATCAGCCTTCCAAGCTGAGGGTTGCGAGTTCAAGTCTCGTTTCCCGCTCCAACCCAAGCCCGTCACCAACGTCTTGCATTAGCCCACATAGCTCAGTAGGTAGAGTACATCCTTGGTAAGGATGAGGTCATGAGTTCAAATCTCATTGTGGGCTCCATTTTTCTTTTAATGTCATTTGGTTAAACAAAAAACAAGTTTAAGCCAGGGAGAAAATCATGGCCAAGGAAAAATTTGAACGCACTAAGCCGCACGTAAACGTTGGTACCATTGGTCACATCGACCATGGCAAAACCACCCTCACTGCCGCCATCACCAAGTGTGCTGGCATGCTGGGCCACGGTAAGTTCGTTTCTTACGACGAAATCGACAAGGCGCCGGAAGAAAAAGAGCGTGGTATTACCATCAACACCGCTCACGTTGAGTATGAAACTGAAACCCGTCACTATGCGCACGTGGACTGTCCCGGTCACGCCGACTATATCAAGAACATGATTACCGGCGCTGCCCAGATGGACGGTGCTATCCTCGTTGTTGCCGCCACCGACGGCCCCATGCCCCAGACCCGCGAGCACATCCTGCTTGCCCGTCAGGTTGGCGTGCCAAACCTCGTGGTTTTCCTGAACAAGTGTGACCAGGTGGACGACGAAGAACTGCTCGAACTTGTTGATATGGAAGTTCGCGAGCTGCTCTCCAGCTACGGTTATCCGGGTGATGAAATCCCGATCGTGCGCGGTTCAGCTCTTAAGGCGCTGGAAGCCGACAGCCCTGAAGATCCGGCCGTTGCCGGCATCAAGAGTCTGCTTGAAGCTCTGGATTCTTACATTCCCCAGCCCGAACGCGACATTGACAAGCCCTTCCTCATGCCCA
>CAZJFJ010000143.1:0-4675 GCA_964545305.1 uncultured Desulfovibrionaceae bacterium
ACTTGGGGCTCGACTTGACTTCCTATGTGAATCCCTTGTTTTTCAATGTGTTACGTGGCAGATTGAGGCTTGAGACTGAGTTGCGGTCGAGCGCTGTTTGCTCCACCAGAAACTTTTTCCAATAAGTCCCGCATGGTTCCAAAACCCAAGCGGGACTTCGCTTTTATGGTGATTTCAGGTCAATGCTGTTTCATAAAAAACCTCGACGTTTCGTATCAAGCGGGGGCAAAATTGGGGGCAAAGAGGAAATTTGCCCCCAGAAAATGAAGAGAACAAAAAGCGCATCAAAACTAAGGATGACGTCAAAGAAATCGCGGAAATTGCTGATGGCATCAAGGCCGACATTAAAAAAGGCAGGATAAAAGCAGGCAAGATTACGCGTTATCCAGCAGGCGGTAGACTATACTTGGAAATGTCCGCTGCTGGCGGCCTTCACTGGCGCATGAAATACCGTTTTGATGGCAAGGAAAAGCGCCTGTCATTCGGCGCATATCCAGCCATGACACGGCTATCCCCGTTTTGTGGTCTTTAAAAAAACAAAAGCCGTCTTTATTATGTCGGATTAAATAACTCTTAAGAATCGCATAGCTATTTCCCTCAGGTACTTTATCGAGAAGGTCATATCCGGGCCATTGCTGCGTAATAATGAACTTTTTCATTGAGTTGACATCCTGTGTTGTAGAGCAGTTGCAAAAAACATGTAACTCCAGAAAGACGCACATTATTAGCATATTGTGGATAACAATTCCTTACGCTATACTATGTCAAAGCCATTTTTTATTCTGGGGGATGCTCTTTCTTTTGGTGTAAACAAAAGGGGCCGCGTTGATTCAAGCAGTATTCTTTGACGCCTTCGGAACGCTTTGCGAAATCCGCGAAAAGCGAAATCCATACAAGCCCATAATTAAGGCTTGGCCTTCCGGTGTGGCAAACGCCTACCAAGCCCTAATGACGCGGGATAGCTCCCCTGCCGAACTCGCCAAGGAAACCGGATGCACTCCGGAGGCCACCCAGAAAATGGAAGAAGGCATTGCGGCGGAAGTCGCTTCGATGTGCCTGTATCCGGAAGTTCCCGCCTTACTGGAATCCATCAAAGAACGCGGTCTGAAATGGGCCATCGTTTCCAATCTGGCAACGCCCTACGCCGAGCCTCTTTTGAAACTGCTCCCCTTCGCCCCAGACGCCTGCGCGTGGTCTTTCGCCGTGGGGTACCGGAAGCCGCAGGAAGGTATTTATCGCCATGCCTGCGAGGCGCTGGGGATTGAGCCTTCTTCTGTCCTGATGGTGGGTGATTCGTTAGAAAACGACTACAACACACCAAAGCAATTCGGCATGCAGGCTCGTTTCCTGAAACGCTCCGGTAAGGATGAAAATACGCCGGAGTGCGTTGCGGATTTGTCGGAAATCTTAGCGTAAGCCAAGCGAATGGAATATTTTCAGGATGAAAATGTGGAGTGAGTCCACATTTTCCAGACTCAATTATTAAAGAGGGGGATGCTGATGACCGCTAATGCCTTCTTCGAAGAACAAACTGAACAGTCTTTGGTCAAATCAGAAATTGTTGCAAAGTACTTTAATGCTTGGGCTGGCGTTATTACGGCCACACAGAATCGGCATACATTTGCTGCCAAAAAAATCGCCTATATTGATTTATTTGCTGGGCCTGGAAGATATAAAGATGGGAGCATTTCAACACCCCTGAAAGTTTTAGAAAAAGCCCTTAATAATCCTGTTTACTGTGAACGGCTTGTTTGCATGTTTAACGACAAAGACGAGAATAATACTCAGTCGTTAGAGGAAGTCATTAAAGACCTGCCCGGTTTTCAAAAGTTGAAAACCCCACCTGCGGTATTTAATCAAGAGGTTGGCACTGAAATTGTCAAAATGTTTGAGCAAATGAAGTTAGTTCCAACTCTATTTTTTGTTGACCCGTGGGGCTACAAAGGACTTTCCTTACGCTTAATCAACTCTGTTCTCAAAGATTGGGGATGTGACTGCATATTTTTCTTTAACTACAATAGAATAAATATGGGATTAACAAATGAGTTTGTAAAAGAGCATATTGATTCATTGTTTGGGGAGGAACGAGCAGGAACAATTAGGGAACGTCTTGACGCTGCGAGTACCCACGCAAATAGAGAGTATTTTATTATTGAAGAACTCTGTTCAGCACTTAAAGAAATGGGGGGAAGATATACACTTCCATTTCGCTTTAAAGCGCAAGGGGGAAAACGAACAAGTCATCATTTGATTTTTGTTAGCAAGGACTTCAAAGGATACGACATTATGAAGCACGTCATGGCAAAAGAATCTTCTTCACATGATGATGGCGTTGCATCTTTTGAATATAACCCTGTAGACAAAATAGGGATTAAGCAAGGGCTTCTGTTTAAACTTACTCGCCCAATTAGCGACCTAGGAGATAGACTTCTTGCTGACTTTTCAGGGAAAAGCATAAAAATGATTGATATATATAAAGAACATAGCGTTGACACTCCCTATATAAGTAAAAATTATAAAGAAGCTCTTTTACAATTAGAACAAGACGGTAAAATTACCACTGAAAAACATCGCAAAAATACTTTTGGCGACAACGTATTAGTTCACTTTCCGCAGGTGTAAATAGAATGTCAGAGAATTCACCAATTGAATGGACAGAATCTACATGGAATCCTGTTACCGGTTGTACACCAATAAGTATAGGGTGTAATAACTGCTATGCAATGCGCATGGCAAAAAGATTAAAAGCAATGGGGAATGCCAATTATGTAAACGGATTTGACGTAACATTACATAAAGATATGCTTAACAGGCCGTTATCTTGGAAAAAACCAAGACTCATTTTTGTTAACTCAATGAGTGACCTTTTTCATGAGAAAGTCCCTTTTGAATTCATAGAAGCCGTTTTTGTTACTATGGAAAAAGCATCGTGGCATACTTTTCAAGTTTTGACTAAACGTGCTGAAAATTTAGCAAACACAGCCGCCCGTCTCAAATGGCCTTCAAATGTTTGGATGGGGGTAACGGTTGAGTCTCAAGAATATGTATCGCGCATAGAACACCTTAGGGCTATTCCATCGGAAATACGTTTTTTATCCTTAGAACCACTTCTTTCCCCGCTTGAAAACTTAAATTTAAAAAATATTGATTGGGTGATTGTTGGCGGAGAATCTGGCCCCGGAGCGCGTCCGATGGAAGCCGCATGGGTAGAATCTATTCAAGCACAATGCGCCACCGCAAAAGTTCCGTTTTTCTTTAAGCAATGGGGAGGAACCAACAAGAAAAAATCCGGACGATTGCTTAATGGGCAAATCTACTCAGAGATGCCCAGGTCATTGGTCGTTAAGAATATTTAAAGCCATCTGTGTGCTTTCAAATAATGCAATATCTTGTTCAGGGTCGAATTCTCTATGGTCGTCAACGTATCCTTTAATGTCACATGCAACTTCGCAGGCAACAAGCGAAACTGCTTCATATAACCTCTGTGCCGACGATTTCGCCAAGGAGCAGGAAAGGCTTGGCAATGCCCTGTTGCACTTGAAAGCGGTTTATGACGGCAGTATTTACAACGCTCAAGAATTTACGGCCTTGGCCACGGAATATAACCGGCTGCTGCAATGGGCGCGGGACACGGTCAGCCTTACAGGTTCCATGTGCCAGAAAATTTATGAGTTGCACGCTTTAATGCAGCAAGACCCGCTAACTGGCATTCGTAACCGGCGCTATCTGGAGGCAAATTTTGACCGCATTGTGAAAACCCTGTGCCGCAGCGGCAGCAAGCTTGGCGTGCTCATGGTTGATGTGGATTATTTCAAAGAATACAATGATATATATGGGCATAGCATGGGGGATGCCGCTCTGAAAATTGTGGCTGCCGCTTTGAAAAAAGTCCTGAGCAGGGCTGACGATTTTGTGGCGCGCTATGGCGGCGAAGAATTCATAGTAATCTTGCCGAATACCGACGAGCGAGGCACGCAGCTCATGGCCGAAAAAATGCTTAACAGCCTGCGCGGCTGCAATATTCCTTACGAATGCGGCGGGCCTCTGCCCTATGTCACTGTGTCTATCGGCGCGACTTCGGGCAAAGTCACTCCTGGCCGTTGCCGGGATGATTTCATAAGGCTCGCCGATGATGCGCTGTATCAAGCTAAAGACAACGGGCGAAACAACAGCGTATTTTGAAGTTTTGAATAAGCTTCCGGCCGTCATCCGGCGGTTTTCACAGGCAGGGGGGCGCGCCCGGGGGAGTTGTTAGCCCCGTCAAAACACTTTGCCGGAGCAGCCTTTCAATATTAAAATACTGAAAACGGGCTCATGTGCTTTGTAAAAACAGCCTGCCTCTCAGCTCATAGGCATGCTCGGTAACTATGCCCTCGGTTTTCAGCTGCCCATTGTAATGTTGCCCCAGAAGCAGGCGTTCGGGCCATTTGGCGTCATACGCCTCCTCTGCTTTTTCCACCAGAATCTTTCCGGAAATTCTCGTTCGTTGTAAAAGGGTTTTAAATTCACCCGATCCAATATATGACGGCTTGATTACCCCCCGGTGATAGGCGGTGAGATCTCTGATTTCCGGCCGGATCAGGCTTACATATGGCATTGAAGCTCCTTTTTTGGAAGCAGGTTGATTTAAGGCCCGCATCCTGGGGAAAGGGCGAAAACAACTTCGGCCCAATCT
>CAZJFJ010000144.1:0-4642 GCA_964545305.1 uncultured Desulfovibrionaceae bacterium
GCCCGAATATACTACTTTCCATTTTTTTGGCAATGTTTCACGCCCTTGCCCTCACCAGGCGATTTTGTTGAAATAGCGCCGGGCCTGTTCAGAATAAAAGCTTATCTCCTTGCCCTTGAAAGAAATATTCGTTATGGATATTTTTCGTGAACAGGGCATTGGGCCCAAGCACGAGTACTCCCTCGCTTGTGGAAAAAATCACTTGCTTAAAAGCAGGATTTGACCACCCCAAAAACGTAAAGGATTCTTACATGAACAACTGGCCAAAAAGCAACGATGTTCTTGCCACCACCAACCGTGGCATCGCCGCAGAGTCAGGCTTGTGCACTCTGTGCCGGGCGGACTGTGCTGGCAAGTGCGAAACATGGCTTTCCTGCCTGAAAGGCCGAGAGACTCTGTACCCCAGGGACTTCGGCAGAATCACCGCGGGCAGCAACAACATCACTCATGTTGGTGTTTCGTACAACTCCCTGCGAATTCAGGGCTACAGCTACGGCGCCCCAAAGGATGATGAAAAGGCCCAACAGGGTGACATCATGTTTGGCGACGTTTCTCTGGAAACATCTTTTGGCTCAGAAATAAAAACCAAGTGCCGCTATCCGTTAATGACCGGAGCGCTTGGCTCAACCTTTATCGCCGCCAAATACTGGGATTCCTTTGCGGCCGGCTGCGCCCTGTGCGGCGTGCCGATTGTTATTGGCGAGAACGTGGTCGGCGTGGACCGCAAGAGTGTGCTTGAAGGCGGCCGCATAACCAGCGCCCCTGAACTTGAACGCCGCATAAACACCTATCTGCGCTACTACGACGGCTACGGCGCGATGATCGTTCAGCTCAACGTCGAGGACACCCGCAACGGCGTGGCCCAGTATGTAATCGACAAATACGGCGACCAAATCATCATCGAGCTCAAATGGGGCCAGGGGGCCAAATGCATTGGTGGGGAAATTGAGGTAAAAGACCTGGAATACGCCCAATTCCTGCAAAAGCGCGGCTACTTTGTTGACCCAGATCCATCTCTTCCCGAAGTGCAGGAGGCATTCAGGCAGGGAGCTGTTCACGGTTTCGCCCGTCACAGCCGCCTCGGCTACACCAACCTGCATTCCCCGGAAGAGGTTTATGAGACCTTCACACAGTCGGCTAAAGAGCTCCGCGCTCTCGGCTACAAGCGAATCTCCCTGAAAACCGGCGCTTATGGCATGGATGCCCTGGCAATGGCCCTGCGGGTAGCCTCCGACTGCGGCCTTGATCTGCTTACCATTGACGGCGCCGGCGGCGGAACCGGAATGAGCCCGTGGGACATGATGCAAACCTGGGGTGTTCCGAACATCCTCCTGCATGCCAAAACCCACGAATACGCGTCCATTCTAGCGGCCCACGGCAAACGTGTGCCTGACCTCTCCCTTGGGGGAGGACTGGCTCAATCCAGCCAGATATTCAAGGCCCTCTCCCTTTGCGCCCCCTACACCAAGCTTGTGTGCATGGGCCGCGCAATGATGATTCCCGGCTTCCTCGGAGCCAATATCGAAGGCGTGTTCAAGCCTGAAAAGCGGGCCGAGCTGAATGGCAACTGGTCCGATCTGCCTAAAACCATTTCCGAAATCGGCAATTCTCCGGAGGAAATCTTCGCAGGATATCAGGCCGTTCAGGCCAAGGTAGGCGTTGAAGAAATGAAGAATATTCCCTTCGGCGCAATCGCCATGTGGACTATGCTCGACAAGCTCGGAGGCGGCCTGCAGCAGATTATGGCCGGCGCCCGCCGCTTCGCCATTGACCAGATCGCCCGCGAAGACATTGTTTCCGGAAACCGCGAAACTGAACGCGAAACAGGAATTCCATTCATTTGCGATGTTCAGGACGAAAACGCCAAGATGATTCTTAGAGGCTAATTCCATACTAACAAGCCATCTGCCCCCTGCCCGCATTCCCGGGCGGGGGGCTTTTCTTTGCACTTTCAAAATTCGCATCTCCTCTTTTTTTTCATTTCATTCAGGAGTATACTTTACAAGGAAGCGCAAAATGAACCCGCGCCAGGAGGATTTTATGGATTCCAAAGCTACCCCGCAGTCAAGACTGGATCTGCTTGTAAAATTGATTGAAATTCCCAGCGTGACCGAGTCGCCCGAAGAAGATTTGGCCGCGCAGTTCATATATTCCCATCTGGCCGGATTGCCCTATTTCAAAGACAATCCGGGCCATATAAAACTTTACCCCACGCCGCTGGAGCGCGACGCCCGCCCCCTGCACACTGTTTTCGCCAGGGTTATGGCGGCGAAACCCACCAGGCGCACCCTCGTCCTGGTTGGCCACTTTGATGTGGTTGAAGTTTCCATGTATGGCAGTTTGCGCCATTTGGCCTTCTCTCCCTACAAGCTGCAGGAAGCCCTGCAAAAACGGCCCGAATCCATGAGCAAGAAGGGCCTTGCCGAACTGCAATCCGGGCGTTTCCTGTTCGGGCGGGGCAGCATGGACATGAAGTGCGGCCTTGCTTTGGGCATGGAACTGCTGCGCGATTTTGCCTCCAACCGGGAGCTGTTTGACGTGAACCTGATGCTGGTGGCTGTGCCCGATGAGGAAAACTCCTCCGCCGGAATGCGCGGAGCAGTGAAAGAGCTTGTGCGGCTGCAGGAAGAAGAAGGCCTTGAATATATCTGCGCCCTGAACACCGAACCCAGCGAACCGGGCAGGCCCGGCGCGCAAAATCAGGTTGTTTTCAGCGGCACTGTGGGAAAACTATCACCGGTTTTCTTCTGTGTGGGCCAAGAAACGCATGTGGGCAACTATTACCAGGGCCTGTCGGCTCCGCTTCTGGCCGCCAACGTGATTTGCACGGCGGAGGCGAACCCCGACCTTGCCGACCCGGCTGGAAACAACACCTGCCCATCGTGGATATGCCTGGGAATGGAAATTTTGCGCGAAGGCTATTCCGTGACTGTTCCCAACCGCGCAGTGGCCTATTTCAACTGCTTTTCAGTAAACAAAACCCCGGCCCAGGTTATGCTGGAAATACGGGCCGTGGCGTCAAAGGCCGTGAAAAAAAGCCTCCGGCAAGTTGAAAACTCTTCAAAAATGCTGTTGGGAATGGGCTATGCCAACGGCTCCGCCCCCAAATGGCGCGTGCCGGTAATCAGCATTGAAGAGCTTGCAAAAGAAGCCGTCACACGCCTCGGCAGCGAAGAAGCCCTTCGGGAAAAAATAACGCAGGCCCTGAGCCGTTCCGGAAAAACCGATCTGAGAGATCTGGCTGTGGTTTCGCTGCAAGAAATTCACCTCAATTCAGGGCTTGGCGGGCCAATGCTTGTAGTGGGATTTTTGCCGCCCTATTATCCGGCACGCAACAACGACAGCGCTTCCCCCAAATTCGAGATGGTGAACAAGGCCATGCGCGCTGTGATAGCAGAGGCAAAGAATTCACACGATGTGGTTATTGACGAATGCAGCCTGTTTGCCGGGATATGCGACCTCTCCTATACGGGATTTCAGGGTGATTCCAAGGAGCTTGCCGTCTTCCGGGAAAACCTGGCCGACCAGGGAGCGCTGTACTCGTTCCCGGCGAAAGAACTAGCCCTGCTGGATTCCCCAGTGCTGAATCTGGGGCCTTGCGGATATGACGCGCACAAACTTGAAGAAAGGCTTGAGCTCAGCTATTCTCTGGACACCTTGCCCAGGCTGATTGAATATTTCATCCGGCAGCTGGCCTGAACATTTTAAGGCCCCACAGCCTCTTGTCAGCCTGGCCGGAATCATTATATTTTAAGATAACACCTGTTTTAACTTAAAGAATGAATATGTGGGGTTTTTAATGACAAGTCAGGCCAAAACTTTTCTGCTCATGCTTCTCCTCTCCGTGCTGGTAGTGAGCATGGGAGCGGCCATTGGCGGCAGAACAGGGCTTATTCTGGCCCTTGGTTTCGCCATTTTGCTGAACTTCGGTTCATATTGGTTTTCCGACCGGATAGTACTCAATATGTACCGGGCCAAGGAAACAGGGCCATATGACGCGCCCATGCTGCACCGGATTGTGGACGAACTTTCACAAAAAGCAGGCATCCCCAAGCCAAAAGTATACATAGTTCCGCAGGAGGCCCCCAATGCGTTCGCCACCGGGCGCAACCCCGAGAACGCCGCAGTGGCCGTTACCGAAGGCCTGCTGAAAACCCTGACGCCCGAAGAACTCAAGGGAGTGCTGGCCCATGAACTGGGGCACATCATCCACCGGGACACCTTGATCCAGGCCGTTGTGGCGGTCATGGCCAGCGTAATTACCTCTCTGGCCTACATGCTCCAATGGTCGACCATCGCTGGGCGCGACAACCGTTCCGGCGTAGTGGGCGGCTTATTGCTCGCCCTGCTCGCCCCTCTTGCCGCCCTTCTCATACAAATGGGAATTTCCCGCTCCAGAGAATATTTGGCGGACGAAGCAGCCGCAAAGCTTTCAGGCTCTCCCCGCTCTCTGGCCTCGGCTCTGGCCAAACTTGACGCCTACTCAAAACAGATACCCATGCAGGCGCGGGAAAGCACGGCGCACATGTTCATTGTGAGCCCGCTAACCGGCAAAAGCCTGGGAGCGTTATTTTCAACACACCCTCCGGTAGCGGAGCGCATCGCCCGCCTGGAAAGGATGGAACAGCTTCGAGGAAATGTT
>CAZJFJ010000145.1:0-4169 GCA_964545305.1 uncultured Desulfovibrionaceae bacterium
CCCGAAAGAAATGGATCTGGCGGAGCGCGAAATCCGGTCTGATTATACGGAAGGCGAGTTTGAGGCCACACTTGAAGATGACGCCATTGACATTGAAGTTTGGCGCAGATTTCTGCTTCAGCGTCTGAGCGTGCAGAAATTTATGCAAACAGTGCTGCGCCCCTCTCTTAAAGTGACCCCGGAAGAAAGCGCGGCGTATTACAACGATAACCCCGATCAATTCCGTCTGCCCGCGCGGGTTCATTTTTTGGTTGTGGAATCGCCGGAAAAAAAGAAGCTTGAGGACTTGACCAATTCATACGGAAAAGAGCTTGGAAACATAGCTCAGCTTTTGTCTGGAAGAACGGATGTGAACATGCGTGAAGTACGCATGAGTGAAGACAGGCTTTCCCCTGAATGGCGGGAAACACTTAAAAAACTTGAGCCGGGAAAGGCTTCTCCCATTTATTCAAGCGATGAGGGGTACGAATTTATTGTTTTGATCAGTAGGCAAGAGAAAGCCGAGCTGCCGCTTGCGCAGGCTTATCCTCTTATTGAACGGGAGCTTGTGGAACAAAAGCTGGAATCGGCTTTCGAGGCATGGGTGGAAGACAAGATTGCGGAATCCGATATCCAGATTGCGGAACCGCTGGCCGGAGTGTGGATTGAGCGGCGCCTGAATGCTGCCTCAAATGCGACTTTTACCGATGAAACCCCTTGGCTGCAGCCCGAAGAAGAGTACGACCCCAATGCCGATCCGTTTGAGGATGAAGAAGCCAGAGAACTTTTCAAGCAGGAAAGCAATCCTTAAACATTTTGGGAACGAAAGAGTTCCAACTGGCATAGGCGCAGGCTTGTGCTGCACCCGTTGTGAGAGGTTAAATTTGGTTTTGCCGTCCAGTTCAGGCGTGGCCTCTGAAAGGTGATTGGCTGTGAGTGGTAAATATAATTTGCATAGCGGCAAAGCCTTGTGCTATGTTGATACTTTAATTGGTTGTACGGACTGTAATGTTTCATTCATTTCGCGTCCATTTTAAACCCGGAGAAATAAACAAGGAGAGCAGAGCGTGCGCTTTCTGACAAAATTTGTAACGGCCTGTTTTGTTTTCACTCTTTTTACCTCTGCCGCTTTTGCCAAACCCGAAGAGTCCCGCTATATTACCAAGGTGCGCCCTGTGAGCGGCGTGGCTGCTGTAGTTAATGGTGAGATGCTGAGCTGGCAGGATTTACAGAGGCAAAGCATGCCAGAAATAATGCGGGCCCGGATCAGCAGGGATGACCCGCAGGCGGATGCGAAGATTGCGGCCATCCAGCGAAAAGTGATGGAGAGCATGATTATTGACGTCCTTGTGGCCCAGGAGGCCGCGCGGTTTAACATAAAGACCTCTGACGCCGATGTTGATGCTGAAATTCAGAAAATTTTAAAAAATAATAACATCGACTTGCTTACTCTGGAGCGTTCCCTGCATTCCCAGGGGCTGAGCCTTGAGTTCCTGAAGCAGCGTATCCGCAACAATCAGACCAACAGCCGTCTTATGCAGATGATGGTTACCCATAAGGTGCTGGTTTCCCAGGCGGATATTGAAGCATATTACAATGCGCACAAGGACGAGTTTATAAAAAACAAAACAGTGAACCTGCAGCTTATTCTTTTTCCTCCGGACAAACACAAAGACGCGCCTGGCATAGTTGACAAAATCAGAAGCGGGGCACTGCCTTTCGATAAAGCGGCTCAGGCATATTCTGTTGGGCCTTCTGCGGAAAACGGCGGCAAACTTGGCGCCGTTGATTGGGAAAATCTCTCTCCGCTTTGGCGTAGAGCCCTAAACGGGGTTCCCGTTGGAGGGGTGACCTCAGTGTTTCAGATGGATGAGTCCGATGCGGTTCTTAAGCTTGTGAGTGAAGAAGGGGGAGAACCCAAGACCCTGCTGGAAGCTGAACCGGAAATTGACAGAATTCTGAAGGAACCTCTCCTGCAGGAAAGGTTCAAGGAATACACCCAGCAGTTGCGCAACAAAGCGGTTATTGATATCAATATATAAGTTACCTCAGCCTTCCCGGAGCATTCGTCGTAACAGGGAAGGCTGTTAAGTTCAAGTTCAGTTGGCAGTATGCCTCAGGGGGCAGCTAATGGTTAATGAGCAAGAGACTCAGAATGAGAATGAGAATGAGCAGTCCAGGGTCATGTCGTTTGACGATTTGGGGGCGCGGCTTCGCGCTCTCAGGCAATCAAAGGGGTTGAGCCTCGAAGACGCCGCGCGTCACATCAAGTTGTCCGAGCGAACCTTGTTGAGTATTGAGGAAGGACGGCAGGATGATTTGCCTCATCCTGTATATGCCAAAGGATTCGTGCGTACTTACTCCCAGCTTTTGGGCATGCCCGAGGCGGAGCTCGCGGAAAATTTGAACAGCGTTTTCCCGGCCGAAGAAGAAGAGTATGTGGCCCCCGTAATTATAAAACAGCCCAGAAAAAACAATCCTGTCTGGACAGTTTTAATTTTGCTGCTGCTGGCCATTTTGGGAATAGGGGCCTGGTATGTCTACAGCAATTTGATCAGCCACAGGAGTGCTGAACAGCCGGTGGCTCCGGCCGCTGTTTCTTCTTCCGCCGCCCCGTCAGGCCCTGAGGCTGAGGTGCGAGAAAATCTTCCTTATGCGGAAAACCCGTCTGTTGCGGCAGGCGAACCGGCAGAAGAGGAAGGCACAGCTGCCGTCCCGCAGGAAAATATTGTGCAGGCAGCTCCTCCAGTTTCTCCTGCCGCGCCTGAAACCGCTGCCCCCGGCATTGAAACCGGAGTTGTTAACGAACTTCCCAATTCGGATGTTGAAGGGCCCATATATTTTGAATCCGGGCGCGGGGTTGTGAATAATCCGGAAGAGCCGCTCCAGGCGGCGTCGCCTTCTGCCGGGAAAAAAAACCGAGTGGTCATAACCGCCACAGAAGAGTGCTGGATAAAAGCGACAAGCGACAGCGGCGATGAACGGCCTTTTAATCTTCCGAAGAACCAGTCCAGCGTGTTTACTTTCGATAAATTTCTTAAACTTCGGCTGGGTAATGCCGGAGGGGTGAAAATACGTTATAATGGACGTGATTTTCCCATACCATCAGGGCAGGGAAATACCAGAGACCTGATTTTCCCTCCAAATAACAACTAGAAGGTTTTGGCCGTTATGGAGTTTTCCGATCAGGCCCTAATTTTGAGAACAGGCAAATTCAAAGAAGCGGACCTTTGGGTTCGCATGCTTTCTCCGGAGCGCGGCCTGTACACCGCTTTTGCTTTTGGGGGCAGCCGGAGCATCAGGCGTTTTTGCGGCTGCCTTGACTTTTTGAATACCGTTCTTGTCAGGGTGGACGCGCCTCGCACCAAAGGCTATATGGCGCTCAAAGAAGGTACTCTTCTGGATGCTCCCAGGCGCTTGCGTGCCGATTTCAACCGCCTGGGCATGGCGGTAAATTGCATAAAATTCATGGAAGCGTTTGAAGTGTCTTCCGACAGCGCCGCTGGAACGCACAGTCTGCTTGGAGAGGTGTTGAGCCTTTTGGAAGAAGATGACTGTGTTCCGGCCATGCTGCCCATGCTGTTCCGGTTCCGTTTTGCTGCATTGCAGGGCTTTTCGCCGCAAATAAATTCATGCCGTGTTTGCAATGCTCCGCTCTCGCACTTGAACGATCTTTTTTTTCAGACTGTGGAAGGGGGAATAGTTTGTCCGGAGTGTATGCGCCGCTCCCGTCCAGGGCCTTGTGTCCGGCTTGCCAAGGATTCTTTGGCCGCCCTGGTTTCCGTGCAGCGGGAGGGGCCAGGCAGATGGAAGTATATAGATTTTGACCGTGAAATGCGCGAACAGTGCGCAGATGCCGTGGAAGGATTTATTCACTATCATGTGGGTTTGGCCTGGCAAGGCAGTTATTTCAGGCGCGTATAAAATTTGAAAGCGATTGATTTTAGTTGTTTTATTCTTTTTGGCGCGGTATAAACTCCGTCTGCCGATAACCGGGAAAAGTTCACCCGGTTTTATTTTCCTGAACTCAGGTGATGCAAGCAATCAGGCTTACGAGGTAATAAATGTATTTTCAAGACTTGATTATGACTTTGGAAAAATTTTGGGCCAGCCGCGGTTGTGTAGTCCATCAGCCGCTGGACGAAATGTGCGGCGCGGGCACTTTTCACCCGGCCACCTATTTGCGCTGT
>CAZJFJ010000145.1:4179-4467 GCA_964545305.1 uncultured Desulfovibrionaceae bacterium
ATTGGGCCGGAACCTTGGAGAACAGCTTATGTCCAGCCTTCTCGCCGCCCGGGAGACGGGCGTTATGGTGAGAACCCGAACCGCCTGCAGCACTATTTTCAATATCAGGTACTCTTGAAGCCGTCTCCGCCGGATGTGCAGGACCAATACCTGAACAGCTTGCGCGCCATAGGTCTTGACCCGGCAGAGCACGACATTCGTTTTGTTGAGGATGATTGGGAATCTCCCACTCTGGGAGCCTGGGGGCTTGGTTGGGAGGTTTGGCTGAACGGCATGGAAGTTACTCAG
>CAZJFJ010000146.1:0-226 GCA_964545305.1 uncultured Desulfovibrionaceae bacterium
CCGACACGGGGAGGGATTTTCACTTATGCTCTGATGAATAAAAAGGACGATGAATCCTATAGCTCGCTTCAAAGCACTTTTTTGCGTAATGGTTTACTACCCGCGTTAGGTGAATCTTTTGGCGATCCAAGAAAGGCTTTTAGGCTAAACCATGGGTTATTCAATGTGTAAATGCGTTGTTTTCAAAAATCCCTCTGCTTGCCGGCAAGCAGAGGGATTTCGGTCA
>CAZJFJ010000146.1:236-4384 GCA_964545305.1 uncultured Desulfovibrionaceae bacterium
ACAGCCCATTGAGTCTGCCTTTACAGATTCAATGGGCTGTTTTTGTGGATTAAGATTTACCATCACACTCCGGCCAGCCAGTGCAGCCCCAAAAATCATAGCCGCCCTTGCCGTCTTTGCCGGGCTTTTTCACCCAATGCACCATAGGTTTGCCGCATTTTTCGCAGACCTTGCCCGTGGACTTGGCAAACGCCCCCACTTCGCCAAAAAGCCGGTCACAGGCCGAAGCTATGACCGCGCGGGGATGACGGGACAAAAGTTTCAGCCGTTTTCACACTTGGTGTTTGACACAAGATTTCAAGCCTGTTAGAAGAGCAGCAGATTCATATTGAGAAGCCGGGCGGCAGACTTCCTGCCAACCCTGTCAGGCCCGAAAGGGAGCAGCAGTAACAGTTGATCTCTGGGTGCCCGGCTCCTAGAAAGCGCGAACTGGGAACAGTTCGCGCTTTTTTGCGTGCAAGCCCCTGCCGGGCGAGTGAAAATTCATGGTTTTCACATGTTGAACAGAAGCATGTTGGGGCGGCGGGTCAAATCATGGAATCCGCTAAGTTCGGTTTGCAGCGCGTCCAGGAGCTCCTCCCGGCTGCCGCCTCTGGTCAGCTTTCCGTAAACTCTGCTGCCTGAAGCAAAATTGCTGCACAGATAGAGCACATACTTTTTATAAAGCTTGCGGGCCACTCCCGGTTCCCAAAGCTCATACATCCGGTTTAAAAGCCTTATAGCCGCACTGGATACTTTGTCTGCGGCCCCTTCAAATTCATCCTCCCCGCGCAACAGACTTTCAAACATCCAGGGACGGGCAATGGCCATACGGCCAATCGCCACCCCGTCGCAGCCGGTTTCTTCCAGCATTTTTAGGGCATCACCCGCTGTGCAGACATTGCCGTTGCCAAATACCGGTATTTTCACCGCCTGTTTGATTTCCCTTATGTCCGCCGCCACCGGAGGCCTGGTGCGTCTGTCCGGGGCCATTCTGGGGTGAAAGGTAATGGCATCGATTCCATCCGACTCCATATCCTGAACAAGCCTGATGGTGTTCTCCAGCGCTCTGGGGTCGTCCTGCCACCCGGTGCGCAGCTTGACCAGCACAGGGCAAGAGACGGCCTCACGCACAGCGCCAACCATGCGCCTGGCCCGGTCGCGGTCGCGAAGCAGGCCTGCGCCGGCCCCCCTTTTAACAATGGCCGCCACCGAACATCCCATATTAACGTCCACTCCGAAAAAACCTTCCGCCTCAATGCGCCTGGCGGCAACAGCCAGATCTTCAGGCTCATTGCCAAACAACTGCCCCACAAGAATGGGCAGCTCTTCCTCATTCCAACTGAACGCATCGGATTTTTTCGGATTTTCAGTGGGAACAGCCTTGGCGCTCAACATTCCGGTATAAAGCAGCCCCGCACCGCCATCTGCCCCAACCAGTTCACGCATGGCCTGATGGTTCAGCCCGGCCATGGGCGCCAGAACAAGGCGGCTGGAAACCGTCTTTCCGCCTATGCTGAGCGGCTCCCTCAGGCGCTCCGCCAAATATTCACGCTCTTTGTGTTCCAACATGCAGGCACTAATAGCAGGAAAATACAGAGATAAAAAGGGGGGTGGGACAACAAGATGGAGATATGAACGGGGGCGCCTTCATTGGCAAGCCCCAGGCCGTAAAGGGAACCTTTTTCCAGCCCGGAGGAAATGCCGCCGGTCCGGAAAAACAAAAAACGCCAGAGAAACCTGCGGCGTTTTTGAGGATTTACACTTTAAACACGTTTTGGCAACCGGCGCTAAACCCCTGCGGCCTTGGCCAGAGCAAACGGAATTTACTTCCGCCGAACTCCCCCTGAGATGCACATCTAAGGCACATCAGCCGTGCAGAGCCCAATAATTCTATTTTCATCCTTGTGGCAAAGAGGCTTTGCCACACGCCAGCAGCTATTCCAAGCATTACTTGCTCTTGGGCTCAGCTCGCTCCGGGCAATACCCCTGGCAGGCGGAGTGCTCCAGCCTACTCCACATTAATCCGGATCCGGCCCGCCGGCTGTTTTTCCAGCTTGGGCAACATAATCTCCACCACCCCGTTCTCCATTCGCGCTTCAATCCTGTCGGGGTCCACCTGCCCGGAAAGAGCAAGCATAACATTGTATTGCACATTCCCAAACTCAAGCGAGTGCAGGCGCTCTTTGAGCGCTACGGCATGCATGGCTGTTGCCGACACGAAAAGCTTGTTGCCCTCTACTTCAATCTTCAGCTTGTCCTTGGCAACGCCGGGCATATCCAGAAAGATATAAAAAGCGTTCTCATGCTCAATCACATCTGAAGCCGGACGAACTTTGGGCAGGCTTGTCTGCAAGAAATTGCTCATAACCACCTCCGCACCGTCTTATCTGGTCTGAATATGGACAGTTCTGGGTTTCGATGCCTGAATTTTGGGAAGTGTAACTGTAAGCACGCCATCTTTCATGACCGCTTTGACATTATCCCTGTCAACAGGCACATTTATGTTCACTATTCTGGAAAAAGGCCCCGTTGGTCGCTCCTGGCGGTGATACTTGCCCTGCTTTATCTGAATCTCCCCTTTAATGGCAAGCATGCTCTCCGACAAGATAAGCTCCACATCCGTGATAGCCGCGCCGGGAATCAGCGCCTTGATAAAAACGGCCTCTTCGGTTTCACTTATATTCAGAGGAGGAAAATTAATTTTAGCCCTAAGCAGGGAAGAAGGGCTGTCCATTTCAACCAGAAGGCTGTTAATCAGGCGAGGGAAATCGTAAAACGCTCCAAAATCAATAACCATTTTATATCTCCACCCTTAATACTCCAGAATCATTCGCCTGCGCCGTCAAATGGCTGCGCATCTTCAATCAGAAGCACCGGAACATCATTGCGCACCGGGTAAACGAGATTGCAGGCCTTGCACAGAAGGCCCTCCCCGGCCGCAACCGGGTTCAAATCCCCACGGCATTTGGGGCAGGCGAGTATTGAAACTATTTCCTCGGTCAAGGACATACTGTCTCCTGATACTATATACTTAGATAATACCGGTTATCTGGGTTGGCAAGCCGGAAGGGCTAAAATGCCACTGCATTCACGCAGTCAAACCGGGGGTTTCTAAAGCAGGTTAATTTTTCAATGCCCCCTTCGGCGCTTAGCATTGCTGTCTTCATTCGTACGACTCAAATTCGTCTGCGGCTGAAGCAACGGCGGCAGTAAATTTCGCCTGGGCCTGCGGGGCGGGCGGCGCAGCTCGCGCCGCCAGAGCATTTTGTCAAAAACAACTTTTCAATGTTAAAATGCTCTAGCTTTTTTGAACCTTGGCAAGTTCCCTGGCCCTGGCGTATGCCGCAGCAATCGCATCCGCAATATGCCCCTTGACGCCCGTGCGCTCCAGATGCAGCGCCCCGGCTATGGTCGTGCCGCCAGGAGAAGCAACCATTTCATAAAGCTCCTGAAAACTGCTTCCGGTGCTTTCTGCAAGCAAAGCCGAACCCTTGGCCGTGGCCAGCACCATTTCCTTGGCCTCTTTGCGGGGGAAGCCAAGAGAGACTGCAGCCTCCTCAAATGCCTGCCAGAGCACAAACATAAACCCCGGGCCGGAGCCTACAATAGCCGAGAACGCATCAATCTTGTCCTCGTCCATAACATATACCTTGCCCATGCGCTCAAGAAGGCTGGTGATCATTTCTTTTTCATCCGCAGTTAGCGCAGGATCGTCAAGCACCAGGGCGAACACGCCTTCCCCTACCAGAAGCGGAGTGTTGGGCATGATGCGCACTACCGGGCAAAGATTGTTCGAGGCTGCGGCAATTGCGTCTGAAGAAACGCCAACGGCTATGGACATAAGCACCTTGGAGGAAGCCAGATGGGGGGATATGTCCTTGACCACGCCCAAAAGCCCCTGGGGTTTAACCGAAAGCAGCACAAGGTCGGATGCGGCGGCCACTTCCGCGGGCGACCCGCAAACCATGAATTTTTCCTTGCCCTTGGCAATGGCGTTGGTTTTATGCGGGTTGCGGTCGTAAATGAACAGGTGCACATGCGGCAGCTGGGAAAGGGCCTTGGCAAAGGCCCCTCCCATATTTCCTGCACCGATAATACCCATTTTTATCGGGCTGTTTGTCATTACACTATCTCCAGGGCATTAAAGAAATAGGAAATTTCATAAG
>CAZJFJ010000147.1:0-4379 GCA_964545305.1 uncultured Desulfovibrionaceae bacterium
GGTGGGGCGGAAGGAGTAGGGAATGGCGCGCCGCCCGTACTCCAGGGCAATGATTGGAGCCGAGCCGCGAACCGCAGCGCCCACAGCTTCTCTGATTACATTGTAATAGAATTTTTTTTCCCTGGCCATGTTCTCCATTTTTGCAGCCAACGGCCCGGCAAAACCATAGCAGAGCAAAATACCGACAAACGTGCCCACCAGCGCAGCCGCAACGGCGTGGCCCAGCTCTTCCGGCGGGGCGTTGATTTTGGACATGGCAAGAGTTACCCCCAGAACCGCCGCAACAATACCCATGCCGGGCAAAGATTCGGCGGTGCGGCCTACTTCATGCGGGGCAATCATGTTTTCATCGGTCATCACTTGTATGTCTGAAGCCATAAGCTTATCCAACTCGGCGGGGTTGCCTGCCGAAAGCAATACCCGCAAAGTGTCGCCAATGAACAGGCCAATGGTCTTGTCTTTGGCAACGGAGGAATAGCCCTGGAAAAGAGAGCTTGACTCGGGATTTTCAATATCCTTTTCAATGCTCACAATGCCTTCACGGTACATTTTTGTGAACAGGGAGTGCAAAAGAGCAAGAATTTCAAGGTAATGGGTTTTGCTGATGGGCTTGCCCAGAACACTTTCTTTGAGCCCTTTCATGGCGAGTTTGAGTGAAAAAGACGTGCTTGAAGCAACAAAGGAACCAAGAGCGGCCCCGGCGATGATAACATATTCCGGGGGCTGCCAGACCATGAGGGGGACGCCGCCAGCGGCGATATAGCCGCCCATAACGGCAGCCATTACAACAATGAAGCCAACAATAACAAGCATTTGTTCAGTCCCCTACCTTTCCTGGATGATGCTTCCTTTTACATACTCCATGTATATGCATATATGCGTTTGACCGTGATTTATCAAGCTGCATTTATGGTAAACGCTCCGGGCATGAAATGCCCGGCAAAGATTCTAAAAAACTTGCCACGAAATAGACGCAGGCGGGCCTTGGCCTCCGGCAAGCCGCTATTTCAGGCGCTACCTGTTCCAAACCTGATCGGCATAGAAGCAGATTGACTATAGGCTGGCTTCAGGAAAATCAAATTTATTTATCCTTTTGCTTCCGCCAGTAATCGCGGATGGCCCCCACAGTCTGGGGAAGCTCTTCGGCCATGAATAAAGGGTCGTTAAAATCAGGTTCCTGAATCAATTCTTCTTCACCTGCATCAGTTCCATACAAAAATATGGGCAGAAGCAGAACCTGATGATCAGGCGAGTCAATCAATTCTTGCCACTGGTCGAGGCGCAGAGCCAAGCCGTCCATGAATCCTGAAGCCCAGCCCGAAAGATCGGGCAATTCCGGATCGTCCTGGTCTTCCAGCAAAATGGGCTTTAAATGCAACGGATTTTGAGCAATGCAGTTTTCAATGCCCTCATAATGCTGCATCACCAGGCCAATCAGGTATTTAGCATCATCCATGCTGGCAAAAGGAGACTGCGAGTCGTCTTCCCCGTCAGTCCACACATAGGCCAGCCATTCTTCGGGGTCGATTTTTTCCGGGCTTACGGCCACGGCAACAAGAAACCCGTCCAGCCATGAGAGGCCGGGTATCCCGCCCATGGGTTCGGCCTTCACAGCCAGGAATTCGTCCAGATCGTCATATTCTTTGCCGGTAAGATAGTTGGGAAGACTCATGTAGGCTCCTTTATGAAAATTGACAGCGGTAAGAACTCTAACTCAAAAGGGACAAATAATCCACCTGCTTGCCCAGCCCCGGCGGCAATCAGAGCAATTAACATTGACATAAGCAGCCTGTGGGCGGATATTGCACAGCAAAAATTTTAACTTCTTGCAGAACATTTCAAGCACGAACAGACCTAAAGCTTCTGCAAGGCCAGCCGCAGGCCAAGGCCAATCAAAAAAATACCGGTAAGCCCCTGCATTCCGGAAAATATCTTGGGATGTTCCTTCAGCCTGTTTCCAACGGTTCCCGCAAAAAGACCCATAATAATAAAAACCGCCAAAGTGACCAGCATGAATATTAGGCCAAGGCAAAACAGCTGCAAACTCTGATGGCCGAACTCCGGGTTTACGAACTGGGGCAAAAAGGCCAGAAAAAACAAAGCAACCTTGGGGTTGAGCAGATTCGCCAAGATGCTTTGGATAAATACTTTTTTCAGGTTTGTTTCCATATTCGCGCGCAGAGCGAGCAGATGCTTGCGGTGGCGGAACATTTGAATGCCGATATAGACGAGATACGCGCCCCCCAGATATTTAATCACGCTGAAAGCTGTGGGCGAAGCTTTTAACAAGGCGGCCATGCCCAGCACCAGGATCATGGTATGATTCAGGCATCCGAGAGAAAACCCGGCCGCGGCAACCAGCGCGGACTTGCGCCCCTGTGAAATGCCGCGCGCAACAACAGTGAGAATGTCCGGCCCGGGGGTGAGCGCGAGAAGAACAGAAGTGATGCAAAACAGGTATAACTGATACGAATCGAACATGATTTGGAACTTAGCATGGAGAATCATGTAAGACCAGCCTTTTGAGCACCAATGAAAATATTCTGCCAATCCTGTTGCCAAGCTTCTGAAAATACGCCTGAAAACGGGTTTTGCGAAAGACTTTCGGGCAAAAAACAAAGGCTTATTCAGAGGCAAATTAAAATAAGGGAAAAAAAGACTTGCCAAGTGTGGATATTTTGCCTAAATAGACCTCTGACCCAACGGGCAAAGCCCGGAAGGTGTGCCGAGGTAGCTCAGTTGGTAGAGCAGGGGACTGAAAATCCCCGTGTCGGGAGTTCAATTCTCTCCCTCGGCACCACAAATTTGTCCGAAAAGGACCCCAAAAGGCCGGTATCACTAGTTTTAGCGATACCGGCCTTTTCTGTTCGTCCGGAATCCAACAACAAACTCCATCAACATCCAGGTGCCTTGTAGGTATAAGTGTAGGTAGATAAGGCAGGTCAACGCTCTTTAGAGGGCATGTTTTTAAAATCTACCTACAGGATACCAATAGACGTCATGAAACTCACAGATATCAACGTTAAAAACGCGAGGCCTCGTGATAAACCCCAAAAAATGTCCGATGGGGACGGGCTTTTCCTGTTTATCAGCCCGGCAGGTGGTAAGCTCTGGCGATTAGCATACCGCTTCAATGGCAAACAAAAGAATCTCAGCTTTGGTGCCTACCCTGCCGTTTCCCTGAAGGGGGCGCGGCGACGCAAAGATGAAGCCAAGGAGCTGCTCGCTATGGGCATTGATCCAGGGGAGCACAAAAAGGAACAGAAAATAGCCGCTGCTCAGGCTGAACAGAAGCGCGGGACTCTTTTGAGCGGATCGCACGGGACTGGTACGCCTCACACGCTCCGTCACTTACCGATAAGCACGCGTTAAAACTATTGCGTTATCTTGAAAACAACCTTTTTCCGGTTATTGGCAAGACTCCGGTAGGCGAACTCGCTCCGATCAATTTCCTTGAGGTGATTAGACCATTTGAGCAAGCCGGAAAGATTGATACTGCCCACCGCATTGCCGGGTTGAGCTCCCAGATTATGGAATATGCGCGAATCGTCGGACATATTCCCCACAATACGGCAACCGGCTTGAGCAGGGCTATCCGTCCTAACCGGCAGAAGAATCACCCCGCGACCACCGATCCCAAAGAAATCGGGCAACTGCTGCGGGAAATTGATGAGGTCCACGCCCATCCCTCTATCCACTACTACCTGAAAATACTGCCCTACGTCTTCACCCGCCCCACCGAGCTTAGGCTTGCCGAATGGGCGGAGGTAGACTTTGATGGGGCCATCTGGCGTCTCCCTGCGGCCAGGGTAAAAACCAGGGTGCCTCACGCAGTACCGCTTGCAACTCAGGTTGTGGCTTTGCTCAAATAACTTCACCAGTTTTCAGGGGATGGTCGCTATCTCTTCCCAAGCATTCGGGCCAAGACAGCTACCCTGAGCGATGCCGGTCCCTTGGCAACACTGCGTCGCATCGGGTATACTCCAGAGCAAATGACCCTGCACGGCTTCCGGGCAATGGCCAGCACTAACTTGAATGAACTCGGCTACCGCCCTGATTTTATCGAAGCCCAACTTGCCCACAAAGAGCAAGATGCTGTGCGCCTGGCTTACAACCGAGCTGAATATATGGACGAACGCAGGAAAATGATGCAGGAATGGGCAGATTATCTCGACAAACTTCGCACCAATAATGTATCTGTTATATGAGGCAGGGATTGTTTTGTTAGTTAGATAAAAAAGTGAAACAAACTACATCTGGATAAAAGAAATGACGAGCAGTCAACTTTTAGAAAGCAAGGTTATAAATGGAATATAGGATCTTTATTATAGCTGGTCCTGCTTCATGAGACAGGTTTGCGGCAAAAATAAGATGGAAAG
>CAZJFJ010000148.1:0-4353 GCA_964545305.1 uncultured Desulfovibrionaceae bacterium
TTGCGTTCCATTATGGTGCCGCCAAAGCCGATCTTGGAGTAGGTGGAATAGCCCACGCCCGCCGAGATCATGCCGGTGTTCTTTTCTTTTACCCGTATTTTAAGGTCAACCTCGTCTTCTTGGCCGGTGGGCAGAATGTCCACATCCGCCACTTCAAAGTAATTCAGGCTCCGCAGTCTTTCTACCGAGCGGCGCAGCTTTTTGGCCTCATACATGTCCCCGTCAACCAGACGCATTTCACGCAAGATCACATTGTCGCGGGTGCGGGTGTTGCCTTCAATTTGTACGGTATTGATGAACATACGCTGATTTTTTTCAATGGAATAAACAACGTCTACAATAGCCTCTTCACCCTCGGGGATTACCGGGTTGCCGGAGGCTTCCGCATAGGCGTACCCGTAGTTTCCGTAGAAGTCGGTCAGTTTTTTCGTATCGTCCTGCATGACCGTAAGACTGAAATATTCATCTTGTCCCGCCATGTCATCCAGCGCGATGAGTTCGGAAAGCTTGTCTTCGGGTTCGATCAGATCCCCTTCAAAAGTAACCTTTCCAAGCTTGAAGCGGGGGCCCTCGCGCACATGGAAGGTAATGATAATTCCATCTTCTTCATAAACTACGTCAGGTGCCCCCACACCTACGCGGAGAAAGCCCCTGTCCATATAATAAGCTGAAATGGCGGAGGTGTCGCGGTCCAGATATTCTTCCTGAAGGACTCCGGTTCCGGTGAACCAGGACAGCCAGCCGCGTTCCTGCAATGCCAGTTCGCCTTTTATGCTGGACTCTGAAAGTTCTTCCGCGCCTTCAATCTTTATTTCCTTTATGTAAAGCTGGTTCCCCTCGTCAACCTCGATTACCAGGCTGGCGGAAGGGCCATCGCCTTGGATGCGGTGGGAAACCTTTGCCAGGTAAAACCCTTCCTGACGGTAAAGTTCGGTGATTTTCTGCAGGTCTTGCACCAGGACCTTGTCGTTCATTATTGAACCGGTCTTGGTGCTCATGGCGGCCAAGATATCGTCTTCATCCAGGTCTTTGTTGCCTTCAATAATGATATTTTCAATTAGCGGCTTTTCCTTGACCGTGTAAACCAGAACCATACCTCCGGGGCGCTCTTCCAGGTTGGCCTGCACGTCGCTGAAATAACCCAGATCCCATATTCTCCTTACTTCCTGGTCTATGGCCTGGGCGTCCGCTGCATCGCCCTTGCGCAAGGTAAGGCGCATAATGATCACATCGGGGTCAAGGGTCTTGGCTCCACGAACTTCCACATCGGAAAGAACCTGGCGGTTCGCCACATTATTGAAAATTCTTCCGGCCAGGTCGTCAATTGCCGCCGCTGCATTCATGGTTCCGCTGCGTTCTATGAAAATGGGTTGCGGATCCCCTGAACCGGCGACCTTGAGCAGGCGGGCATCAATGGAAATATCTTCGCCAAGCTGGTTAAAAGTGCCGTAGACAACGTGGGACGCGCCTACTTTCTGGCCGAATGCTCGGATGGCGGAAAAGTTGGCGGTATCAATGCCGTGTTCACGGATGATCTGCTGGGTGCGATCGGGGGGGAGCACCGGGATGCCGCGGGCGGAAAGCCGTGTGGAAAGGGTTTCCGGCAACTGGGCCCCTATGCGTTGGGTTTCCTCATTACCGTTTACCTGAAAGGGAAGGATTACCATGGCCACGCGGGGAGCACCCTTTTGCTGCTGAGCATTTGCAATGGAAGCAAAAGCAACAACGCAAATAGCCAGAATAGCAAGCACGAAGCCAAACTTAACCATTTTGCCCATACAGAACTCCCGACCTTAATTCACATCTTGTTTGCATTAAATTGGCAAGTTCCAGATTATGGGTCACCATAATTATGGTCATGCCTATTTCCCGGTTCAACTTAAGCAGCATCTCTGCAACGCTGGCTCCTGTCTGCTCGTCCAGGTTGCCGGTGGGCTCATCTGCCAGAAGCACGTTTGGCTTCATGAGAATAGCCCTGGCAATTGCGGCCCGCTGCCTTTCGCCTCCGGACAGGGTGGTGACCCTGTGTTTAATCCTATGACCAAGCCCTACAAGTTCAAGAGCTGAAGCTGCTTTGTCCTGGCTTTCCTTGCGGGAGATTCCTGCGATAATTCCCGGCATGGCCACGTTTTCCAGGGTGGAAAATTCCGGCAACAAGTGGTGGAACTGGAATACAAATCCTATAGTCCGGTTCCTCAGCACCGCTTTTTCAGAAGAGCTTAAAAGCGCCAAATCCTGGTTGTTTAAAAATATATTTCCCTGGCACGGGCTGTCCAGCATGCCCAAAAGGTGAAGCAGGGTGGTTTTGCCCGACCCGGAAGAACCCAGAATCGCAACAGTCTGGCCTGCGAGCACATTAAAATTTATGTCCGACAGTACCTGCACCCGCCCCGCAGGCGCATCGAAATATTTCGACACCCCGCATATTCGGTAAACATAACTGGTTTGCTCAGATACTGCAACTGGAGAATTGTAATTCATCATTCGTGACGCAACGCCTCGGCAAGTTCAAGCCCGGAAGCTTTCCAGGCCGGATATATGGTTGCGAGAAAGCAGATCAGCATTGCGCCTGCTGCGATAATTATCAGGTCGGGCGGATAAAGCAGCATGGGCACGGTGTCCATCGGGTAAACCTGCGCCGGCAATTCGATAAATTTGTAATGCTTGAGCAGGAAACTGAGCGTAAGTCCGGCTATGAAGCCAAGCGTGGTGCCTATTGTGCCGATAATCATTCCCTGGGCAATGAAAATATGGCGGATTTTTTTCCTGGTGGCGCCCATGGACATCAGAATGGCGATATCCTTGGTTTTTTCCATAACCAGCATGATCAGGGTGGTTACAATCGAAAATGAGGCTACCAGAACAATCAGGGCCAGCACTACGAACATCGCTATCTTTTCAAGCTTGAGCGCGGCAAACAGGTTCACGTTCATCTCCATCCAGTTGCGGGCGTAAAGAGCCTGGGTGCCCGAAGGATCGAAGTTGTGGATGTGCTCAATTACATTGTCCATGGTTTTGTCCGCAGCGTATACATCTTTGACCATCAGCTCCAGCCCGCTGACCATGTTGCCGGGAAGCCCCAGCAGGTCTCTCGCCGGTTCAAGGCCGATAAAGCCCAGCGAGGAGTCGAATTCAAACATTCCGGTGCGAAATGTGCCGACCACTTTGAACGGCCTGATGGCCGGCTGAAACCCTGAGGTTGTCCGTTCTCCGGAGGAGGAGAGCATGTTCACCCGGGAGCCGGGCTGAAGGTTCAGCTTTTTGGCCAGTTCTTCGCCAATGATTATGCCGGGCGCGCTCCCTTCCTGCTTGTTCAGGGCCAGCAGGGCTTCATTGTCCACATTGCCCAGAACCCCCAGCACTTTTTTTGCGGAAGCCGGGTCAATTCCGCGCAAAACCAGGCCTTTCGCGCCTGCCGGCGTGGAAATCATCACTTCGGAATAGATGAACGGAGTGGCGGCTACCACTCCGGGCACGGTTTCAACTTCTCTCACCAGAATGTCGGGGTTGAACACCACTCCGTTTATGGATGCGAGAATGCCGTGCGCGTTCACCCCCAGGATTTTGTCGCGCAACTCCTGGGTGAAGCCGTTCATGATTCCTATGGCTACAATCAGGGCCCCCACACCCAGGGCTACCCCCAGCATGGAGATGATTGAAATCAGTGAAATGAAGGTCTGCTTGCGCACCGAAAACAGGTAGCGCGAAGCGACAAAAAGGACAAAACGCATTTATTGTTCTGCTTTTAAGAGAGGGAACATGATGACCTCCCTGATTGAGGCCGAGTCGGTCATCAGCATGACCAGCCGGTCAATGCCAATTCCTTCTCCGGCTGCAGGAGGCATGCCATATTCAAGCGCCCTGAGAAAATCTTCGTCCATATTATGAGTTTCTTCCTCTCCGGCCTCCTTCTCCTGCACCTGTGCTTCAAGGCGTCCGCGCTGATCCATGGGGTCGTTCAACTCGGAGAAGGCGTTTGCGAGCTCGCGACCGGTAATGAACAGTTCGAAGCGGTCGGTGATTTCCGGATTTTCATCGTTTCGGCGGGCGAGAGGTGAAATGTCGGTCGGGTAATGGTAAATGAAGTGAGGCTGCACCAGTTTGGCCTCAACATCAAGGTCGAAGAGCTTTGCCTGGAGCTTGCCGAGCGGGTCGCCGGGCAGGCTTTTTTCTCCGCGTTTTTCCAGGTGGGCGTTCAGTTCATCATAGTTCATGAAAAAGGCCGGGTTGTGCCCACCAATGGTTTCAAGCGCTTCGTAGAAGGAAAGCTTGTTCCAGGGCGGGGTAAGGTCAATGCTTTCGCCCTGATAGGTAATCACGGTGTTGCCGCAGACTTTTTTGGCAATGCGCGCG
>CAZJFJ010000149.1:0-4196 GCA_964545305.1 uncultured Desulfovibrionaceae bacterium
GAAGAAAAAACCCAGGAAGCCGAGGAAATGGCGAAAAATGCAGAGGAAGCTCTCAACAGGGCAGAAGAAGCGAACAGCGCGGCATGTGACGCGGAAACTGAAGCGCTTCAGAGAGCATCGAACCGTTTGTCCGGGGTTATCCTGAAGGTGCAGGAGGCTTCTGATGCCCTGACAGGAAGCCTTGCCCAGATTCACAGCGACGGCGCCGAACAGAGAGAGCGCACTGCCAATGCCTCCGTTCAGATGGAATCATTGATGAACAGCACCAGAGTGATTGTGAACAGTGTAGGCGCAGCCATGGAAAGAGCGGAAATCGCCAGATCGGAAGTAGAACAAGGCGGTGAAGTTGTGCGGGATGTCATCAGCAGCATCGACGAAGTAAACAATCACACCAACAATATGAATGAGAATATTTCCGGCCTTGGCAGGCACGCCGAAAACATCGGGCATGTAATGACCGTTATTAACGATGTCGCAGATCAAACCAACTTACTTGCCCTGAACGCCGCCATTGAAGCCGCCAGAGCCGGCGATGCGGGCCGGGGGTTTGCCGTGGTGGCGGATGAAGTAAGAAAACTTGCAGAAAAGACTATGCTGGCCACCAAAGAAGTTGGCGATGCCATCCAGGCCATGCAAAACAGCACCTTGCAGTCTGTTACTGAAATGGAAAAAGTTGCAAATGTGGTAAGCCACAGCACGGAAAAGGCTGGCGAATCCGGTGAAGCAATTGCAAAAATAGGCGAGATAGTTTCTTCCACAGAAAACCAGATGCAGCTTATTGAACAAGCTTCACAGGAACAAGCCTCCATTTCGGATGAAATATCCAACACTACGGAAGAAATCAGGGTCTTTGCAGAAAACATGTCCAACTCCCTGGAAAATGCGAATAGCGCAGTCAACCAACTGGCGCAGATGATAGATGAACTGCAGGAAATAATTAAAAGCCTAAGCAGAGAGTAAGAACAGAACATAAAAGAAACCGGCATTTAGCCGGTTTCTTTTATGTAGAAGGGCAACTCTAATTTGTTGGCAACAGGTGCTTTGAAGCCCTCCCAATTCCAGTAGAAAAATGCCGCGTGCGCTTTTCTCCACACCCGCCCAAAGCAATATCAAGGGTCGGGGCATCCCTTCAGGAACTGGCCGCCCGCCCGGTTATGTTCAAAACTACTATAAGTTCCAAATACAACCGGTTCACGCAATGTAAGAGGCTGCCGTCAAAATTAGGAAAAGTAAATTTGACGGCAGCCGGTAAACATTTTTTTAATCTGAAAAATCAACAATCAGCCAATGAATTCCAAAGCCTGCTTGAGATTTATGCGGGCCCCATGCTGTAAATAATTAAGCTGTCGCATGGCGGCTTCGTGTTCTTCAATGCTGCTTCCGGCACAACAATCATCCACCACTTTAACACGATAGTCGCGCTGATGCGCCCCGGCACCGGTGTAGTGCACACACACATTGGAGGCAACGCCGCAAAGTATCAAAGTATCGCCCGGCATCACACCAAGGCCGTTCAGCAGGAAGACCAGATCGGTGCCAAGAAAGGCGTCGTATCTGACTTTGGCCACCAGATAGTCGCCCGGCTCCGGGGTCAGGTCTGCATGTATTTCAACCCCTTTGCCGCCAATCAGGCAATGGTCGGGTTCGTTGCCGTCAAGCTCCCTTCCCATGTCAATGCCTGTGGGGCGGTGAACTTCCTGGGTGTAAATAACCGGGATGCCTTTCTTGCGGCAGGCGGCGGCGAGCGTTTTCACGCCAGGCACCATTTCAAGCCCTCCCACACAATGCACAGGAGCGTCTTTTGCCAAAAAGTCATATTGCATGTCAATAATCAACAAAGCACATTTACCAGCCATAGTATTTTCTCCTCTAACTTTAAAGAACTCCCATCAAAAAGCGCACAGCTATACCACACAGCATTCCCAAAAACGGGTCAACAGTCGCAGCCGTTACAGCCATTGTAACCGGGCCGCTAATGGCGTCGCCTTCAGTAATAACACCGGAAATATTCTCCGGAATGGCGATAAAAGCGCCAAGCAGAAAAAGAAAACCGGCAATTGAGGCCATGGGCACAAACCTGGCGAGCTTCGGCAGAAAACCGAAAAGCAGCATAATGCCAACAATGACCATCATCAAAGCTCCAGAATAATGCGGGTTTGGAGCCGCCGCAGTTACAGAAATGATTGGCTCTATCGGCGCGCCGCCGAACAAGGCGGAGGAGGCCCCGGCAAGACCCGCGATAATGTTTGTGTGATCAACGTTCACCGGCTGGTTTGCAAGCTGGCTGTCTATTCCCGAATAAGCGATACTGGTTCCTACGCGCAACGCAAGCAAGGCGAGAACGCCGCGAATAACCTTGGGAGACTTGAGAAACTTGAAACCATCCAGGGGAATGAGCCGTATTTTTTCTTTTTTGTGCTCGCCGCTTACAATAGGCTCGAATGGAACAAAACGGGCAGCCACCACGCTAGCCAGAATGCTGGCCACAAGTGCGTAAATCAGATTGTTTTCATCGTTGGAAAGCAACAGAAAAGTAGCCACAGCAACAACTATGGAAACAAGCCCGATAATTTTATTGTCCTTGCAGGTGTCTACTGCCACGAAAAGAAGAATCAACCCCACTCCCGACATCATGCCGGAAAGAATCGGGCCATCGATAAAGGCCACAATATGCCCGAAAAGCCCAACAGCTCCAAGCAAAGCCCCAATTAGCCCCGCAAGCAGGACAATGTAGCACATGGTTGTCCAATCCTTGTTGCCAAGCCTGGACACCACGGTGAGCGACTCTACCTCAAAACTGACAGGCACCACTGATTTGAACACAATCACCAAAAGGGCGCCAACCAAAAAACCCACCCCGGTGGGGGCGGAAGCAAAGCCAAGCGCCAGCGCGACAAGCCCCTCCCCAATGGCGTCAAACAGTGTGACCACAGCCGCCAGAATATCCGTTAATTCCATTTTATCCTCCTATATTTCTCCCTTAACGGGAATTAACGAGTTCTTACAACAGCCAGATTCACCTTCTGGTTGTTGGTGTTGATATACACCTGCGAATAAACCATGATATTGTTCATCATGTTGAAATGGGCCTCTTTAACCATAAATATGGGAACTCCATTACTCACCCCGAATAGCGACAACACCAGTTCAGGAGGCAGCACAGGAAAAAATTCCGAGAGCGTGTATTTGATTTTGTGGTTGGTCAGCTTGACGGCGATATCATAAATTGAATTGGGCAAACCATCAAAGTCCCACGTTTTAAGATAGCTTTCCGGGATATATTCCTCAAGATAAACGCTTGGCGCACCGTCAGAAAAAAGCATTCTCCGGATGCGGTGAACGCTTCCCTCCCTGAATGCAGCCGGAAGATCATAGTCCGCCTCAAGCTTATCGAGCCTGTCGTGCCCTTCTTCTTTCAGGCTCACTTTATGCCCGGCATCAACCAGCAGTTGGTAAAAGCCCTTCATCTTGTCTATGCGCAGGTGATAGTCGCGTTGTGACCTGGCAATAAACGTGCCGCGCCCGTGCAGCGTGGTCACAATATTTTCTTCATTCAATTTTTGCAGGGCGCTGCGCACGGTGGGGCGGCTTACCCCGTAAAGCTCAGCAAGCTCCTGCTCCGCTGGGAGTATGTCCTGATATTTTCCCGTGCAGATGTCTTCCAGAATGTGCTGGCTTATTTTTACAAATAGAGGTTTTCGTAAATCCATTATTTCTTTCCTAAAATGTATGCGGCTAGTTGTAAGATAACCTTGTAATACATCTATGCCGTAAAGCTGTCAATACGAATAAGAGCATGAAAGCACTTGTCAAAGCGCTGTTTAGGCTTTATATTCTTAGCGGAGATTGGGGGCGCCCTGGGTTCGACGGGGGTGCAGAAACCAAAGTTGCAGGCCGAGGCGCCGCTGGCCTCGTTAAAAGCGGCAAAAATGTAATTGCCAACGACGATTACGCATACGCATACGCTGCTTAATTAAGCAGTGGGTTCACGGGAATGACGCCTGATATTTTCCTTGGACTCTAAAAACACTTATCGGGCTGGCTCCTACAGGCGTCTGTTACTGCCGGGGCGAGACGTTTAACAGGCTGGCCGCATGCCGCCCGGTCAGGGGCAAAACCTGCGGTAAGACTTTGAAACCTGGCCTAAGCCTGTAGAAGCTTTGCGTGGAGTATTCTCGGACGCGGGTTCAATTCCC
>CAZJFJ010000150.1:0-4145 GCA_964545305.1 uncultured Desulfovibrionaceae bacterium
CTGGTCAAGCTCCTCGTCTTCTTGCAAAAAATCTCGCGGGTCACTGGTGCCAAGCGCGTATTTGTAATATTCAATAATGTCTTCAACAAAAGACAATATGCCGCCAAATTCCCTTCTACGGCTGTTGGGGCGAGTGTCGTAAATCACTCTTCCTGCTTCATCAAATATCCAAGCATGGTGAATCTTGCCATGTTTTATATACCAGGCCATGGTTTGAGTAGTAACCCTATAAAGCCCTTCAGCGTGCGTAGCGCACTCCAGCTTAATGGGCAGAATATTGCCTTTTTGACAACCAAGCCGGACTTTATTCTCGCTGCGGTTTCGATATAATTGATGCTTTTCTGCCTTTTGCTCAGGCGTGGCAATGCTGACCCCATTACTGTCTTTTTTGTCGCCAAGCTCTATAAGCTCCAGCCAACGCTCAAGGTCGTATGGCTGCATTTCAAGGGTCAATTCTTCCCATTCATATTCTTGCATTTCAGTTATCAGCTGAGGTGGAAGTTGATTTTTGATGGCTGAGGGGGAGTACTTCAAATAGCTGCTTAACAGGCGCAGCAATTCATCCAAGGGAAGAAATCTTGGCACTCGGTCGGCTTTGTTGATAAAGCCCCACCAGCGTTTGAACAGCTGCCTGTAACCAAACAGCCCCTTGGCTTCCAGGGTGTAGTTGCCTCTAACTCTGCTTAGGCGCAAGCTCTTTTTCGGGGTTTTGAGCAGGGCGGTGAAGTTGTCCAGATGCTGATGGTCTTCAAACGTGAACTTGGTTATGGGAATGTTGTGCCCGGCAAACAGGTCTTTGAGCAGGTCCCCATCATCACTTGCATGATGTTTTTGCCAATACGCAAACTCCGCCTCGCTCAAGTTCTGTTTTTTTTCAGCAAGATAGCGCTGGTCAAGCTCCTCGTCTTCTTGCAAAAAATCTCGCGGGTCACTGGTGCCAAGCTCGTATTTGTAATATTCAATAATGCTTTCAACGGTTTTTTCCCTGCCTTCTGGCTCCCACAAAGGGCCGCCTGGGTGGGTGTCGTAAATTATGATTCCTGCTTCATCAAAGACCCAGATATGATTATACATGGCCCGTCTTATGTACCAGACCCTGGCATGGGTAGTAACCCTATAGCATGATTCAGCATTTATGGCCCATTCTAGCTTGATTGGCATTATATTACCCTTTTGACAACCATAGCGAATTTCATTACTTTGCCCGTTTCGATACAACCTAAAGTCTTCTGCTTCCCGCTCGGCTGTAACAATGGTATTTCTGTTACTGCCTTTTTTATCTTCAAGGTTTATAAGTTCTAGCCGCCTTTCATCATTATATGGCTCCATTCCAAGTGGTAATTCTTGCCATTTATATTCTTGCATTTTATTTCCTTGGCGGGTTTGCCTTTTTTGAAAATAGGTTAAACGTATACCCATCTTTTTTCAAGAAATTTACTTCCTCCAGAAACATTGTCTCGTCTCTAAGGAGGAAAGGGCGATTGCTGAATTTGATTTCATAACCATTTTCCATACAATACCGAAGTACTTTCATATTTTCTTCAAGATTTACAGTTTGCGAATTATTCCCCCACATTCTGTCATTAATTTTAAAATAGGCTAAATTATCTTGCTGAGCGACTCTGGCATAATGCGGATCAAAGCCCAAAACCAGGGTTTTAGAATCTGGATTGCGAAGATAGTTGTGATCATATGGTACTTCATGTGGTTTTTTAGCAAGATATGTTTTATTTTCACTTCTACGCCACTCAAACAGTTCCTTGCCAAACTTGGAGTCGCAAAAGGCCGTAATTTTTTTTCTGCCAACGGCCTTTTCAGCAGCATACAGTGATTCTCCCAACACATTATCCAGTTTAGGTAAAACTTTGATGGCTACAGTCTTGCTCAGTTTGGCTGTAGTCTTGCTCAGTTTGGCTGTACTCTTAAAAGTGCCAACCTTGCCCAAGTGTGCTCCATACGCAGCAAACAAGAGTTCGCCCAAATTAACACCCAGTTTATAGCCGTCACCCTGGCCGTTTTCTGCCACCTGGGCATCATATTCCCAAAATGCTTCACCAACCGCATCCATAAACTCTTCAGGGTTGTCTTTTATGTATCTCAGGGCGTAGGCGAGCTCAATTACCGGGTTTTCATCAAAAGTATTCGACCCTGTGGCCTTGTCGTAAGCGTACATCGGGGCCAGGCTTATTAAGCCGCCACACAAAGTGAGAACCTCTTTAGCGGCAAATACCCCAGACTTGACTACGCCAACCATGGTCCCGGCCATGAAATTGGGCAGCGAGAGTTCAGCCCGATATTTAAAGTCAGGATTACCGTTCTCATCCAGATGGGGGAAGACCAACTGAGCGCCTTTTTCTCCATGAAGCTCATTTAGAAACTCTGCGGCTTGATCTTCACTTATGCTTTCCAGCCCGCCCGACTGTTCAATGAATCGTTGATAGCGCCCGGTCAGGGAAGCCATTTCCGGATTGGAGAGGATGAATTCTTTGGCCTGTTCAGGGGAAAATCCAGCTGTCCGGCAATAATCATAGGCTCCTATGAGATTGTCATGAAAATCAGATTTTATGCCCCTGGCTTGCTCAATCTCCTTCAATTGCTTGCGGGTATTTCGAAACTCTTCATCCTCGCTCTGGTAATCCGGCTTTTCCGAACGCTCGGCTTCTCTGGCATCCAGGATCGATTCAAGCTCCTCTTTGTCTTCAGGTCTGCCAACCAGCAACACGTCCTGCTCACCTGACTGGGCAAGCTCGTTCGCCATATCCAGCCGATTCTCCAAGCTCGTCTGGGTTCCGCCTAATTCCGGCCCATAAGTTTGGGCCAGGGCACGCATGTGTAATGCGTCAAATTCACTGATTTCACCCGATTCTTCCAGCCTTTTAAGTTCAGCTTCGCCCTGTTCCGGGTTGGATATCATCTCAAGAACCACTGGCAAAAGCTTGTCTTCCTCAATACGCCGGGTTACTTCAGGGTCTGCCATCATTTCATTAAAACTACCGTAATAAATGGGAGCATTTGCAGAAGACGGCTCATTTTCAGCAGGCAGGCCGTAGGGAGTGTTTTGCCCGGTGTTGAAACCAACCGGAGTCATGTTTTTGCTCTTAGCCCGCATCTCTTCTGCCAAGCCGGGCAGGCCTTGATACCCGGAGCTTGCATCATGCAGCGAGGCATACCCTTCAGCCTGCTCGGTTACATTTTTATAATTTGGGGTCATTCCCTCAGGCCAGTAGCGTGCAAGCTGTTGAGTGGCGTTCAGCAGTGCGGCGGGGTTTTCTGCGAGCGCGGGGTTATGTTTTTGCAAGGTGTTCAGGGCAAAACCAATCGGCACGCCATTAACTTTTCCATTTCCAGCCAGAGCATCTTTTAAAAACGCGGCCTGATTGCGGGTGAGATTTTGCTGCCGGCAGAGCGCATAAAGCTGCTGCTCTGAATTGATTGCCTCGCTGCCAATCTGTTCTAGCGCGCCAAGGGCGGCCTGCTGGTTTTGCGGGGTTTCAGGAATGGGCTCGCCCATTACCTCGGCAAGCCTCAACAATGTGTTGGACACAAGGGCGCCAAGGCAGTGCGACGCAAATTGCCGCCTGCAAATTCGGCACGTTGGATAAAATGGAAAGAAACTGCAAATATGAACAAGTTAAAGGGTTAAACAGGGAAACATCAATGCTGGGATTTGGCCCGGAAAATGGGCATGAAACAAGAACGTGCTAGCGCACATATTTAAAGATAATTTTAGGGGAAACATCAGAAAACAGCCGGATTCGGCCTTTTGTTAGAGCTATTTATAGCAAAGCAAAACACGTTTGTCAAACACTTTTTGAGCAACTGCGTAGTCTGCAAAAAACAGGCGACCCATCCCAATTCAGATCTATATTACCTTCTTGGAATAACTACATTTTTGTTGTAATCCGCCTGTGTGCCCACCCTGTTGTTTGGGCGGGATGCGAGCGGTTTTATGTTTTTTCAAACCCGCCTATGCCTGCAGGACGGGCGGCGCGGCTTACACAGCGAGACGACAATACCCCGCTTCATCCCCGCCGGAGTTGCGGAACAAAACTTTGCAACACCAGAAAACGTTTTCCATGAATGCATCATTTTAGAGCATTTTACTCTTGAAATGCTCTGCAAGGATTTGTCTTCAAATCCTTGCC
>CAZJFJ010000151.1:0-4137 GCA_964545305.1 uncultured Desulfovibrionaceae bacterium
GCGGCAAGGATTTGAAGACAAATCCTTGCAGAGCATTTCAAGTGTGAAATGCTCTGAAGTCTGCCGCCGGAGGGAGATGCAGTCTGTTTGGTAAGTGATTTGCGAGCCACGCAGAGGGCGGAGCAGATTTTTTTTCTGGCAGGGGCAGGCTGAGTTGCAACTGCCCCTGTCAGAAGATCAGTAAGGCGATTAACACTTGAAATAACTGCTCAACGCAAGGCCAAATCCGCCCGCATAATGTTGCGGCAAAGATTTTAAGAAAATCCCTGCCGGATATTTCAAATGTGAAGTGCTCTAATTATAAAAACCGGACGGAGCTTCTCCCATGTTTATGAGAATGTTTTTCATCTGTGTGTAGTGTTCCAGAATGATTTTGTGGGTTTCGCGTCCGATGCCGGAGTTTTTATAGCCGCCGAAGGGAGCGCCTTCCGGTATGGTATTGTATGTATTTACCCACATTCTTCCGGTTTCAATAGCGCGCGCAACGCGGAGGGCGCGATTGATGTCGCGGGTCCAGACGGCGCCGCCAAGGCCATATTCGCTTTCATTGGCCATTTTAATTACTTCCTCTTCGCTTTTGAACTTGATTATGACGGCGACCGGGCCGAAGATTTCTTCGCAGGCAACCCGCATCTTGTTGTTCACATCAACCAGCAGAGTGGGCTGCATGAATGCGCCTTTGTCCATGCCGTTCTCGGTGGCCCGTTTGCCTCCACAGGCTACTACAGCGCCTTCTTTCTGGCCTATTTCCATATATTTCAAAATCTTTTTGAGCTGCACTTCATTTATGAGGGAGCCCATCTGGGTATCGGGTTCCCACGGCATGCCCACCTTGATAGAGTTAAAATGTTTCACGGCGTCTTCAATAAAGGCGTCATAAATATCTTCATGCACAAAAACACGGGAGCCGGCGCAGCAAACTTGCCCTTGGTTGAACAGAATGCCAAGCTGCAGGCCGTCCATAGCCATATCCCATTTGCAGTCCGGGAAAAAGATGTTGGCGGATTTGCCTCCAAGCTCCAGAGTGGCCGGAATCAGCCTTTTTGCTGCGGCCTTGGCCACGCTGATGCCAACTTCCGTTGAGCCGGTGAAGGCGAGCTTGCGGAAGCCCGGGTGTTCAAGTATTGCCTGCCCGGATTTAGAGCCGGAGCCGGTAATAATATTGCATACCCCGGCCGGGAGAACGTCTTTTGTAAGGCGCATCAATTCCAGGATGCTCAATGGGGTGCTGCTTGAAGGTTTCAAAACCGTGCAGCAGCCGCTGGCAAGCACGGGGGCCAGCTTCCAGGCGGCCATTAGGAGTGGGAAGTTCCAGGGAACAATCTGGCCCACAACGCCGATAGGTTCGCGTAAAATAAGGCTGAGCGTGTTTCCATCCAGCAGCTTGGCGCTTCCTTCCTCGGCGAGTATGGCGCCGGCGAAGTAGCGGAAATGCGCAGCAGAAAGGGGAATGTCAACGGCAAGAGTTTCACGGATGGGCTTGCCGTTGTCCAGCGACTCTACCAGGGCCAGGTGTTCCTTATTGGCGTCAATGATGTCCGCAATGGCGTTAAGTATGGCGGCCCGCTCATTCACGCTGGTTTTTTTCCATCCTTCCCAGGCAACCCAGGCTGCGCTCACGGCCCGGTCCACATCGTAGTCTGTTGCTTCGGCGCAATGTGCAAGCAGTTCGCCATTTGCCGGGCAATAGGTAGAAAAGGTCTTTTTATCGGAGGCTTCCCGCCACTCGCCGTTGATGAAAAGGCCGTACTGATCTTGAATTTTTGCACGCTTCATTTTTTACTCCTTGTAGTTAAGAAAACAACAGTTTGTACTCAGGATAATAGGAGCTGTAAATACAAGCAATAAATATTATTGCTAGGATTGGCGGGTTTTATGATTTATAATAAAAAAATGAAGGGAGCGGTGCTTTTTCAGCAATACGGGCAATGTGAAAAAGTTTGTGAAATAAAAAACAATAAAAGCGGATGGCTTTGCCCCAGCCGGAAACAATGAGCAGCCCGCCTGCAATGGCTGTTAATTGAAAAACGGAAATGATCCCGCATGGGAGGGCTGTTTTCGGCCCTGGCGCAAGCTGTTTTGAAATTAAACGCTTGTGCCGGAGAGGCCGGACCTGAAAACTTCGTCCTGCGTCAACATGGATGAAAACATTAATCAATTTATTTGTTTTTTACCGCAAACGGCCTTTTAAAAAGGGCATTTTTACAGTATATTCAAATAATTCCGGTAGGGCGGAACCCGTCCGCCCATTTGTTTTAACTGTAAAAGATGAATTAAATAACGGTATTATCCTCTGGTTTTTCCGGAAAAGCGTCAGTCCTGTTCTCTGTCAGCAGCAACTATTGCAGACATAGAGGAGGCTGTTTGTTACCGGCGGAGAAGACCTCCTTTTCAGCGCATGTTTTTTGAAGTCAGAACTATAGATTGTGCGGCGGGAACGATTTTGGGAGAACCGGCAGATTTGAGGAGGGTTCGGCATCTAGGCCTGGGTTCCGGAAATCCTTACGCCGGATGGATACACAAAATTTCCTGTACGCGGAGAATTCATAGAATCCATATTGGGCGGGACGTGTTTAGGCCGGGCAGGGGAATGAAAAGCCCATGCTGATTTTAAGCGGCAAATATGCAAAAACAGGAAGACATTGCCCGCAGTGGCGGTTTGTCTAACAATAGCCACACGGTTGTGGCATGCTCTACAAAAATACGGTGCTCAGCTTTTTTATGGGTGCAACAGTTGTCGTCGCCGAAGAGTTGATCTCTAAATAAAATGCATGGGAGAAGGGGCATATGCGCAAAGGAATATCGTTTGTTTTTTGGGCCGGGCTCTCGTTGCTTCTCGTAGGCGGGCCCGGCTTTGCCTGGGCCGGGGAAGACAGCCCCGACTACCGCACCACAATAGAACAAAGCAAACAGGAAGGCCTGAGCCTGCTTAAGGCCAATAAAGGGGAAGACGCCTACGCGCTTTACATCCGGCTTGTCCGCGAGCAGCCGGAAGACCCCGGCGTGAACCTGGGGCTGGCTCGATCCGCGATGATGAGCGGAAGGTACACCAGGGCGATAATGGCCTATGAACGCCTGATTGAGCGTTATCCTGCCCAGCCCGAATTTTACACTGAAATTTCCGCCGCTTACATGGCCCTGGGTGATAGAATGATGGCGGAGGTCTATGCCTCCCGCGTACCTGAGCTGGATGGGGTTACCACGCAGGAGGAGGTCCTCGATTCTCTCGACTCTCTTGAAAGCAGGTATAGCCGCTTTCAGGTGCACGGCAAGGTTAGCGCGGGTGTTTTGTATGACTCCAACGCCAACCAAGGGCCCAGTTCAAACATGCTCAACTTTGGCAGCTGGTCAAACGTGATCGTGCTTAACGCCAAGGAACGCGAGACATTCGGGCTTTATGCCGGAGCCAACCTCGATCTGGCTTGGCGCTTGAATCAGACAGGCCCCTGGTGGCTGGTTGGGGATACGCAGGCTTACTGGCGCGGCAACGAAAATTCTGAACTGGATGCCAACAAGAGCCGTGAAATGCAGTGGGGGCGGGCCGCTGCCGGATTCCGCCGCCTTTCTTCGGAAACTTTGCTGGATGTGCGCGCAAAAGCCGAAATTTATGATTATGAGTTTGATCAGAACATTTCTGCCATAGGGCCTGAAGCAACTTTTGCTTGGGCGCTTTCCTCCGATTTGCATCTTGTTTCAACCGGCGGCATTGACCACCGCATCTACAATTACGATGCAGACCGCAATGGCACTTATGGCTGGGCAGGCGAGTATCTGCGGTATTATTTTTCCAAAGACCGCCACCATGTTTTGCTGGGAGGCCGCTATACCGGGGGCTGGGCCAAGGAGAAGGGCTACGGCTATGACGGCTGGGAAGGCTCTGCCAGGATTAATTTCAAGCTTCCATATGAAGTGGATATTGAGCCCTCCGTAAGTTACGCGGAAGAATTCTACCGCGGCAAAGCCTCCATTCTGGAAGACAATGACCGCATTGATCGTCGCTGGCGCACGGGAATAAGCGGGGTGTGGAGGTTCGCCGAGGACTGGTCGCTTGAAACCACTTATTATTATATGGACAACGACTCCAATTCCCCATTGTACAACTACACCCAGAATATGGTCACAATGGGCGTAGCCTGG
>CAZJFJ010000152.1:0-890 GCA_964545305.1 uncultured Desulfovibrionaceae bacterium
CTGTAATAGGCCGGAAATTCGCCAATTTTGTCGGTGCGCCATTTTCCCCCGGCAAACACCAGCAGGCGGGAAAACCTGGACGATTCGGCCCGGCTTAAAAACACATCCGTGCCCTCAATCTGATATCCCTTGAAGCTGGAATCCATGGCCGCATACCCGGCGGGCTCGATATTCAGCGCGAGCCCTCCGTCGTAGGGCTCGATATAGGCCGCGCAATCTCCGGTTCCGTGCGCCCCTTTCCCCGCAACAAGCAGATAGTACCCCTGGCAGCAGTTGGCGCCCCCGGTATAAAGATTGATTTTCAAGGTTTCCATGTTTTCCACGGGAAAATTTACGGAAGGTTCGTCAAAGGTAACTTCACGGTAAGTTACGTCCTTGTCCTGACTGATGTCCTTTTCGCCATACAAAAGCTTTACGGAAATCAGGCCATCGGGGTTCATTTTGGTGAATGCGCCGAATTTTCCAAGCTTCGCCTCCAGAACGGACTGTCCCACACTCTCCGCAGAAGACCCGGAAACATGCGTGAAGAACGCAAGAACACAGGCAATGCCAAATAACATCATTTTACAGCCCGCGCGGGCGCTCTTTCCCACTCCGATCATATTATCTCCGTTTTGTTGCAAAATTACCGGCAAACCAGCCAAACAGAATCCGCCGCAAGCGCTCCGCCCTCTGCGCAACCCCAGCTCTTGCCCCTCTGAACAAACACCAGCCGCAACCGGCAAATGCGAGTAAAAACGGGCCGCACAATCACCGCAGAATCACACTCTGCAGGGCATGAAAAAAATTACCACAAAAACGGGGGCCTTGGCAAAGCCATTCCATCCGAAACAACCCCGCATAAACAACTCATAAACCGCCACAAACCCCAGCCGGGGCCTTTCAGGCAA
>CAZJFJ010000152.1:900-4066 GCA_964545305.1 uncultured Desulfovibrionaceae bacterium
AGGGCCTCACGCTTTTTTCCAGATTACAGCCATTCTCCCCCGCATGCAAGCAGGCCGGAAGCGCCGGAAATTTACAAACGTTTCATACTGTAACCCACTTCTTGTTTTCGCTGAAACCGGATACCAGTATAATCAAGGACAATTCTCATATTAACCTTTCAGTCCGGAGGTGTGTATGGACGCAAGCACAGGGGTGATCATAGGAATTTTATGCTACTTCGCAGTAATGATACTGGTCGGTTATTTAATGAAAAACAGAAACAAGGGAGCCGAAGATTTTCTGGTGGGGGGGCGCTCCTTCGGCATGTTCTTCAACACCGGCACCTTGACGGCCTGCTGGCTGGGGGGAGCCATTATTTTGGGCTATCCAGGCACGCTGCTGGTTTGCGGAATATGGGACAGTTCGGCCCAATGGGGTGTGATAGTAAGCATGGGCGGCGCAAGCTGCCTGGCTGTTGCCGGAGCTTTCTACATGCGCCGCCTCTGGCAGCTGAAACTGCTTTCTTTGGGCGATTTTTTCTACGTCCGCTACGGCCATAGGGCTGGTATCATTTCCACAATTTTGATGTGCTTCACTTTTACCATTTGGGTTTCCGTACAAGTCATCGCTTTTGCCAAAGTGGGTTCCAGCTTGCTTGGGCTGAATCTGACCTCTTGCGTCATCATCTCCATGGCCGTGATCTGCACATATACGATTCTGGGCGGTCTCTGGGCCGTATGCCTTACGGACATAATCCAGGTGTTCATAGTCATCCTCTGCGTGCTGATTCTCACCCCTTTGACCATCAGCTTGGCGGGCGGATGGGATGCGTTTGTTAACGCCGTGCCCAAAGAAAAACTTCACTTCTTCCCCGAGGAGATGTCCTCCCTGCAGGCATGGCTGCCCTGGATCGGCGCCTGGGTTGTCATCGGCCTGGGTTCAATTACCAGCCCCGATTTGATGCAGCGCGCCTTTTCAGCCAAAAGCGGACGCACGGCGCGCAACTCCGCCTTTATGGCCTTCTTTATCGTGAGCGCCCTGTTTTTTATAGTCACATTATTCAGCTTCGCCTCCATGCAACTGATGAACGCCGGCCTGTTTGACCCGAGCCAGATCAATGAAGACCCTGAACTGCTTCTTCCCGTGGTCGTGCAAAAGCTCATGCCTACGCCCTTGATCATTCTGTTTATCGGAGCAGTGCTCGCTGCGGTCATGTCCGCGGCGGCCACGGCGAATATCGCCTTATCCGGAGTTATCGCCAAAAATCTGATCAAAGACATGTTTGTGAAGGATATGAGTTCCCGGGCGTTAATGCAAACCACCCGCATCGTCATCCTTGTTGTAGGCGTGCTTGCCGCTTACATCGCCATCGCCCTGCCCTCGGCCTTTTTATTAACCAGTCTCGGCTTTGATCTCATCCTGTCCTGCCTGTTCATGCCCTTAACCTTGGGCCTTTATTGGAAAAAAGCCAACGGATGCGGTGCCATAGCCGGCATGCTGGCCGGGGCCATCGTAAGAATCATCGGTTCGGGCATTGTAAACGGCTTCAGTCTTGAGGGCATAGGTTCACCCACCGATACCTGGTATGTATTCACCTTGGGCGGCCCCATAGTGTCGGGGGTGGCAATGGTCATTGCAAGCTTGCTTACCCAGAAAACAGACAAGCCCATAGAGCTGCATCTTGAGCCGGACCCTTCCTGAGCTTTGGGAAGCCCGGATGCCGGCGAAGCTTATCGCCCAGGACGACAGAGTCCGTTGCTTGTAATAAAATGAAAGGAGGAGATTATTATGGCTAAAATCGTAAATTCTTGGGATGAATGGGCCCCTCTGAAACGAACCATTGTGGGCCGGGTAAAAGGCACCCAAGTTCCCGCAGTGGAGCCGAACTGGCAGTACCCCGCCAATAAGGCCGACTTTCCTTTGGGCAGTTGGGGCATGTTCCCCGATGATGTTGTGGGAAGAGCCCAGGAGCAGCAGGAAAATTTTGTTAAAATTCTGCAAGGCAGAGGCATTGAAGTGGACAGAGTGGAACTGCACCCGGTGATGCTCGAACCCATCCCGGTTTCCACTCCAGACTGGACGCAGTTGAACATGCGCGGCATTTCCTGTCCCCGCGACATGTTCATAGTAATGGGCAATGAAATCATTGAAACCGCCGGCAGCCACCGTTCCCGCTGGTATGAATATCTGAACCTGCGTCCCGTGTTTCAGAAATATTTCAAGGAGGACCCCGAATTCTTATGGAACGCGGCGCCCAAGCCGCGTTTAACCGAAAAGAGCTATGTGCGCAACTTCGACTATAATATCAACTACGTTTGGGATGACGCGCGCAAAGAACGCTGCATTACCGAATGGCAATACCAGCTCACTGAAGAAGAACCCTTGTGGGACGGTGCCGACGGCGCAAGAGCCGGACGGGACATCTTCTGGAAATGTTCGGCCGTATGCAACCGCAGCGGACTGGATTGGGTCACCCGTCACTTCGCAGACCGGGGCATTCGCGTTCATCCGGTTATTTTCGATTACCGCAAGCTTAAATTCTGGAAGCCGTGGCACATTGACTGCGAATTCACCATGGTCCGCCCAGGCTTGCTGATCACCAATCCTGGCGCGCCCGTTTACAACCGGGAAATAATCGAACTGTTCAAGCGCAACGACTGGGAAGTGATTGAAGCGGCTGAACCCAGCCACGAATATAATGCGGACATCTCCCTGATTACCGGGGGCACGGAAGGCGGTATGTACGGGAAAAGCTGGATCAGCATGAACACCTTTGCGCTCGGCCCAGACTGCATTTGCGTGGAAGGCCACGAAACCGCCTACATGAAGCAGCTTGATAAGCTGGGCATAGAAGTCGTGCCTGTGCCTTATGAGCACGTTGTGCCCTTTGGCGGCTCGCTGCACTGCACCACTCTGGATATTTACAGGGAAAGCGACCTGCAGGACTATTTCCCAAATCAATAGGGAGGCATCATCACTCACTCCGTTCCCTGCTCACGGGAAGGCCTCTTTTCCCGGAAGCAGGGGAAAAGCCATAAGAAAAGCGAGGATTTTATCCTCGCTTTTCTTATGGCACTTAAACTTTAGAGCAGTTAACGCATTAAACGATTGTTTAACGGTCGGCAAAGCCGCCCTGCAATCATTTGGCTGCAAGGATTTGAAGACAAATCCTTGCAGAGCATTTCA
>CAZJFJ010000153.1:0-4045 GCA_964545305.1 uncultured Desulfovibrionaceae bacterium
CCTTGCAGAGCATTTCAAGTGTGAAATGCTCTAAAACGAAAGCTTCTTTGAGTTGCTGACAGGAATGGGGGAGAGTTGAAAGTTTTTATTCTTTCGCATTTAAGAGTTGACAGGTTGAAGCTTGTGGTGTAGACACTAGCGTTGTTTGTTTCTGGGATTAATATAGATATAAGTGTAATTTCCTACTTGGAGGAATTTTCCTTGGCTACTCATAAATCAGCTATTAAAAGGCATAAACAGAGCCTTCGCAATCAGGTTCGTAACCGTGCTGTTAAAACCCGTTTGAAAAATGTTATTAAAGATGTACGTCTTGCTGTTCAGCAGCAGGATAAAGATGTTGCTGCACAGGCCCTTCGCACAGCCGCTTCTTTCTTGGACAAGGCTTCCACCAAGGGCGTTATCCACTGGAAAAATGCCGCACGCAAGATTTCCCGTCTTGCCAAGTCTGTTGATACTATCTAATCATTGAATTCACAGGCTTGCCAGCTTGGGCATCTAATCATATTTTCAGCATTTAGGGGCGAGGGCTTACCTCGCCCTTTTTTTGTGTGCAAAGAACCTCTTCCTGATGGGAGGTTTAGGCATTTCAACTTTGAAAAAGTATAAACGTTCCGATAGCGCGAAGCGCTATCCGTCCCACAGGTGCCGGCGGGAATTGCTTCTGTTGTTAAGCGCCGAAGGGGGGCGTCTCAGCATTAATTTGCTTTGGGGGAAATGGCAACGAACGCAAATAGTAAAAGCTCTGGGGGAATTTTTTATTTTTCCCCCAAAGCTTGCATTGCATGTTTGTCAGGCGGCCTGGAAATCAGGCAGAAGTTCGGCTGCTTCAAACTCTTTTTTCAGTGATTGGAAAATTTCTTTCACTGAAGTAATGCCTTTAACCAGAGAGACGTTCGCTCCGCAAAAAACAAATCCATTATCAATGTCGCCTTTGGCGGCGTTGATCAGGGCTTTGGACAGGCAAAATGACGAGTCTTCTGTCAGGCAGCTCTTTATGCACTTGTGGTTGCAACTGAATTTTTGTTTTTCTTTTGCCGCCCGGTCCAGAAATGCTCCTTTCAGGGCGCGCCCCGGCAGGCCAACAGGGCTTTTTATGATTGTAACATCTTCTTCACGAGCCTGAACATAGGCGTTTTTGAATGCGATGTCCGCATCACATTCTTCTGTGGCCACAAAGCGGGTTCCCATCTGAACTCCGGAAGCGCCAAGCCTCAGAAATTTCAAAATGTCAAAACCTGAAAAGATGCCTCCGGCGGCTATTATTGGTAATCTCTGACCCTTTGCGTCCTCAAATTCTTTGACGGCATCAACAGTGGACGGGATGAGTTTTTCCAGCGCGAAATCGGGGTTGTCGATTTCTTCCGGCTTAAATCCCAGATGCCCCCCCGCTTTGGGGCCCTCTACAACAATTGCGTCGGGCAGGTAGTCAAAACGGGAAAGCCATCGTTTGCAAATGATGGATGCTGCCCTGGCCGATGAGACAATGGGAACGAGTTTGGTTTCAAATGTCTGTTGTTTTTCTTCCCAAAGATCAAGCAGATACTTGGGCAGATCGAGCGGCAGGCTGGCCCCGGAAAAAATGACGTCCGCTCCTTCGGAGATGGCTGTGCGCACATGTGTGGCAAAGTCGGACAAAACGCCCATTATGTTAACTCCCACAATCCCTTTGCTGAGTTCTTTGGCTTTCCTGATTTCTTCTCCAAGGGCGCGGATATTGGCATTTTCCTTGTTGCTGCTGACATCTTTTTCCTGCAGGGCGATGCCAGCGCTGGAAATAACCCCGATGCCTCCTTCAGAGGCCACTGCAGCAGCCAGCCGGTGCAGTGAAACATTAATTCCCATTCCGCCCTGAATAATTGGGATGGGAACGACAAGATTGCCTATTGTCAAGCTTGGAAACGGCATACCCTTCTCCTGAAGTGCTATGATTACGTCACTGAATATCAATGTTGGTTTTACTGAAAACCGTCACGCCCTTCCTGAAAACTACAATGACTTAAGTGGTTAACTAGACATCTGCAGGGGAAAGGCTCTGCAAATACCACATTTCTGTTTTTAATGAGCACGCCAGGGCTAACGCCTGACGGTAATGAAAATAGAACAGATAATGACTTCTCCTCTTACTATTAAGTTTATTTTCTGTAAAGTTGTATTTTCCCCATAAAATCTGGCGTATGTGTATGTTTTTGTATTGTAAAATCTGACTATACCTATTTCGCGGTGAGTATTTTTACAAAATCAGCGCGGAATATTCCAAGTATGAAATGACCTGGCCTTGCAGGAAGGGCGGAGTAATGCATTTTAGAGCATTTTAATATTGAAAGGTTCCTGGCATAATGCTCTGGCCGCGCAAGCAGCGTTGTTCGCTCTGCAGGCATAGGTGGGCTTCACTTCCTTCGTTAAATGCGAAGAAGGCATATCAAAATTAATCTGTTTTAAAAGCCAGGCCGCTTCACTGTTTAAATGACAGTTTCACGGGCGTTTACTTTGCCCCGATGGATTTTTTTCTGTTCCAGCGCAGCAGGTAGTACACCGGAATGGCCAGAAAAGAGATGGCGGCTGAAACTGTGTAAAGCCCGCTATAGCCAAGCGTGGGTTGCAAATGCCCCAACAGGTAGGGGCCCAGGCCAACACCGAAATCAAGCATGATGAAAAAGGTGGATGTGGCGTGGGGGTAGCGGGTGGAGTTTACCATTTTCAGGGCAAGGGACTGTCCGGTTGACTGAAAATTGCCGAAACCGGCTCCGATCAGCCCCCCGGCGGCCAGCATCATCCAGTTTGAAGTTGCCAGAGCCAGCATTAAAAGGCCGCAAGACATGACAAACAGGGACGGCGGAATAATCCGGTTTTCTCCGTATCTGTCAAAGATTTTTCCGGTAACAGGGCGGGAAATGAATACTGCCAAGGCATAAACCAGGAAAAACATGCTCGCGGCCCAAACCAGGTTTCTGTGCTCCGAATAATCTGCGATGAAAGCCTGCACGCTGCCCCAGCACAACCCGGTAATCAGAACCACAAGGGAAAAGGGCAAAACCTGTATTTCTAGATAGTTGTGGATCGAGAGCAGGGAGGTTTGCACTTTTTCCTCTATGACCACATTTTGCAGGTTCATGGCGTAAACCACAACAAAGCTGGCAACCCCCGCCAATATGCAAATGATGAAAATAGTTTCAAAGCTTACGCATAGAATCAGGAATAGCCCGCAAAACGGGCCCAGGGCCAGGGCTGCGATTGTGCTGAGGCTGAAGTAGCTGATGCCCAGCCCTCGGCGTGAGGGCGGGATTATGTCCGCCACCAGAGTACTGGTGGCGTTGCCTGTGCAGCCGACTCCGATGCCGCTTAAAAAACGCACCATGCAAAGTGCGGGCAGGCTGTCCGCAACAAGATAGAGGGACATGCTTACCGTATAAATGACAAGCCCGATTATGAGCATGGTTCTGCAACTGAACAGGGTGATAAGGTGTCCGGTGGCGAAACGCCCGATGATTGCTCCTAAAATCATCAGGCCGGCTACCAGCCCGGCGGTGCTGGGGCTTGCGTTGAATGTGGCGGCCGCATAAGGAGCGCTGATGACGAAAAGCATATAGTAGGCCGTCATTATCAGCAGATTGATCATGGACACTGCGATGAAGTTTTTGGTGAAAATAGGCGGTTTTTTCGGCATAGCCCGCACCTCTAACAGGCATTTAAAAGGAAATGAACTTGTATCTGCCGGGAGACAGGCGCAGATCAAGTTCGGCAAATTTTTATACACCTGGGGCAGTGTTTAGACAAGGGCATAGGCATTAAGGTGGCGGCGGCCCTGCACGCGGTTTTCTCATCTGGCAGCATGGGCGCAAGGGGCTTTTATTCCGTGTTCTCCCCTGCCTGCCAAAATACGGAAAATTTGCCCAGGCGGGTTTGCTGGGCAAATTTCCCCCTCGCCTGGCGAAGGGCGGTTTTTAGCGCAATAAATAATTGAAATAGTGGTTGGGCGGCAGGCAAAGCACTTTGCAACAAGGAGCCTAGATCAGTTAACGCCTCAAATGATTGCTTAACAGTCGGC
>CAZJFJ010000154.1:0-3944 GCA_964545305.1 uncultured Desulfovibrionaceae bacterium
GCAAGGATTTGTCTTCAAATCCTTGCCGCCAAATGATTGCAGGGCGGCTTTGCCGGCCGTGAGCGGTCATTTGAGGCGTTAACTGCTCTAAAGACAAGTTGCGCTGGCGTTTATTTGCATTGTGGTGTAAAAGAAAAATCTTTGTATAGTTCCTTGTTTACCGAATACGGAGTTTTTTTGGCCGATAAAATCATATATGGCGTCCAGCTGCACCCCTGCGGGCAAGTTTGCTATTTTCTCCCCGGCTCATACCCCGAACTTCAAAAGGGCGACCGGGTAATTGTCCGCATCGACCGGGGGGAAGCTCTTGCAGAAATAGTGCGCATTTTCAGCCCCAGGCAGGGCTCTTCCCCTTCACCCTCCCCTGAAGCGGAACTGCGGCCGGTTCCTTACACAGGGCCGGAAGACAAAGCGCCGTCCTTCTCTCCAGAACAAGATACTCCACACCCGCTAGCGGAAGACACAAACGAAGAGCAGAATGATTCCAGGCCGGAAAAAGGGAAAAAACAACCGTTTACAGGGGAGCCTTTCCAGTGGGAAGTGTGGGACGGAGACGAGCAGGAAGAAGACAGAAGCGGCTCGGAAGCCGAACTTTGCCTTGATCCGAATTCGCCCGACCTGCAGCCCATCTTGCGCCCGGCCAGCCACGCCGACCTGGAAAAGGCCGATGCCAACCAGGCTCTGGCCAAGAAAGCCCACTGCTTCTGCGTGCACCGCGCCCGTCATCACAATCTGGAAATGAAAATGGTGCAGGCCGAATGCCTGCTGGACTGCTCAAAGATAATTTTTTATTTCACCGCGCCCAACCGTATAGATTTCCGGGAACTGGTAAAAGACCTGGTGAAAGAATTCCGCACCCGGATTGAACTGCGCCAGATCGGGGTGCGGCATGAAACCCAGATGGTCGGAGCCACCGGAAATTGCGGCATGGTTTGTTGCTGCCGCCGGTATATGCGCCGTTTCGCCCCGGTTACCATCAAGATGGCTAAAGAGCAGAACCTTTTTCTCAATCCAACAAAAATTTCCGGAACCTGCGGCAGACTGCTCTGCTGTCTTGCCTTTGAGCAGGAAGCATATGAGGAATTCCACAGCCGCTGCCCCAAAATGGGCAAGAAATACATTACCAATGCCGGAGTGATAAAAGTGCTCCGCTCAAGCATCTTTCGCAATACCCTCTCCCTTCTCCCTGAAGAAGGCGATGAATATGAAGTGAGCCTTGAAGACTGGCAGGCTATGGACCCGGTGCGCCAGGGCCAGATTCAGCAACCGAAGAAACAGGCCTCCAAGCCTGTGGAGCAGGCTGAAAGCCCTGAGCCGCAAAATGGCGATAGAAACACCCACCAGCCAGGCCAGCGCCAGGAAAGAAACAGAGACAGACGAAAGGGCGACCGCCATCGCGGAGGCGAGCCAACTGCCCCGAAACAGCATAGCGCGCAGAAGCCTGAAGAACAGAGAGAAGAGGCCATGCCTCCTACCCCCTCTGATTTTTCCGGGCAACCAGCCTCCCGCTCTGAAGAACCGGAAAGAGCAGATGCGAATTTAGGGGCCGAGCCCCAAAACAACTTCCCGCACAAGGATGGCGGAGAAAAATCGGTCGGATTGGCAAGATTTCTGGCTGCCACCCGCGACGATGAATAAAAGACTACGGAGCACCGCTTGAACACCTTCTATATAACCACCCCGATTTATTATGTAAACTCCAACCCTCACATAGGCCACGCTTACACGACCATTGTGGCGGACTGCATGACCCGCTTTTACAAGCTGCTGGGGCGTGAGTCCTTCATGCTGACCGGAACCGACGAGCATGGGGACAAAATCGCCCAGGCCGCCGCAGATAAGGGAAAAGCCCCACAGGAGTTCGTGGACGAGGTGGCGGCAAAGTTCAAGGAAGCCTGGAAAAAGCTTGATCTCCAATATGACCGTTTCATACGCACCACGGATAAGGACCATATCGCGGCGGTGCAGGCTTTTTTACAAAAAGTGCATGACAACGGGGACATCTATTTCGGCGAGTATGGAGGGCACTACTGCTACGGATGCGAGCGTTTCTACACGGAGAAGGAGCTGGAAAACGGGTTGTGCCCCCAACACCAGCAAAAACCGGAATATATTTCGGAGAAAAACTACTTTTTCCGCATGTCCAAATATCAGGCATGGCTGAAAGAGCATATCATGGCGAACCCGGATTTCATACGCCCCGAACGCTATCGCAATGAAGTGCTCAGCCTTCTGGACAGCGGGGCACTGGAAGACCTTTGCATCTCCCGCCCCAAAACACGCCTCACCTGGGGAATAGAGCTGCCTTTCAACCGGGATTATGTGTGCTATGTGTGGTTTGACGCCCTGCTCAACTATATTTCCGCGCTTGACTATCCCAATGGAAAGAGTTTCAAAAAATTCTGGCCGGGCGAACATCTTGTGGCCAAAGACATTCTAAAGCCCCACGCCATATTCTGGCCCACCATGCTGAAAGCCGGAGGGGTGGAGCCGTATAAGCACCTGAATGTGCACGGGTACTGGCTGGTGCGTGAAACCAAGATGAGCAAATCCCTGGGCAACGTAATCGACCCGCTCAAGCTCGCCGAAGCCTGCGGCCTCGATTCCCTGCGCTACTACCTGCTGCGGGAAATGCATTTCGGCTCAGATGCCTCGTTTTCACTGGAATCATTAATCACACGCCACAATGCGGACCTCGCCAACGACTTGGGCAACCTGTTTTCGCGCGTTTTGTCCATGAACCAGAAATACTTCGAGGGAAAGGTGCCCCAGCCTGGGGCGCTGATGGAAGACGACAAGGCAATTGCCGATCTGGCTCTTTCGGCTCAGAAGAAATATCTGGAGCTGTTTGACCAGACAAAGTTCTCTCATGGGCTTGAGGCCTTGTGGGAACTGGTGCGGGGGCTGAACAAATATGTAGACTCCATGGCCCCCTGGACGCTGTTTAAAGAAAAAAACACAGAGCGCCTGGGCACGGTTATGCATACGCTTGTTACGGGGCTTTACAAAGTTGCGGTGCAGCTTCAGCCGATCATGCCGCATACCGCCAAAACAATGCTTGAACAGCTTGGCAAACCTTCCTGCCCATGCGAGTACAACCTTGAGGACGAAGCCGGCAGGTTTGACGGCATGGAACCGGGAGCCCAAATCGCAGGGGCATCCAACCTGTTCCCGCGCCTTGAAGAAGCCTCCTTTGCAGAAATGAACCGGCCCGCCGCCGCGCCAGTTTCCGCACCTGCGGAAAAAGCGAAAGACAAACGCCAGGACGAACAGCCCGATACTGAGGGCGTGGCAATTATCAATTTTGAAGATTTCGCAAAGGTGGACATTCGGGTGGGAACCATCACCGTGGCGGAAAAACATCCGGATGCAGATAAGCTGCTGCGTCTTGAAGTTGACCTGGGAGAACCCAAGCCGCGTCAGATAGTAGCCGGTATTGCAGAATTCTTCGACCCCGCCGCGCTTCTGGGCAAGCAGATTTGCGTGGTCGCCAATTTGGCGCCCCGCAAGCTCCGTGGCCTGGAATCCCAAGGCATGCTGCTTGCCGTGCGTCAGGAAAACGGCCTGGAATTGCTAACTGTAAGCAAACCAGTGACCCCCGGCAGCAAAGCTTCTTAACGCATTCAAGAGAGGCTGCTTCTGGCGAAATGCTCTGGGGGGGGGGGGGGCGGCTCAAAATTAATCTGCTCTGAGGAGTTGGCATGAGCAAGCTGGCTATTTTTGCTACAGGCATCCTGCTCATGGGAGCAATTGCCTTTTTCGCGGTGAACAAAAGCATAGGGAAAAGGCGTACGCAAAACCGGGGCAAAAATACGGAAGACGGCGAATAGGATTACTTGCCCCGCAAGCATGGCGCGCCTGCCCTTCCAAAAATAGACGGCCGGTCTACTAGAGCAGTTAACGCCTCAAATGCTTGCTTAACGGGAGGCTTTGCCGCCCTGCAA
>CAZJFJ010000155.1:0-662 GCA_964545305.1 uncultured Desulfovibrionaceae bacterium
GTGGATTGGTTCAAATTTGCCTCCAGCAGAAAGCCGAAACATATTCAGCTGTATGGTTCTTGTTGCGTTTCAACTGCAGGTGCAGAGAATTGCCTTAAAGTTTATGATATGCAATTTTTGCAGAAAAAGCTATATTTAGAATCTTCACAATCCAACAAATTCGTCAGGCCGTTGCTTGGGCAACTACCTGTTTGCGTAAAGTTTACTTTGACGGCTGTTGGGCTTAAACTGAACATCAAATTCAAGTTGAAAAGCTTCTTGCGTAAAGAAGCGGGGGATTTTTAAATTTATGTCGTTTGTACGCGTCGCCTTGCCAGGCCCGCCATACTCCACGCTAACGTATCAGATTCCGGCATGGATGCCCAACAAAATGTTGAAGCACGGCCTTAGGATAGCTGTGCCCTTGGGCGGAACCGGCTTGCGGGCAGGTATTTTGCTTGACTTTGAAAACGAATCTGGAGTTCCGCAGGGGGTTGAGATAAAGGAGCTGTTTTTGCCTCTGGAGCGCGAGCCTTTGATTTCGCCCGAATATTTGCAAATGGTTGCAGACCTTTCTGCACGTCAGGCTGTTTCATTAGGCAGGGTGCTGGGGGCTGTGCTTCCATCTGGGCTGAAAAGCGCAAAATGCCTTTTGCGCCGGTTTGCGGCTGAAGGTGGAAAGG
>CAZJFJ010000155.1:672-3878 GCA_964545305.1 uncultured Desulfovibrionaceae bacterium
ATATTCTCAAGCTGGCTGATTTAAAAGACAAAGAAGCTGTCTGGCTGGAAAAATTTTGTGAGGATTGGCTTGGCGGCGGGGTTTCTGTCATCCCCCATAAAGGGGCGCTTGCCCGTGTTGAATTCTTGAGCGTTTGCAAAGACCCTCCCTGGCCTTTGCGCCCCACGGCGAAAAAACAAATTGAATTGATGGAATATCTTTGGGAGCAGGGCGGAAAAACCCGTCTTCAGCTTCGTGAGCGTTTTGGGGCTGGGGTGGCCCAGCCGGCCGGCGCCCTGATTAAACATGGGCTCTTGAGCGTTGGGCCGAGGCCGGAGGATTCCTACTGCTTGGATATCGGGGCTGACGAAGATCCCCATGAGGCCAAGCTGGAGCAGTTGGTTGAGAAGCTGGCCCGGGATGAGGATGGCAATGGCCCGCCCGGAAGTGGGCGCCTGTTCCGGCTGACCTCTGAACAGGACAGGGCGGTTGTCCGGCTTGGAGACATGCTGGAGGGTGGAGGAAGCGCTCTTTTGCATGGGGTTACAGGAAGCGGGAAAACAGCTGTTTACCTTGAGCTTGCCGCACGTTGCCTGGAGAAGGGGGAAAACGTGCTTTTGCTTGCCCCGGAAGTGGCCTTGGCCTGCAAGCTTGAACGGGAGGCGCGGAAATACCTTTCCTGTGCTGAGATTTATTTGAGTCACGGGTATCAGTCATCTTTAAAGAGGGAAAAGCTGTTTCGCCGCGCGTCAATGGCAGGGAGCCCTGTTTTGATTTGCGGCACAAGGTCCAGTTTGTTTCTGCCTCTGAAAAATTTGGGTTTGATTGTGCTGGATGAAGAGCATGACAGTTCGTTCAAGCAGGACGAAGGCCTGATATACCAGGCCAAAGAACTTGCCTGGTATTTGGCGGGGCAGCATAAAGCCTTGCTTTTGCTGGGTTCCGCCACTCCCGATGTCCGTACCTTCCAGGCTGGCATGGAGAACCAGATACCTGTCGTCAGCCTTGAGAAGCGTCTGAACCAGGGCAGTCTTCCTTCATTGAAATTTGTGGACATAAAGAAGCTTGGCCCCCAGGATTGCATAATTGCCCCCGAAAGCCTGAAAGATTTGAAAAAAACGGTGGAGGCGGGGCGTCAGGCCATAATTTTGCTTAACCGGCGCGGTTATTCTCCCCTGATGTATTGCCTGGATTGCGGCCAGGTGGTGCGCTGCCCCAATTGCGAGATAGGAATGACTTTCCATAAGGCCAGGGGGCGTATGGTGTGCCACTACTGCAGTCACTCAAGCCCGTTTCCCCAGCCTTGCGAACGTTGCAAGGGAGCGCATTACCTGGCCATGGGCGAAGGAACGGAAAAACTTGAGGAAAGTTTGCTTGAACACATGCCGTTCGGCTGTAAAATCTTGCGCCTTGACCGCGATACCGCCCGCAGGCAGGGGCGCGCGGAGGAAATACTGGCCGCCTTTGCCAGAGAGGAAGCCCAGATTTTGGTTGGAACGCAAATGCTTTCCAAAGGGCATCATTTTCCCAAAGTTACCTTGGCGGTTATTGCAGATGGCGATCTGGGGCTGAATTTGCCGGATTACCAGGCTGCTGAGCGCACATTTCAGCTGGTAATGCAATCGGCCGGGCGTTCCGGGCGGGGGGACGAATCAGGCGAGGTGATAGTTCAGACCAGAGACCCCAATCATCCCTGCTGGCGCTTTATTGGAGAAGGCGATTACAGAGGTTTTTTCGAGCATGAGATAACCCTGCGCAAAAAATACGGCTATCCGCCGTTTTCAAGGCTTGGCCTTATCCGCTTCAGCTATCCCATGAATTGGGACGAAGGCCCTTCATTAATTAATCAGGCTGCACAGATTATCAGGAAGGCGGCTAAAGAACTGGGGGTGACGGCTCTTGGCCCCGCTCCCGCTCCTCTGGCCAGCCTGCGTGGAATGCGCCGTTATCAGTGCCTGCTCAAGGCGGACAACTGGCCCGCCGTACGTGGGGTTTTCGCGGAGCTTGCCGCTAAAATTCCAAGCAAAAGCAAGCTGCGTTTAAGCCTGGACATTGATCCCGCCAACATGCTTTAAGCTGGATTGGCGTTTGGGGTTCCTCATTCTGAAGAGCGGGGGTAAAAGCGGGCTTTTCGCCCTGCGCCAGCGCAAGCGACGTCAGCGCTCCAAGGTAGGATGAATGTTGGGATGCGGCGTTTAAGAGCGAAAGTGAATAATCTTCGGCGCACCCTGTTCCCCGCCCTCAGGATAAAGTTGTTTTACTTCTTTGCGTAATTCCGCTGTCCGGCGGAATTGCCTGTTTGTGTGAGCATGAGTGGCTTCAGTGTTTTTGGTTGCGGATAGTCTTCAAAGTTAAAATGTTTTTTCAGCAGCTGCCGGATTCCCGCGCAAAAGGTCCAGCGCATCCCTTGCTGCCTTAAAGTCAAAATCGGAGAGCGCCCGCTTTATTTCGTAAAAAATTTCCGGATTGCTTCTGGAAATCAGAGGGGCCATTTCCCGTTCGAACACCTCGATTGCGTAAATATCGTCATCAAGCAGCAACTTGTAGAGCTTGTCAGCAATCGGCTGCAATCCGTGTTCCTTTATCTGATCCGCAGTTGGAGAATTTTTTTCCGACAAGGCGGTTTTGATGGTGCTTACAGCGGATTGCAGAGAGTTTAAAAATGCTTGTGAGTGAATTTTTATTTCATCAACCGGTTTTTCATCCCGGCAGGCCATTTCCAGGGAGAGCGCCGCTTCGCGCAGCTCCGGGTGGCCTAGGCTGCCCGCCAGCCCCTTGATTGTGTGGGCTTCGCGGGTAAGCGTTTTCAAGTCGTTTTCCGCTATAAGCCCTTCCAGTTTTTCCGGCATGCCGTCTGCGTAAAGGGATACAAACTGCTGCAAGATGGTGCGGTAAAGCGATACCTTGTTTGCAATTGCAGACAGTGCCGCGGAAGTGTCGAATCCTTCAAGTTTCTGGATGAAGCTGTCGTCCCCAGCGTGAATAGTCATGACTCTGCCCTTATCTTTTTCAAGTTGCGGTTCTAAAGCAGATTAATTTTGAGACGCCCCCTTTGGCGCTTAGCGTTGCTGTTTTCATCCGTACGACTCAAATTCGTCTGCGGCTGAAGCAATGGCGGAAGTGAATCCCGCCTACGCCTGCAGGGCGGATGGGGCCACTCGCCCCGCCAGAGCATTTTGTCAAAAACAACTTTTCAATGTAAAAATGCTCTAATTATCTCAATATTA
>CAZJFJ010000156.1:0-3712 GCA_964545305.1 uncultured Desulfovibrionaceae bacterium
ACGCTCGGACCTCAAGACTGCGGGCTTAATTGGTCGTGGTGTTGGAAGTTCGTGTCAGAACCCCCTCCCGCTTGTATAGCTTCAGCGTACCCTGGAAGATAGAAAAAACGCAATTGTGCGGAAAGTTTATTACAAGTAATAAACCGAAGCCCGGTTTTGCAGGCTGTGCTTGAAACGGCCTGAAAGACCAAAAGCTAATGTTCATTGTGCAGTAGGGCACGTGTGAACAAAAAATGAACTGTTTTTTCAAAATTAAAGGAGTACATTATGAGTTTCGTATTTCAGCTTATCATTGCGGCTGGTGTTATGCTTGCAGGCGTGATTGTTGCTCATGTTGCCAACATTGATGCCCGCTAACCCTCTTTTGACCTGGGCGGTGCTGTGAGCCTCTTTACAGCGAAAACCCGCCTTGATGACTAGCCAGAAAAAGGCGCAGCCGTAACAGGCTGCGCCTTTTCATTTCAGCCTCCGAAAATATGCGCGTGGCGCAAGCACGCATGTGGCACATAAACTGCATGATTTTTTGCAGCGCTTTTTCAAAGGAAAAAAGCGCGGGCAGCGCGGGCCCATTCGCACCTTCGAACAAAAGCATGCTTTTCCCGCCCATTCCGCAGTGCCGCCTGAAACGAAATTTGATCCGGACAACAGGAGCCGCCGAAAACGTAACACCTTTCAACCAATGGCGGCCCTTGCCAAACCCGGCGTGTCTGCGCTATATATAATGAATAGGCAACTGTATTGACAGCTTGCTGCCAAACTGTTCCCCCTGCGGCGGTTCAGGGCAGCTCTGAAACAAGGACGGCGACCATGAGTGCTGGAGACATTGTTCCCATTTCCATCGCCCCAATAGGCATTATTGAGAAAGTGGCCCATGACGTGCAAGTTTCTCCAACTGCCCAACAAACAGCTGCCCAGCAAAAAGCTGTTGATGATTTGCGCCAAGAGCAGAAGCAGGTACAGAAAACGGAAAAAGGGGACACCATTTTTAAAGTGGGCGATGAGCCTGAGGAAGAACGCAAGCAGCGCCGCAAGGACGCGCATGCAAAAGGAAAAGAGGAACAGGCCGCACCTGAAGAAAAGCCGGATGGCCCTCCCCGCCCGTGGGCCGGGCATTTGCTTGACGTTAAAATTTAATTCACGGCTTTTGCCGGAATGAGCGAAAATGGAACTTTCTTTCTGGGTCATCATCGGAGCGAGCATTGCAGAAGTTTTTTTTCTTCTGACGCTGCTCTGGTTTTTTGCCAGGCTGAAGCGCTCCGAAGCCCTTTTGAACAAATTACAGGCCAATCAGGAACGGCTGCTTGCCAAGCTGGACATCAACGCCCAGCTTGAGCATGAACTTATGGAATCGTTCGATGAACGCCAGGCCGAGCTGATGCAGCTTGACGCCCACCTGACGGGCCGGATCCAGGAGCTTAAGCGCCTGCTTTCAGAGGCGCAGGGGGTTGCCCGATCACCCGGCCTTTTGCGGGAAATCATCACTTCCGGCTACAAATCCGGCCGTAGCAAAGCGGATCTGGCAAAATCAACCAACCTGTCCATTGATGAAGTTTCACTTATTTTAAGTAAAAGCAACCCTGTATAAGGGGGAAATTCATGCAGAAAGAAAAAACTCTGCTGACCATTTATCCACTTGGCGGATACGGCGAAATTGGAATGAACTGCACCTTGCTGGAAACGGCTCAGGGGTGTGTTCTGCTTGATTGCGGCCTGATGTTTCCCGAAGACTATCATCTTGGGGTGGACGTGGTTATACCCCGCTTCGACCTGATTGTGGAAAAGGCGGACAAACTTTTGGGCATAGTCTTGACCCACGGGCATGAAGATCATATTGGAGCCCTGCCCTGGCTTATTCCAAACCTGCCTGCTCAAATACCGATTTACGGCTCATCCTTCACACTCGCCCTGGTGGAGCACCGCCTGCGGGAGCATGAGCTGCTTGACCGGGTGAAGTTGATGCCCGTTAAGCCAGGCCTTCGCAAAACCCTTGGGAATATTATTTTTTACTTTTTCCCGGTATCCCATTCCATCATCCAGGGCCTCGCCATTGGAATGGACACTCCGGCCGGACGCATGCTGCACACCGGCGACTTCAAACTGGACCCAGCCGATTCCAAGGGCTGGAGCACCGACTTGGAGGCCTATAGAAATTTTTGTTCGGACGGGCTCACTCTGCTGATGTCTGACTCCACAAATGTGGAGAAAGAAGGCTTTTCCGTATCCGAGGCGATGGTGGCGAACGCCTTGGAAGGCCTTTGCGCCAAAGCCAAAGGACGGGCTATCATCACCCTTTTTTCCAGCAATATACAGCGCATTCAAAACGTGTTCAATGTTGCCTCCGCCACCGGGCGCAGTGTGCTTGTGGAAGGCAGAAGCCTTGTGAACAACATAGAAATGGCAATTGATCTGGGAATTATAAAACCGCCCCGCAATCTGTACCTCGATTCGACGGAGTTTCCTACGCTTGCCGACAATGAAGTGGTGCTTCTGGTCACCGGCTCCCAGGGCGAACCGATGTCCGCTCTCACCCGCATAGCGGCAGGAGAACACAGGCATCTGGCAGTGCATGAAGGCGACATGGTAATTATGTCTTCACGCTCCATCCCCGGCAACAGCAGGGCGGTTACCAAGCTGATTGACCAACTTTACCGGGAAGGCGCCGAAGTTTACTATGACGACCTTGAAGACGTGCACGCTTCCGGGCATGCCTATAAAGAAGAGTTGAAGCTTCTGTTCAAAGCCGCCAGACCCAAATATTTCATTCCCGTGCACGGCGAATACCGGCATCTGGTCAAGCACGCCCGCCTTGCCAGGGAATGCGGAGTGCGCCCTGAAAACACAATTCTCATTGAAAATGGCGACCCCGTCAGTTTTACCAAAAACGGATTCCGCCGGGAACCGCGCATCGCCGCCGAGTCCCTGCTGGTGGACGGAAAGGTGGTGGGCGATGTGGGACGCCAGATTCTGCGCGAACGCCGCACCATGGGCGAAGAGGGCCTGGTAGTTGTATCAATTCTCCGCGAAAAGGAGAGCGGCCATCTTGTTCATGAGCCGGAGCTGGTTTCCCGCGGCTTTATATTTGAACAGCAGTTCAGCCATATTCTGGATGATGCTTGTGAAATCATCACGGAAATTGTGGAAAGCAACCTGAAGGCCAACGACGAGCAGCTTTCCGAAAAAGTGCGGGTTCCGGTGCGCCGCTTCTTCCGCAGCCTGGTGGGGCGCAACCCGGTAGTTCTTCCCATAATAAATTCGGTATAGCGCTGAAAGCGCTATACCCCGTGCCGCAAAATTTCCAAAAACACCTGCTCCGCAAGCTGGCGGCATTTATATTTGGCAGAATCCGCCATCCTTGCATCCGCAATGCAGCACTCCGTTTTTATAGCCAACCTTAATCAGCTCCCTTTACCCAGCGCATAAAATTGCCTGTTTCCAAACAAAAAAGGCTCCAAATATTCTGGAGCCTTTCCTTTTTATGGAACGAAAACCCCACGCTATGCGTGGGAGTTCTAATATGGCAAAGCCGTTGATAGTCTTATAACGCCGCTCTCCGTGATAAGCAGAAGTTGTTCCGACTAGGTGTACAGTCCCATATTATAATGGTACAGAAATTAATTCTAAAACCAAGGAGGAGCTATGGGACAGGTCGTTGCTTAGAGACGGCCGCGTCATCGGCCCTGAACCAGTCCGGGCTGTATGTTTCACAATACTA
>CAZJFJ010000157.1:0-3419 GCA_964545305.1 uncultured Desulfovibrionaceae bacterium
CCCTACAATCATTTGGCGGCAAGGATTTGTCTTCAAATCCTTGCAGAGCATTTCACACTTGGAATGCTCTAACCAGACTGATTCCAGGGTGCTCCATAAATAAAGATAGCGCATATTTCGCAGGATTCCCGCCCACAACCGCGCTTACACTGCCATCAGGCTTTTCTGGCATTGAAAAGGATCTACTTTTTTGCCTTAAGAAACATTTTCATGTTGACAATAATTTCATCGACGCTAATAGGTTTACCTATATGGCTGTTCATGCCGATACTGAGGCAACGGTTGACATCTTCCTTGAACACATTCGCAGTCATGGCCACAATCGGAACGGTGGCGGCTTCAGGCACGCCCAGGCTCCTTATTCGCTGCGTAGCTTCATAACCGTCCATTTCCGGCATATGAATATCCATGAAAATCATATCGTAAAACCCAGGCTGCCGCCTGAACATGTCAAAGGCCTGCTGCCCATTCTCGGCATTGTAAATTTTCACTCCGGTGTGTTCTAAAAGAGATTCCACAATCTCCCGGTTTATGTCCACATCTTCCGCCAGCAAAACATTGTACCCCGCAAAGCAGCCCTCTTCACTTTCTTCCGGCTTCACAGGCTTCACGCATAGCCGGGAAGAGGTCAAGCACTCGGTGATGCAATCCATTATTTCAGAAGAGAACAGCGGTTTTGACAAGAATCTGCTCACCCCCGCCTCTTTGGCCTCACTCTCAACATCATTCCATTGAGCGGCGGAAATCATGATTACCACAACACCAGATTCATGTTTTTCCTTTAACTGGCGGGCAAGCTCTATTCCATCCATGTCAGGCACTTTCCAGTCCACAAAAATCACATTGAAATTTTTGCCGCTGTTGTTTTTAATAAGCTCAAACGCTTCCGCGCCATCGGCGGCCACCTCACAGGCAATTCCCATCTTGCTGGAAAATTCACTGAAATACTTCCGCACCTCCGGCGCATCGTCAACCACCAGAATACGCACGGAGCTCCAGTCCAGATCACGCCCTAAGCCCGTTGAGCCTTGTTGGCCTTTTTTCACTTTAACCCTGAACGTAAAACGCGAGCCTTCCGGCGTGGATTCATCAATCCAGATGTTTCCATCCATAAGTTCAATAATTTTCCGGGAAATGGCCAGCCCCAGCCCGGTTCCGCCAAATTTCCGGGAGATGCCCCCATCCGCCTGCTCAAACGGGCGGAACAGCCGCGCCTGCTGCTCTCTGGAGATGCCGATCCCACTGTCCTGAACTTCTACACGCAAAACGCACTCTTCTTCGCTTTCTTCATCAACTTTCGCACTCAGCGTGATGGAACCTTTTTCAGGGGTGAACTTGACCGCGTTGGACAGCAGATTGGTCACAACCTGGGCCAGACGCTGTTCATCGGCAATAATGGAATAAGGGACGTTCGGGTCAATATGCACAATCAAGTTCTGACTTTTCTCATCCACCCGGAAATTGATCACGCTGACAGTACGCATGAGCATTTTTTCAAAAACAAAATCAGAAGATGAAAGCTCAAATTTTGAAGCCTCAATTTTAGACATATCAAGAATGTCGTTAATTACCCCCAGAAGATGAGTTGATGCATCATCTATTCTGGTCAGGCAATATTCTTTCTTTTCAATTTCTGACGAGTTGCAGGCGATGTTCACCATGCCGATAATGGCGTTCAAAGGCGTGCGCATTTCATGGCTCATGCGCGACAGAAATTCGCTCTTGGCCCTGTTCGAGCTTTCAGCCTGTTCCTTGGCCTTGATCAAATCTTTCTCCAGACGGCGTTTTTCCGTAATATCAAGCGCGATGACGCCAATGCCGAACTCTGACGACTCCCCAGCAACAGAGGCGGACAACGACATTATCCTTTCACTGCCGTCTTTCCTGAACATGCTGAGCTCATATTCGCCCTGCCCTCTTTCCGCTACTTCAGGTATCATTTTATCTCTGAACCAAGTGTAGGTTTCATTATCCAGCACCTGGAAGAGGCTGTTTCCCTCAAGCTCTTCAGGGTTGTAACCAAGGCAGGCCAAAGTTCCCGGGTTCAAATATTCAAAAATTCCGTCTTCATTGATGAATGAAATAAACTGGGGAGAGCTGTTTACAATGGACGACATCCGCACAAGCTCGGCTTCGGTCGAGTCGCGGGTTACCGCCCCGGCAATCACCACCCCGATCAGCTTGACCAGCTGAACATCACTAGCAGACCAGCTTCTGCATCCCCGGGACTCATTTATGCTCAGCATGCCCCAAAATTCGTTGTTCACAAAAATCGGAACCCCTATCAAGGCGTGCACCCCGTGGCTCTGCGCAAGCTTTAAGCCGGAAAGGCCGCTTAAATCATTAAAAGCCAAGAAGGAAAGGCGGTCGGATATATAGGCGTCATATTCCGCTACCCCCGGCCTGAAAGGAATCTTAAGCTCCAACTCCGCCGGGACCTTGTGTTTCTCATTGTGCCACACATAGGTTCCTTCCAGATAATTGCCCCGGACTGTGGCAAGCACAATCTTGCTCACATCCATAAACTCCCCCACCATCCTGAGGGCATTATTAATCAGGCTTGAAATACCTTCGGTGGAAATGAAGCTTCGTGAGAGAGCGGTCATCAGTTCCTGCTGCTCAAGACGCTTTTGCAGGCTGGCCTCAGCCTCCTTTATATCCGTGATGTCAACCCGGTGATGAAGATGGACAAACTTTCCATTGCTCCACTCGATTAAGCAGCTGGTATTGCGGTAATGCCGGCTGCTTTTCGGATCCTGCTCTTCCCAGCTTACCTGCCCGTGTTCCTTGCCCCAAAGCTTGGCCCGGGGGCAATGCGAGCAGCGTTTATCCTTCTCGTTCGGATGGATAATCTCCCAGCAGGAGCTTCCAGCCGGTACCTCTTTAAGGCCCAGCTCTTTGAGCATTTTGTCGTTGGCAAACAGCAGTTCGTCGGTCTGCATGTCCGAAACATAGACGAAAGCATTCATTTCATTGAGTATGCGCTGTGTGGTTTTGATTGAAACTCTGGACTGGTTGAGATTTTTGAGCATCTCGTTAATTGCGCTTCCAAGTTGGGCAAATTCGCTGCTTACGGAATACTTGCGGCTGTCAATCGGCTTGGTGCCCGAAATGTGGCTCATGTCATCACTAAGCCTGGCAAGCGGCTTCAACACCAATTTGTCCACTATGAAAAAAATCATCCCAACGAACAAAGCCATGGCCACAATCAGCAAAAGGCTGGAGCGCTCAAGCGTCTCCTTTCCCAGTTTATACATGGGCCGATGCGCGCTCATCTTCAAAAGCAGCGGTTTCCCGTCTATGTCTTCAAGAAGCATGCTGCTTGAAATCAAATTATCTTCTTTATGGTCTACACTCCCTTTCTCACGTGCATGATCGGGAGGGCTTTCCAAGGGCAATATTTCAAAATCGACATCAGA
>CAZJFJ010000158.1:0-3385 GCA_964545305.1 uncultured Desulfovibrionaceae bacterium
TGACAGCATAAAAAAAAGAGCCGGCAAATATGAAATAGCTGTTTCCAGGGCAGCGTCCCGGTACGGCCTTGGGGAGCGGCTTATTTATTCAATTGTACACACCGAGAGTGCTTTCAACCCTTTTGCCGTCAGCCCCGCTTCCGCATACGGGCTTATGCAGGTGGTTCCTTCAAGCGCCGGGGCGGAAGTATACGAATTTTTGCATGGGAAAAGAGGCAGGCCCAGCCGTGAATTCCTTTTTGATGCGTCAAATAACATAGAGTATGGGGCCGCTTATCTGCATCTTCTGGCAAACAGGCATTTTGCCGAGGTGAAGGATGTGGGAGCCCGTGAACTTTGTGTAATAGCTGCTTATAATGGTGGGCCGGGGGCTGTTCAGCGTATTTTTGGAGGCAGCAGGCAGGCTGCGCTGAACAAAATAAATTCAATGACCCGTCAACAGGTGTACCGGCATCTGGTAAAAAACCTTCCCTCCGGTGAAACCCGCCGCTATGTGGACAAAGTGCTCGCCTCGCTTCATGCCTTCAGTGCCGGAAGCTAGCTTTATGCCATGTTCTTCTGCTTTCCCGTTTTGTTGACATTGGTTTGTTTGTTGATATTCTTGTTGCAGAATGATGATTTTGCAAGGAGAAACATATGGACGCTTTATTTGCCGTTTACACAAGGCGCAGCGTGCGCCAGTACGATTCAGGCGGGATTGGTGAAGAGCAGGTTGAAAATTTGCTCAGGGCGGGCATGGCTGCCCCCAGCGCAGGCAATTCGCGCCCTTGGCATTTCATAGTCATAGATGACGCGAAAAAACTGTCGGAAATATCAGATATTCATCCTCATGCGAAAATGGCCGTCCATGCGGCGCTGGCAATAGTGGTCTGCGCTGATCCCGCACTTGAAAGATACCCCGGGTATTGGCCGCAAGACTGCGCGGCGGCGACCCAGAATATCCTGATAGCAGCGCACGCTCAAGGCCTGGGGGCCGTTTGGTGCGGCATATACCCAGGCATCAAGGACGATTCCTCATTCAGAAAGCTGTTCTGCCTGCCGGATTCGATCGTTCCGTTGTCTTTGGTGGTTTTGGGGCCCAAAAAAGAAGAGCCGAAAGATCCCGGCCGCTATGACAAGGATAGAGTGCACCGTAACGTGTTCACTTGCCTTAAGTCAGGCGCATAAACCGGCTCAAGAGCCTGAAAATGAGATTTTTACTTAAACTGGCATCCTGTCTGGAGCTGCTTTTGTTTTTGGGCGGGGTGCCAGCTTTGGTTTTGTTTCAGGAAGATTACATATTCAGGCGTGGTCTTTTGATTGCAGCCGGAATGTATGCTGTTTTCCGCTTATGGGGAAGAATTTCATGGCGGCGTCTTTTTTCCAGCCCAGGCCGAGGATGGTGGAAATGGCCCCTGATCCGGGCCGGGGTTGCACTTGTCTGTCTGCTTGGGTTTGTTCTTCTTTTCGAGCCTCAAAATCTCTTAAATTTACCGCAGGAACATTTCGAAATTTGGCTTGCCTTTGTTGTTTTCTATCCGGCATTGTCAGTTCTGCCTCAGGAATTGATTTACCGTGTGTATGTCTTCGAGGCGCACAAAGAGCTTCTGTCTCCGCCGTTATTGGCTTTGATTGCCAGCGCTATGGCCTTCGCCTGGCTGCACATTGTTTTTGCGGGCTGGTTTGCCGTAGCTTCCACCTTTGCCGCAGGGGTGGCGCTTGCCTGGAATTATTTCCAAAACCGCAATTCTCCTGGAGCCATCTGGCCCCTTGTTCTCGAACATTCGTTATATGGGCAGATAGTATTCACCATCGGGCTCTATCAATACTTTTTCGTTCCTAGATAGCTCACGTTTGGTCCATTCAAGTAATGGTGTGTGCTATTCACAAATCAAGAGGGAAGATTTCCGGGCATTGCTTGATGGCAAAGTGTTGCGGATCGAAAAGACGGGCAGCTTAAACTGATCTGGCAAAGCGCCGTCAAAACGGCGTTGACTGGCAGAGGCGGTCTGAACTGCCACATATAAATTGTGCGGTTCATCTCCACTGCAGAGGCGCAAGATCCTTTTGCCACAGCCGCGGGATTTTAAAGGAAAAAAATTAGTTCTGCTTTGGCTCTATTTCCGTAATAATCTGGAAGGCCTTGTTCGCTTTTACTATGCCGCTGATTCCGGTAAATTTGGGCACATTGGCCACGGTACATTCCAAAAGGTCGTCCATGTCGGTATTCAGCATAATTACATCGCCCACTTGAAGGCGGAGGAGTTGGTTCCCGGTAATTTTTGCTTCACCAAAATCAACCTTCAATTCTATGGGGGTTTCCATGAGCCTTTCCTTCAAACGGGAAACCCATGCATGGTCTACTTCCAGGCGTTCGGTTTGAAAGCTGGCGTGCAGTTTTGAACGAATGGGTTCTATCGTGGCGTAAGGCAGGCAGACGATCAAAGAGCCTACCGCCGTTTCCAGTTCAACTTCAAAGGTAATAACAACCACAACATCGCTTGGAGGAACAATAGCGGCAAATTGCGGGTTTATTTCAGAACGGACCAGCTCCATGTTAACTTCATGCACAGGACGCCAGGATTCTTCCATTTTATCAAGCACAATTTTAATCACCCGGTCAACAATAGCCTGCTCGATTCGGGTGAACTCGCGGCCTTCAATTTTTGGCTGCGAGCCTGCGCCTCCGAAAAAATTTTCAACCAAGGCAAAGACCAGCCTAGCGTCAACAATGATAATTGCATTGCCGCGCAATGGCTCCATTTTGAAAATATTAATGCTGGTGGGCACAGGCAGGGAGCGCATAAAATCGCCGAATTTGGTCATGTCAATAGATATGGGGTTCAGTTCGACACGTTTTCGCACAGCATTGGAAAGTGCGTTGGTGGCAAGGCGTGCGAAACGGTCATTCACTATTTCAAGCACAGGCATCCGGCCGCGGATAATCCGGTCTTGGTTGGCCAGGTCGAATGGAACTATTCCGGAGTCGTCGGTTGGCGTGTTGGTTTCGCTTTCAATCTCGCCTCCGGTCAGCCCTCTTAGCAGGGCGTCGACTTCATCTTGCTCAAGTACTTTATTCATTTAGGGAGCCTTGGTTTATTCAAATATTAGCTTATGGGCAAATATAAACTCTGCTGCTTGCCAAGGTCAAGTCTTGTCTTTTTGACCTCATCCAGACTCTAATGCAATTCTGATGCCTAAAAGTCATTCAAATAGGCTGCTTAAAACTTTATCCATAATTTTATTTAAGATCATGCCGGAAGCAACACTTTTTGTTGCCAAAAAAAGAATTTTAGCATACAAGGCTAGGCACGGTTGCAGGTTAACCCTTGACAGCCGCAGGGCGAAAAGATAAAAAGCTACGTTCGGGCCTATAGCTCAGTTGGCAGAGCCGCCGGCTCATAAC
>CAZJFJ010000159.1:0-3370 GCA_964545305.1 uncultured Desulfovibrionaceae bacterium
GTGTTGCCCGCCCCGGTGTAGCCCGGCAAATTATTAGGATCGCTGCCTATGGCCGCAGCCTGCACTGTGCCGGCCGGAGAAGAGAAGCCCAAACCGAAATCAAGGGAAAGAGACCCGGAAGAGTATGTGGCCGTTCCATTCTGTGCCGTGTTTTTAAACACAGTGCTCACGGGCACGCCGTCAGCCCCCACCGCCACGCTCTGCCATGTGGTGAGGTCGTTTACATTGCTGCCGGAGGTGGGAACATACGCGCTCATATTCTGCAATACCCCGGCAGAAGTGAAGGTCATTGTGCCGGACATTAGCAACCCCGCCCCTGAGGTTCCCTCAAAAGCCGCCCGCCCGTCTTCGCCGGGGGGCATGTTCACCGTGTATTGAATGATTTTGCGCCCGTCACTGGTTTTTTCAACCAAGTCGTAATTCACCGTCAGCTCATGTTTTTTCCCCTGGCTGTCATAAACGCTCACGCCGTTGCTGTACCCGCTTGAGGCAACCGGCGGGTCCTGATTGGCGTTATATGTCAAGGCCAATGAAAAATAGGGATCGGTGGAACTGGTGGTCTTGGTTTCGGTCATCCCAAGCCCCGATATAATGGTGGCTTTGGTGCTGGCCTTGCCCGCCATATACATATCTTTCGACGGGTCAAGCTTTACCGCCTCCAGGGCACCTGCGCTGCCGTTTGAGCCAATGCGGCGGCCCATCAGGCTGAGCCCCGCAGGGTTGACCAGATCCCCTTCTTTGGTAAATGCGAAATTGCCGGCTCTGGTATAATAGGTCTTGCCGTCATTTGTAACCTGGAAAAACCCGTTTCCGGAAATCGCCAAATCGGTTACCCGGTCGCCCGTCTGAAGCGCCCCGTTCTCATAAAAACGCGAAATAACGGCCGACGTGCGCGAACCTTGCCCCTGCTGCGAGTAGCTTGTGGGCAAAACATTCCCGGTTCCAATCGCGCTGGAGCTGGTTGGCACCGGGCTGCTCATAAGATCTTCAAACAGATGCAGCCGCTCCTTGAACCCGATAGTGTTCAGGTTGGACAAGTTGTTCGCGATGGTCCCCATCCCCTCGCCCAACGTAATCATTCCGGTTGCGCCGATATAAAGGGAGCTCATCATAGGCCTGCTCTCCTGCTGTGACTGTCCATATGCTTAACCTCTAATTTCAAGCGGAAACTTCCCGGCTGAAAACAGGAAGAGGAAAAAAATTCCGCTTTGCTGATATAAAAGCATGGACTATGCCAAGATTGAAATTGAACACTTCATACTTGAAACGCACCGCAAGAATTTTAGAGCATTCCGCACTTGAAATGCTCCGCAAGGATTTTAAGACAAATCCTTGCCGCCAAATGATTGCAGGGCGGCTTGACCGGCCGTTAAGCACCATTTGAGGCGTTAGCTGCTCTGGATGGTTATTTGTATTGTGAAGGAATTAAATCGTATTGCCCCTGAGCAATACCGTCTCCCTGCTCCGCCGCCTTTTTATACCACCTGGCGGCTTCAGCGTAGTCCTTTTGAACTCCTTCCCCATTGTAGTACATGTCTCCAAGCTTTGCTTGAGCTATAGCGTCCCCTTTCTCGGCAGCACTTGCTGCTGTTTTAAATGAAGGTTTTGCTTGTTCGGCAGCAAAGCCAAAAGAAGAGAAAAGGACTTTGAAGCCAAAGATAAGATAAGGATTTTTACTTTAAACAAAGTGGTACTCCAGCGGATGGCCATTCAGCCTGCTTTACACGTTTTGCTCATCAGAAAGAAGGTATTTCGTCCGCACCATATCAAGCAGCTCGTCCTCTTTCAATTCCTGTTTTTTCAGCTCAAGCAGGCGGTTGTTTTTCTTCTCGCATCCATCATAATGAAATTCAAATACTCCGCGTATTTCACACAATTCAAAGCTTTGCGGATAACCGGGGCCGCCGGGGGCCGGACAGCGGAAAAACTAAGGCGGCCTTTATGATGCGCATGACCGGATTTTCAGGGCAGGTCTTTCCCGTTGGGCGCAGGCACAGACAGTTGCTGGAATTCATCGAAAGATTTCATGGCTTGCTGGGAGGTTAACTGCGCTGAAAGACAAAATATTTTTATCCCTGCCAAGACCGGCGGCATAATTTGCAAGGTCGGGAGCACTCAATAAAATCAACATAACACTTTGATTTTATTGAATTTTAAAAAAAGTGCTTGCTTTTTGATTTCAGTTTGTTGTAAGCATATATGCTCTGCCTTGTTGCGAGCTTTACGCAAAAACCCCGCTTTCAAACAAGACAGTAGTTTAACCGCCCAAGGAGACATTTATATGACCCGCAAAGATCGCACTGAAGGGATATACAGCCGCCGCGAAGTTCTGGACGACAGCGAGCGCAGACAATATTATATTATTCAGCTCAAAGACCTCCTGTCCTATGCTGCACGCTATTCCGAGGATGTAAAAAAACGCTTCGACCGGACCCAGTTCGATGTGGAAAAATTCAGATCTCTGACCGATTTGAAACATATCCCCATACTCAAGAAAAAAGAGCTCATCTTCCTGCAATCCATGGGTCCGCGTCTGGGCGGCCTTTTAACCAAGGATGTGGGAGAACTTAAACGCATTTTTCTTTCACCCGGCCCCATTTTTGATCCGGAAGACCGCAACGATGACTACTGGGGCTACACCGAAGCCTTTTATTCCGTGGGATTCCGCCCCGGAGACGTGGTGCAGGTAACCTTCAACTATCACCTCGCCCCGGCCGGCCTCATGTTTGAAGAGCCCTTGCGCAACCTTGGCTGCGCCGTTGTTCCGGCCGGCCCCACAGATGCGACCACCCAGCTTGAAATCATGCAGAAGCTGCGCGTGTCCGGCTATGTGGGAACCCCCAGCTACCTGATGCACCTTGCCCAGAAGGCGGAAGAAAAAGGCCTGAACCCGCGCAAAGACCTTTTCCTGGAAGTGGCTTTTGTGACCGGTGAAAAACTTTCCGAGAAAATGCGCAACCAGATGGAAAAAAAGTTCGACGTAATCGTGCGCCAGGGCTATGGAACCGCCGATGTGGGCTGCATTGGGTATGAATGTTACCACAAATGCGGGCTGCACATCGCAAACCGGGCCTTTGTGGAAATTTGCCACCCCGACACCGGCATTCCGCTGAAAGACGGAGAAGTGGGTGAAATTGTGGTCACCGCCTTCAACAAAACCTATCCGCTCATCCGCCTGGCCACCGGAGACCTGTCTTATATCGACCGCGCTCCGTGCGCCTGCGGCAGAACCAGCCCCCGCCTGGGCAGCATTGTGGGACGGGTGGATACCACCGCCCGCATCAAGGGCATTTTCGTATACCCGCATCAGGTTGAGCAGGTCATAAGCCGCTTTGAGGAAATCAAGCGCTGGCAGATCGAAGTCACCAAC
>CAZJFJ010000160.1:0-3294 GCA_964545305.1 uncultured Desulfovibrionaceae bacterium
TTCAAGCTTGCGAAAGAGGCTGCCGAGGCAGGAATGCCCAAGGCGCAGGGTTTTCTCGGAGAACTTTACTACCACGGCGTTGGAACAGGCCAGGACTACGTCCAGAGCGCGAAGTGGTTCAAAGAGGCTGCCGCATGGGGCGATACCGTCGCCATGTATCGGCTGGCTTCTATGTATTACGAAGGCAACGGCGTCAAAAAGGACAAGCCCGAAGCTTATTATTGGGCTGTGCTTGCGGAGGCCCTTGAGCCGGTGGAGGAAACCCATTCAATGCGCACGGGCATTGGCGGTGAACTTTCCGAGCAGCAGCGAAAATCCATGGAGAAAAAAGCGCAGAACTGGCGTCCCAAAACCATGCCTCTTTAAAGGCCGGCTTGGCGTGAAGGCCCAAAACGCTGCCGTTTTTTTCTGCCTTAAATGCCCTTTCCGGCTAATAGCACGTTGAGGGCGCGGATTTCTGTGGCAAATTTAAGATAAACTGGCCCGGGAAAGCGGGAACATTCCTGATTTGGAGGATCCCCCTTTCCTTGTATGATTGAACTGTTTCATACTTGAGATGCTCTGCAAATATTTTAACGAAATTTTTGCCGCGAAGTTATGCGCAGGCGGGCTGCGCCCGCCTGCTGGCGGATGTTTAAAGTGTTAATTGCTCTAAATTTAAAGAGGTTAAGAGATGAGAAGCAAGCAGGTTACTTCCGGCCCGGAGCGGGCCCCACACAGATCACTGCTTTACGCCCTGGGACTCACCCGTGAGGAGATGAACCGGCCTTTGATTGGCGTTGTGAATTTTGCCAACGGCATCGTGCCGGGGCACGTGCATCTTGATATCCTGGCCGATGCCGTGAAGGCGGGCATAAGGGCGGCGGGCGGCACGCCAATAGAGTTTCCCTGCATAGCTGTGTGCGACGGCATAGCCATGGGGCATGCCGGAATGCGCTTTTCACTTCCAAGCCGTGAATTTACGGCGGACAGTATTGAGATAATGGCTACCGCCCATCCGTTTGACGGGCTGGTTTGCATTCCCAATTGCGACAAGTCGGTGCCCGGAACACTCATGGCCATGCTCCGGCTGAATATTCCTGCTCTCATGGTTTCAGGCGGCCCCATGCTGCCTGGAGGCAACCGGGACACCGATCTGGTTTCCATGTTTGAGGGAGTGGGAATGGTGAGCAAGGGAAGCATGACCGAACTTGAGCTTGAGCGCATGGCCGAATCCGCCTGCCCCGGCTGCGGCTCTTGCGCCGGAATGTTCACTGCCAACTCCATGAATTGTCTGGCCGAGGCCATCGGGCTGGCTCTTCCCGGCAACGGAACGATTCCGGCGGTGTCCGCCGCGCGCGTGCGCCTTGCGAAGCAGGCGGGAACGAAAATCATGGAGCTTCTGGAAAAGAAAATTCTTCCCCGCGACATCGTGACCGAGGGCGCGGTCAGAAACGGCGTGATCTCGGACATGGCGCTCGGCTGCTCCACCAACACGGTGCTCCACTTGCCCGCTATTTTTGCGGAAGGCGGGTTGCCGATCACTTTGGATATATTCGATGAACTAAGCAGGGTCACCCCCAATCTTTGCAAGCTTTCTCCTGCCGGGCCTTATTATATTGAAGATTTGAACAAGGCTGGCGGCATAATGGCCGTTTTTGCGGAACTCGCTTCCCTTGGCCTGCTCGACACCTCGGTAATGACCGCCACCGGGCAAACTCTTGCGGAGAATCTTAAGATTTTTGAAAAGAATCGTCCTAAAATTGTCAACCGCGAGGTGCTGAAGCCTGCAAACGAACCGTATTCCAAGGAGGGAGGCATCGCCGTTCTCAGGGGTAATCTGGCCCCGGACGGAGCGGTTGTGAAGCAGTCGGCTGTTGCTCCTGAAATGATGCGGCGAAGGGGCAAGGCCAAGGTTTATGACAGCGGGGAACTCGCCTCTGCCGCAATTCTCGGCGGTGAGGTAAAGGCTGGGGATATTGTCGTCATCCGCTATGAGGGGCCGAAGGGAGGGCCGGGCATGCGCGAAATGCTTGCCCCCACCGCCGCGATAGCCGGAATGGGCCTGGGTTCGGAGGTCGCCCTGATTACGGACGGGCGTTTCAGCGGAGCCACCCGCGGGGCTTCCATAGGCCATGTTTCGCCGGAAGCTGCCGAGGGTGGGCCCATAGCGTTGATCCATGAAGGGGATGAGATAGAAATAGACATTCCCGCTCGCAGGCTGGAACTTTTGGTAAACTCCGATGAGCTTGCCAGGCGCAAGCGGGAATTACAGCCCAGGCAGACTGAAATATCTTCCAGGCTGCTTCGCCGGTATGCGCGGGATGTGAGTTCCGCAGCCAGCGGGGCCATTTTAAAGTAAGAAACAGGGAGGAAACGGAGAAAATTTTTTTCTTTATGTTTTCCTCCTTTGTATTTTTTGGCTTAGAGCCTGTTAACATTAAAAAGTGATTTTTGACAAAATGCTCTGGCGGCGTGAGCATCGCCGCCCGGCCCGCAGGCGTAGGCGGAAGCGAATTCCGCCTACGCCTGCGGGCGCGTCTCAAATCCGAAATGCTCCAGATTTATTTTTTTTAGAGCATTTCACACTTGAAATGCTCTGCAAGGATTTGTCTTCAAATCCTTGCCGCCAAATGATTGTAGGGAGGCTTTGCCTCCCGTTAAGCAATCATTTGAGGCGTTAACTGCTCTATGATAAAGGCAAGCGCTGGATTTGGTTGGCGTTTAAAAATCTGCCGACAGAAAGTGGCTGACGGGTTTCGGGTTTTTGCTTTGTGGCTTGTGTGACGAGCAATAGTTTGGGCGGAACCGGAAACTGGAGAAAATCTTACCTCGCGGGTTTGAGCGTAAAAAAGGGGGCCTTTGGCCCCCTTTTTATTTTTTTATTCCCAGGCGGGAAATGATCCCCATAATATTATAGGTCAGCTTCGCCGCGGCCAGATCGGATGAATGAAAGCCGGGGTAGGGCGCAAGCTCCACAACGTCAAAGCCTATCACATTACGTCCTCTGATGGCGTGTTCAAGCAGAAAGATGGCCTCATACCATCCAAGCCCCGCCGGGTCCGGAGTTCCGGTTGCGGGCATAACGGCCGAAGAAAATGCGTCCACATCAAACGAAACATATATGTTGTGCGGAAAATCGGGCGGGAGCAGGGTGAAATTGGGGGCAAGGATTGCGTTCATACCTCCCATGCGGGCCAGTTCAAGCCCGTCCAGATGAGCACTCGCAATAACGACACACTGTACGGCACCTACGACGAGGTGCTTCTGCCCGGCGAGAAAACCCACCACGGTCATTTCGATTTCTATCATCCC
>CAZJFJ010000161.1:0-3292 GCA_964545305.1 uncultured Desulfovibrionaceae bacterium
TTTTCACCAGAAAATTGACAAAAGGCGCGGATACTCCGAACCCGCTGCACTTGACACCAGAGGGGGACACGGGGTAGAGTCTTCTCAACGCCTCTAAAGATTCTTCTATTGTATACCCCCGGTCTCCCAGCTGGGGGTTTCGTGTTTCATTAACCATGGTGCTCATCCCCCCTTTCATTAACAAACTCTTCCAGCCATTCGCGCCGCCAAACCGAGCACCGGGCAGTCAACTTGATTGGACGCGGCAAACGTCCTTCAGCAACCCACCGCCAGACGGTGGGGATACTTACCCCCAAGAACAGGGCAACGCCTTTTGTGCGAAGTAAAGAATTTTGTAAATTAGACATGAAAAAAACCTCCTAACAATTTTTGAGATTTGTTAAGAGGCATTGTCCCGGAGCGGGGCAGATTTTTAAATCCCCTCCACACCGTGGAAGGGTAAAATATCCCCCTAACAACGCTAGCGGTGCCAGAAGATATCCCGGTAGTGTTTAGAGGCAAACCGGAAAGAAAAACTTTCTTTTTGGGACAAAACAGCGTGATTAGGGGATAAAAAAGAAGGTAAAATGCTATCTGTGGAACAAATAAGAAGAATGGCTTGGCTCAAGGCTTTTAGGGCATGAGGCCAGCTAAAAAAGAAAAGCTGTTTTCTTTAAAACATCTCTAAATAACGCTAACGTTATTAGGGGGATATCTCAGCCCTGTTTTGTTTGTCAACATATTCAGCAGGCAGGGCTTTCCTGACCTCTTCAAGCTGCCCAGGGGTTAATTCTATGTTCAGGCGCTTGCATAAATTGTTAAGGTCATTTCTGGTGCGCTTTTTTGGGCCTTCCTTCCCGCATTCAAAAGCGAGCCGCGCCATATCCCCGCTGGCGTCTTTCCAAGCTTCCAGATTGCCGCTGGTTTTCGCCAATGCCGCCTTAAAGACGTTAAATTTGCTTGAATTTCTTTCCTTTTCTATAAAAGCTTCTTTGTCTTCTAATTCCTTAGAAAGGGCTTCAGCGATTTCAAGGTAACGGGGTAACAGATTGCTGTTTTCGGACATTACTCTTATTAATCTGTCAACAATTCCTTTGTAAAGTTCCCGCGTTTCTTGCATATATGCCCAATTCGCTTCAGCCTCGCGTATTACCTCTTTTCCAATGCGGAACAACTCCTTTTTTACAAAGAAATCCTTCACGAATATCGGGCAGACGGCAGCTACAACGAAAAGGCCCCCAGAGATAACGCCGGTACTAGTGCTTGCCTCTGCATATCCACTATCAAGAATCAGAAGCAAAAAAGGAAACCCAAAGCAACACAGATAAAACCATATCTCAGCTTTATACTTAAACATTCCCGGTGGCCTCCCCTTTCAGTCTGTCTAAATAATCCGCCCACTCCTGCATGAGCTGGCGGCGTTGTTCGAAGTAAGTTGAACGGTCATAAGCTTCAACAACACTGTTCTGCTCTTTGTGGGCAAGCTGTTTTTCTACATGTTCAGGGTTAAACCCGTTTTCCCTTGCCAAGGTTGAAAAAGTAGTGCGGAACCCATGAACGGAAATATCGTTACTCCCATGAATTGCCTTTAAGGCGTTTAGCAGGCCTTCACTGCTAACAGCCTTCTGCATATTCTTTGGGCTAGGAAATACCCGTTCACCTTCCCCCATGGTGGCAATCTGCAAGCTTTTTAATTCTTTCAATAAGGCAATAACCTGACGGGCCAGCGGAACGGCGTGTGCTTCCCTCATCTTCATCCCGCCGCCCTGTTCGTGCCGTGTCGCAGGAACAATCCACACAGCCGATTCAAAGTCTATTTCCTGCCAGCGGGCTTCTCTTAATTCTTCACTGCGCAAAGGCAAATAAGGCATTATTTTAAGACAATAAGCCACGGAAAAGCCCATACCCTGATAAGCCCGTATTTTAAGCAAAAGCCTTCCTACCTCCAAAGGGTCTATAATAGCGGCTCTATGGGTGGCCCTGTAAGGATTCAGTGTGTTTGCAAGACGGTCGGCAAGGTTATAGTCAAGATAGCCGCAGTCCCAAGCGTACAAGCAGACACGGTAAAAAAGGCCCGCCACCCTATGGGCTAAATGCACGCTTTTCTTGCTCTGGATATCCTGAACAGCCGCAACAAGGCTTTCCCTCTGGAGGTTGCCCAGGGGTTCATTTCCGACATACCCGCAAGCTGTTTCCAAAAATAAACTTAATTTCTTGTGCGTATTGGGAACGGTTTCAGCTTTACGCTTTTCAAGCCACTGTTCCGCCACTTCCCTGAAGGTCAAGGCGGCTTTCTTGTCGGCCTTCTTTTTGGCGGAAGGGTCAATACCCTGTGCAAGCAGGCTTCTCGCCTCCCGTGCTTTTTCCCTGGCTTCAGCAAGAGTTGTTTCGGGGTATTTGCCTAATGCAAGTGTTTTTTGCTTACCGTCAAAACGATAGCGCAACCGCCAAAGCAACCCCCCGGAGTGAGTGGCTGGCGGTACATGAATGCTAAGACCTGGCACAGTCAAATCAGAAACGACCTGAAGCTTGTCCCCTCTTTGTATTTGACGTAAAGCCGCGTCAGTCAATGGTTTTCTTGGCATTTGTTGTCACCTTGGCAGGCCTTTTTTACAGCCATTTTCCATGACAACGAATATAACAACAAATTGGTGATATTTCCAGAGTTTTTTTGATATGACGTGATACTACAAGAAAGGCTAAAAGCAAAGCCTCACAAAGCTTTTAATACTTTGTGAGGCTTTCTGAAAGGGTCATTTGGTGCCGAAGGGGAGAGTCGAACTCCCACGGGGGAACCCCCACTAGACCCTGAACCTAGCGTGTCTACCAATTCCACCACTTCGGCCGGATTTGCTTGATGCGTTCCAAGCAGAAAGCTATTTACCCGTTACTTCGACTCTTGGCAAGCAAATTTTTTAAAAAACAAAAAATCTTTTGCAGGCTCTTCTTGTAAAAGGGCGGTTTGCAATTTTCAAGATCAGACTTTGGAGCATTTCAGCTTTGAAACGCAGGGGAGAAGTTTTATTAAGATCTTGCAGGAAAGCAGCGCAGGGCAGGCGGAATTTGCCTGTTGCCAGCGGGATATTTTAAGCACTCATTGCCCTGACAGCCATAAGCCCAGGCATGTAAGCACGTTTTGGCTTAGTACAAAAGTAACTGTGAAAAATTGAAAGCATCACTTTCTTTTTAAAATGACTTGACTTTTAAATTTTTATAAATGATATACTGAAGCTAATAATATAAATAACTGTTTAAAAAAACTTGTCTTAAATATATATACTGACGGTTAACTAGTAATTATTTGCAATAAGGG
>CAZJFJ010000162.1:0-3235 GCA_964545305.1 uncultured Desulfovibrionaceae bacterium
TGTCTAAAAATCATTGGCAGACAGTCTTTTTTTGTGCCTTTGGTGTCTATGAATGTCTATCAATGTCTATTGACATCTAGCTGCATTTGGGGGCATAAATGGGGGCAAGTAAACTCAACTCGAACAAGCTTGCCCCCAAAATTCACATAACTACAAAAAAAGCCGCCAAGTGATGTATTCCTGCCATCTTCAACACATCAGCAACCACAAGCTTAAACCCGACTACGGCATGCTTTTACCCTTTACCTTGCAAGCAGAGTAAGCTCTCCAGTTTTGGGATCCATTATCAGCCCGTGGACGCGAATATCTTTGGGCATTATCGGGTGTTTTCGTATGAGTTCAACCGCATGTTCCACGCTTTTTTCCACAGAATCAAACCCGGCAAGCCATTGCTCAAGGTTGATTCCTGCGTTTTGCAGCATCTCCAGAGACTCTTCGGCAATGCCCGCCCGTTTTACTTCGGAAAGAATTTCCCGGGCGTCCAGCCCCTGCATGCCGCAATCTTTATGCCCCACAACAAGTATTTCGGAAACCCTAAGCCGGTAGACGGCAATGATCAGACTGCGCATAACCGAGCCAAAGGGATGAGTGATTGTGGCGCCGGCGTTTTTAATAATTTTTGCATCCCCGTTTTTTATGCCAAGAGCCAGATGCAGCAGCTCAAGCATGCGAGTATCCATACATGAGAGTATGGCAAGATGCCGAGCCGGGTATTTGTCTGTAGTATAATATTTATATTTCTTGGAGGCCACAAAGTGGCGGTTAAACTCAAGTATGCTGTCAAGTTCGCTCATGGGGTTCGCATGCTTTTTGGGGAAAAAATGTTGCTGGCCAATATTTTTGGCTAAGTAAACCGCGCGCCGCAATTTCTAAAATTGTAGCAACCCCCCGGAAAGATGTCCAGCGAGACGTATCAATAACATCATGGCCTTGCTCCTCACTCCGGGCGAACAGAACCCAGTTCAAACAAAGCTCTCAACTCCTTTCCTCTAATCGGCAAAGCAAAAAACAAAGCAGACAAACGCCGCAAAAACCCCTTCATGAAAAGCTCCAAAATGAATTCCGGCGTCATGTGGCGCAAAAAAACCAAAGATCGCAAACAGGATTTTATTTCCCATTGACAGCCACCGCTTCAAAAAGGCATAAGAAGACCGAGCCATGAGCCTCAGGAAATTTAGTGGCGGTAAACCTAAAAAATCAAACTTAAATGAAACTAAACCAGATTGCGTCAATATGCCTTGTTTTAAGACCGGGCCAGGAAAAAGCCGTTTCACTTTCCAAAAAAGTGACCGAATGGTTCGCCGCACAGGGAATTCAGGCCTGGCAGGCGAGGCAGGAAATTTGCGGCGAAATCTCCTGGCTGGGGCACACCGACCCTGATCTGGTTCTTGTCCTCGGGGGAGACGGGACCATGCTTGGGGCGCTCAGAGCCGTAATCGGCACCAATATCCCTGTGCTTGGAATCAATCTCGGTCAAGTTGGTTTTTTAGCGGGAGTCGCCGAAAAGACATGGCGGAAAGACCTCGGCACTGCGCTATCCGACGGGCTGGATCTGCAAAAATGCCTGGTGCTCGACTGGCAGGTGGAGCGCGAAGGAGAAGTCGTTGAAAAAGGCCAGGCGGTTAATGATGTGGTGCTGCGCTATGGCAATATTGCGAAACTGATCAACCTGCAAATGCACATTGACCGGGAAGATGTGGGCACCTTGCGGGCCGACGGCCTGGTGGTGGCTACCCCTACCGGGTCATCCGGCTATGCGTTTTCAGCCGGAGGGCCTCTGGTTTATCCCGATGTGGATGCGTTCATACTCGCCCCCATATGCCCTTTCCTCAACCGTATGCCGCCGTTTATCGTGGGGCCCAAGCACGCCGTGTGGCTGGATGTGGCCCGGGACAACACAGGCATTTTCCTCACCAGTGACGGCCAGGAAGGATTTCCGCTGGAGCCCGGCGACCGGATTTCGATTACCAAAAGTCCCAGCCGCGCCCTGATGGGCTTTCTACCTCAGAGTTCCTATTTCGCAGTGCTGCGCGACCGCGGTTTTATACGCGAGACCTGATTTTCTCATTTACCGACCTTTTATTTTTCCCGATTTTGGTTTATAATCCTTTGGTGCGTTCGCACTCATTTTTTTAAACCAATGGATGGATGGTAATGTCTGAAAACAAGCTTACTTTCGTTAAGGACGCCCTTTTAAAGGCGAAAGCATCCCAGGACAACGCTACTGTCGACTGGCATGCCGATGAACCTCTAGACACCAAGGACGTTTGCAGCCCCAACCTTGAAAGGGGGGAAAACGGCGAAGAAAGCCTGATTGCCCTGGCCCTGGCCCAGCACTTGATGAACTTCAAACTTTGGCACACTGAAGACCAGGCCAGGCGCAAAGACGTGGGCGATGACATTATCGCCAGATGCAAAAGGACCATTGACGGCTTCAACCAGCGCCGCAACGATTTCATGGAAAAAGTGGACGCCTGCGTCGTCAACATGTGCCTTCCCCATATGAGCGGCGCGCCAGCCCGGTACAACACCGAATCGATCGGAGCCGCCGTTGACCGCATGTCGATTCTGAGCCTGAAAGCATATCACATGAATGAAGAAACCGATCGCACAGACGTGGATCAAGACCACATCAACGCGTGCAGGCAGAAGCTCGCCACCATTTACGAACAGCGCGAAGACCTGTTCACCTCCATCCTTGAACTGATAGACGATTATGCAAGCGGCGCAAAACGCCCCAGAGTATACTACCAGTTCAAAATGTATAACGACCCCAACTTAAACCCGGCCCTGTACGCCCAAAAATAAATCAGGTTCCCTCATGCCACAGTATGATACCGTAATCGGCCTTGAAGTTCACGTTCAGCTCGCCACCGACTCAAAACTTTTTTGCAGTTGTTCAACGGAATTCGGCAAGGCCCCCAACGAAAATGTCTGCGCCATATGTTCCGGCATGCCCGGCATTCTCCCGGTTTTAAACAAAAAAGCGGTTGAATACGCAGCTAAGCTGGGCATGAGCCTGAACTGCGAGCTCAACCCTGTTTCCCTTTTCGCGCGCAAAAACTACTTCTACCCCGACCTGCCCAAGGGCTATCAGCTTTCGCAATACGATCCGCCGATTTGCGGAAAGGGGCATCTTGAGATTGACGTGGACGGGCAGCCTAAAAAAATCGGCATCACCAGAATTCACCTGGAGGAAGATGCGGGCAAGACCATCCACTCCCAGTCCACCAAC
>CAZJFJ010000163.1:0-3213 GCA_964545305.1 uncultured Desulfovibrionaceae bacterium
GCCAAGAATCACCGAGATCCCCCCCGCGGGGAAGATGTCTGTAATATCTTCCAGCACAACGGTTTTGCCGTATCCCAAGCAAAGCTCGTTCAGTTCTATGCTCCAGGGCTCAGGGGCGCCATCTTTACTGTTTGGACTGGACATGTTTTTCCTTATTCTACAGCAGGAATGACGTAAGCACATAGTCAAACATCAGGATGAGCACGCATGAAAGAACTACAGCCGAAGTGGTGGCGTTGCTTACAGCTTCCGGGCCGGCGCTGTCACGTCGGCGGTGTACAAAGTATCCCATAAAGCTGCAGGCCATTGATACCAGAATGCCGAAAACAATTGCTTTCATGAACCCCCCGCGTACATCCAGCATCTCGACGCTGCTGTGCACCCGGGAAATGTACACGCCTTCATTGAGCCCAAGCAGCACTGTTCCGGTAATATATCCGCCGATAATGCCCACAAGGTCAAAAATGGCGGTGAGCATGGGGAATACGATTAGTGAGGCCACAAGCTTGGGGCTTACAAGATAGCTCATGGAATTTATATCCATCACATCCAGGGCGTCTATCTGGTCGCTGATGCGCATGACGCCTATTTCCGCCGCCATGGACGAACCCGCCCGGCCTGTGATCATTATTGCGGTCAGCACCGGCCCCAGCTCTCTTATAAGAGAAAGCGCCACTGCCGCCCCAAGGAAGCCATCGGCCCCAAACTTGACCAGGGCGTAGTAGCCTTGCAGGCCAAGCACCATTCCGGTGAACAGGCCGATCAGCAGAATCAGCCAAAATGACTTGGCTCCAATGACATAGACCTGCCATGCCACCCGTCTGACCATGTGGCGCGCGAATATGCGGCGAAAAGCTTCAACCGTGAAAAGAAAAAGCATTCCACAGGATTCCGTGAAGTCGATCACCGGGGCGCCGATGCTGGCGAGTATGTTGGGCCGGTTAAAATCCATTCAAGCTCCGATACGGTTAATTTTCCCACTTTAAGTGTTTTTTGAAATAAATCAAGAACAGCTTTGAAAAACAGCCTTCCAAATTTGAGCAGGGGGCTGGAATGCCGGAACTTGACTAGCTATCCTGCCTGATTTGCGTTAATATGCAATGAGCATTGGGAAATAAGCATAAATTACAACTGGAGACAGCAGTGCTTTTAAATATTTTCAATAAATATCTTCTGGCGGATGAGTTTATGGAAGCCGCCTATGAGGGGTTTTCTCCTGAAATAAAGGGCTGGATAAAAAAAAACCTTGCCCTTTGCCGTAACTATTATCGTCCGGACATACCTGCTGATTTTTCCAGCACAACCGCAAGAATTGAAAACACCCTGATTACTGCCGCCAGGCAGGTGTGCGACTCTGTTTTGATTTTATGCCCGGCAAGTTATTCCGCATGCACCAGAGCTGTGGCTGCATCGGCTCCCGCTTTTTTTGCAGGGGTGGAAACAGTAATTGCGGTTGCCGTGCATGACCCTGAAGCTCCCTATTCCCAGGTGGAAGGCGGCAACTGGTTTGAAAATGACGCCAGGCCCATCTACAATGATTTTCCCTTGGACTTTAATCTTCTGGCCTCCTGGGAACTTTGCGGAGTGGAGGAGATTGCCTTGCTGCCTTTAAATATGCTTGACCAGATATTGGGCAAGGTCGCCAAAATTGCAGAAAATGAAGCCACACGGGTTGTGGTTCTAGGTTCCCCGGTTTGGGAAAATAAAGTTTTTGGGTTAAAAAAGATGCGTAATTTACGAATCTGGAATGAAACCGCGCCTGAGAAAATCCAGGTTCAGTCCGGCTTAAAGGAGGAGTTGCGCCTGCTCAAAGCTCTGCACCCGGACAGCAGAATCATGTCTGCCCCCAGCCCCACGCCTTCAGTAAAGTATTTGGTTGGAGACGACGGCTTCCGGCTCAAGGCCGAACAGCCTGTGCTGTCTTTGAGCCCCGAATATGCCGGATGCTGGGTTTGGCCGGATTTGCCCCTGGATTTTTTCCGCCTCCAAAGCGTTGATGTCGGGCAGTAAGAATGGCTGCACTGCAAAACATACGCAATATGGGAATCATCGCCCACATAGACGCGGGCAAAACCACACTTGCCGAGCGCATCCTTTTCTATACAAAAGAAATACACCGCATGGGCGAAGTTGACGACGGCGCCGCCACAATGGACTACATGCCGGAAGAACAGGAAAGGGGAATCACGATTGTGGCCTCAAGCAGCTCCTGTAATTGGGAAGGGGCTGTTATAAATATTATAGATACGCCAGGGCATGTTGATTTCACCATAGAGGTGGAGCGCACCCTGCGTGTTCTTGACGGGGCTGTTTGCGTGCTTTGTGCCACTCGCGGCGTGGAACCTCAATCTGAAACGGTTTGGCGGCAGTCTGAAAAGTTTTCCATACCCAAGCTGGTGTTTGTAAACAAAATGGACAGGGTGGGGGCGGATTTTGAAATGGCTGTGGAATCTTTGCGCCAGCAGATGGGGGCGAACCCTGTGCCTGTTCAAATGCCCCTGTTCGAAGATGAGAAGTTTACAGCGATTGCAGACTTGATAACTTTGGAAAAGCTTGTTTTTGACCCGGCGGACCAAGGCAGCACCGTTAGCCGCTCCATGCTGTCGGGCGCCATTTTAGAAAAGGCGCGCCTGCTTAGGGAAAAAATGCTGGAAGCGGTCGCAGACGCCGATGATGAGTTCATGGAGCTTTATTTGGCTGAAAGCCCGGTTTCAGGCGCAACAATTGAAGAGGCAATACGGCGCGCTACTCTTGGGCTTAAAATTGTTCCTGTCTTTTTGGGAAGCGCTTTGCAAAACACCGGCGTGCAGCCGCTTTTAAACGGCGTGGTCAAATATCTTCCAGATCCAGGCAGCGCCCACCTTCCCAAAGCCTGGAAGCCGGATAGAACTGGAGGGGCCGGGGATAGGGTGGAATTGAAATCCGATCCGGAAAAGCCTCTTGCCTGCCTGGTTTTCAAGGTGATAATCGATTCAGGTCATCCCCTCGCATTCACCCGTATCTATTCGGGAAAAATAAAAAAAGGCGACTCCTGTTATAATGCAAGCATTGGCATAATGGGCAAGGTAGCCCACATATACAAAATGCACGCGGATGACAGAGAGGCGGTAGAATCGGCTCAGGCCGGTGATGTGGTGGCCTTGGCCGGGCTGCACGACATCCGGACGGGGCACACTCTTTGCGACAAGAACTTTCCTCTTTTGCTTGAAGACA
>CAZJFJ010000164.1:0-704 GCA_964545305.1 uncultured Desulfovibrionaceae bacterium
AATGTGAAATGCCCCCGGCGCCAAATTTTTGTTTTTCTTTGAACGCCGCACTGGCTTTTGCAAACATGGTGCCAGCGCCCAAAGCCTTTGAGCGGGCATAAAATGCTTTTGTTCATACGGTTTGTCCGGTATACTCCCCGTGTTTAAAATTTTTTGCGTAGAGGTTAGTAATGCGTCCCCTGTTTAACACTTGCAGGCCGATAATTTTGGCCTCGGCCTCTCCCAGGCGTAAGGATTTCCTGGCCGGGCTGGGGCTTGAGTTTCAAATCCTTCCAGCCGAGGCTTCCGAGCCCGTGTGCGGGCGGGGTGAATTCCCCGGCGATTTTACCGTTCGTTCGGCCGTCTTAAAGGCCAGAGACGCTTTTTCCCGGCTTGACGGAAAAGTTAAAAAGCTATGCCCGGTTATTATCGGAGCGGACACAGTGGTCACTTTGAATGAAATGATCATGGGCAAGCCGGAAGATGAGGCCGAGGCCCTTGCCATGCTGCGCAGCCTTGCCGGAAAAGTCCATACTGTGTACACTGGCTGCTCCTGCCTTTTTGTTCAGCCCTCTGATGACGCGAACGGGCTTCAGGAGGTTTGCTTTTACCGCAAAAGTGAAGTGCAGATGCATGATTTTCCCGATGACGTTCTGAGGGCCTACATCAGGACCGGGGAACCCATGGACAAGGCGGGCGCGTATGCCATTCAGGGAAGCGGCGCT
>CAZJFJ010000164.1:714-3175 GCA_964545305.1 uncultured Desulfovibrionaceae bacterium
GTCGGCCTTCCCCTTGATGAGCTGGTTAATGAACTGCTTGGCAAGGGAGTGATCGCTCCAAACACGGCGGGTCTGGAAGAATTGCTATGAATGTTTTGATTGACAGGGCGGCCTTGTTTTTTTGCCGCATAGGCTGGGCCGGGCTTTCCCCTAAAGCGCCCGGCACGGCGGGCAGCCTTGCAGCCTTGCTGATGGCGCCCTGGGCTTTCCTGGTTTTTCCGCTGCAAGCTCAGATTTTGATTCTGGTTGCGGTTTTCGTTCTGGGCGGCGTTGCCGGAACCAGGGCGGAGCGGGTTCTCGGCTGCAAGGACCCCTCCCAGGTGGTGATTGACGAGCTTCTGGGGCAGTGGATTGCCTTGCTTCCAGTGTCGTTGCTGATTTTCCGGCCCGGCATGGGGGGGCTGGAGCTCTCGCTGGCTTGCTGGCCCTGGATGCTGCTGGGATTTGCTTTATTCCGCGCTTTTGACATTTTTAAACCCTGGCCGATAAAGGCGTCTGAAAACTGGCTTCCCGGCGGGTTCGGGATTATGCTCGACGACCTGATTGCGGGGGTTTTCGCCGGGTTCTTGCTCTATAGCGCAATCCTTCGGTCTTATTCCTGATTTTTTGCCGTAAAAAAGGCGGGAGGCAAAACAGCCTTCGCGCCTTTTTCCTTTTGCATTTTCATTCTTGGAGCTTGCGTTTGTTCCCTACCGCAAGGCGGCAATAAGCGAACTGCAGATGAATTCGATATCTTCATCGTTCAGGGCCGGGTGGAGGGGAACGGTTAAAAGCTCTTCGCCAAGCTGTTCGCTGTTGGGCAGGCGCTCGTTGCCTCCTCCAAACAGGGTAAGCAGGTGGTTGGGTTTGTAATGGTATCCGGTAGGGATGCCGGCTTCCTCAAGCTTGAGCGCAACTTCGGGCTTTCTGCCGTGAAGGACGCGCACCGGGTGAATGTGGGAGATAATTCCTTCCATATTCATTTCCAGCAGGGCCAGGCCGGGAACGCCTTTCAGCCTGTTCCGGTAGGTTTGGACTATCTTGCGCCGGGCCGGAGCGAATTCGTTGTCCAGGCGGGCCAGTTGGGTGCGCCCGATTGCGGCCATCAGGTTGCTCATGTGATAGCGCCAGCCCCGGCGTTTTACGTCCGGGTCCCAGCTGCGTCCGCCCTGATAGCGCTTTTCCGTGTCATTTTCCACTGAAAGCAGGCGGGCGTCTTTAACCAGGCGGGCTATTTCCCGGTCGGCAGTGACAACTGCCCCGCCCTCGCCGGAAGTGATGTTTTTGATGCCGTCAAATGAAAAACAGACGATGTCGCCGAACGAGCCTACCTTTCTGCCGTTAAAGGTGCAGCCAAAGGCATGGGCCGCGTCTTCAATCACCCTGAGTTTGTGCTTGGCGGCGAAGCTGTAAATGTTTTCCAGCAGAGCAGGGTTGCTTGCGTAATGCACAGGCATTATTGCCCTGGTTTTGGGTGTAATGCGTTTTTCCGCGTCTTTCAGGTCCAGCAGCCCGGTTTCAAGCTCGACATCGCAGGCCACGGGGACGAGGTTTGCTTCCAGCGCCGCCTGAAACGAGGCCACGAATGTGAGCGACGGGATAAGCACTTCGCCGCCTTCCGGCACGGAACATTCAAGGGCCAGATGCAACGCTGCCGTGCCCGTGTTCACACAGGTCACCATCCAGGCTTCCACGCCCAGATAGGCGGCGATTTCCTCTTCAAACAGGCGCACCTCATCGCCCATTCCCAGGTAGCCTGTTTTTTCAATCACCCGGCTTACGGCAAGCGATTCTTCTTTGCCAATAATGGAACGCGCAAGGCGCAATTTTTTTTTGTCCATAGTTTGTCCGCCCTGTTTTTAGAGCATTTCACACTTGAAATGCTCTGCAAGGATTTGTCTTCAAATTGATTGCAGGGAGGCTTTGCCGACCGTTAAGCAATCATTTCAGGCGTTAATTGCTCTAAGAGCATCTTGTTTTTAAACACTCAATCGCCCGGCAACGCAAAACCGGCCTCAGGCAGATGACCGGGCAAAGCTTGTTTTGGCTGCGCACTCCGAGTGCGGCCTCGAATTCAATCTGCCCAACGCCAGCGCAGAATATCCCATAATATTTCAATATTCAATCGCAAAGTAAAAAGGGAGCAGGGGCAAAAAACGGAACGCCCTGGCGCGGAAGAAAGCATAGAGCGTTTGCCGTTGCTTTTGGCGGACTCGGGCAGGCGGTGATTTTGGCGGTTAATGAGCTGGAATATGACTTCGGCGCAGGCTTAATTCCAGGGCCCGCTGCTTTTGGGCCTGGCGGATTTGGAGCGGGCCTGTTGCACATGCCAGGCAGCTGTTTTTTCCGCAAGGCTGTTTGCGGGAAGATCAAGGCCTGCGTTTGAACATTTTTTCCAGTTCGGCTGCGCCCAGTTTTATTCCTGTGGGCCTGCCGTGAGGGCAGAAGCGGGCTTCCGGGGTGTTAGCCCAAAGCCTCACCA
>CAZJFJ010000165.1:0-316 GCA_964545305.1 uncultured Desulfovibrionaceae bacterium
TAGCTCATTTCGAGCCTACCCTGAATTTCTACCCACGCGGGGTAGAAATATGACCGGTAACTGTCGCGGACATGCCCCGAAGAATCCATGCCTTTCCCCGGTCAAGCCCATCAGAAAGGGTAAAGGCGGATTGCCCCGTATACTCTCTCTTGCCGCTGAACGCGCAAGGGCGTGGTATTTCCATCCAAAGAAATGCAAGCTGCTCCAGTCGCATTCGCACCGGAAAACCCGTTCCGAGCGGCGGGAGGCTTGCCAGATTGTTATTAAGACAATCCTATCCCACCTTGACCTTGCTTCCCTCTGCCTTGGTACGCCA
>CAZJFJ010000165.1:326-3097 GCA_964545305.1 uncultured Desulfovibrionaceae bacterium
CATGCGTACCATCGTCCGAGACTCCGGCATCGGCCAGCGCCGGTGTGAACGGGCCCTAGCCATGCTGAAAGAGGCTGGCTTTATGAAGGTGGAGCAGCCCCGCGCCATCAACGACCAGGGCGACTATGTGGGGCTCCGGGCCATTCGCGTTGTGACTACGCTCTTTTTTGAATTTCTGAACCCTGGGCCAATGCTCCAGAGGGAAAGAGCAAGAGCCACAGAAAAACTGCACCGCAGAGCCATGAAAGCCAACCGCAAAGTGGCAGACTTCATGCGCCGGATAACCAGCGGGCTTCGCAACGCCTTCACATTCAAGCCTCAACGCTCACGCGCAGATCAGGAAAGGCGTGACGAAGAGGCACGGCGCTGGGACATGACGTGCGCGAAAGACATGATTGCCGATCGCTCCCCAGAAGAGTGCCGACGACGCACAAACGCGGAACTCGGATTGCCCACCAACTACAGATGTTCAGACATCGCGCCTTGTAAGGCCAATACTCCAGCGTGTTTCATCTTACCACCCACGCTCCTGCATCCGTTCAGCGGGTGCCAGACTGTTGATTTCAATGCCCTTCATTGCGGCACCCAATCCCTTGCTCAAGGATGCCAGGCGATCCGCGTCTTCATAGTTGGCGGCGGCCTGAACAATAGCCTGTGCAAATTTTTCCGGGTTGTCGGATTTAAAGATGCCGGAACCCACAAAAACACCCTCCGCGCCAAGCATCATCATTAAGGCGGCATCCGCAGGGGTGGCTACGCCTCCGGCTGCGAAATTGACTACCGGCAGCTTGCCGAGTTTATGAACCTCTTTGACGAGTTCATATGGCGCGGAAAGTTCTTTTGCATAAGCCATTAACTCTTCTGGCCGCATAGATACTATCTGGCGCAGTTGAGCGTTCACCTTACGGATATGGCGCACGGCTTCCACGATATTTCCGGTTCCCGCCTCTCCTTTGGTCCGCACCATCGCAGCGCCTTCCCCAATACGGCGAAGCGCTTCGCCAACGTCCCGACACCCGCAGACAAAAGGAACAGTAAACTCCGCTTTCAAGAGGTGGTTCTCTTCATCCGCCGGAGTAAGCACTTCACTTTCGTCAATACAATCAACACCAAGTGCTTGCAGCACACGGGCTTCCGCAATGTGTCCGATACGAGCTTTTGCCATTACAGGGATGCTTACGGCGTTCATGACTTCTTCAATAATACCCGGATCGGCCATGCGAGCCACGCCACCGGCTGCACGAATATCAGAAGGTACTCGTTCCAGCGCCATAACTGCTATCGCTCCGGCATTTTCAGCTATCTTTGCTTGCTCGGCGTTCACCACATCCATAATGACTCCGCCTTTTTGCATTTGAGCCATGCCACGTTTGATACATTCTGTTCCGATTTTTTTCTGCATGATCTTCTCCTTTTTCAGGAAGATACTCCTTGAGCCAAATAGCAAAACATCCAATTGGACTATAAAAAAATCATCCAATTTGACTATTCTTTAAAATCCTTTTATTACTTGGAAATAAGATAAGTTTACTCATCCAATTTTTTTAAAATAACCATCCAATTCATTAATAATGGGAAACATCATGTGGCTGCTCAATCCCACAAGCCGGTTGCCGATATACAAACAACTTATGCAACTTATTGAAAAAAATATGGAGTCCGGCTGGTTGGCTCCTGGAGAACGCCTACCATCTGAAAGACGGTTGGCAACGCTTTTGGGGATCAATCGCTCAACGGTGATTCACGCTCTGGATGAGCTGGTGGAGCGTGGCATACTCATGAGAAAGCGCGGAAGCGGCACATATGTGAACAGCGAAAAGTGGGGAGTACAAAACTACGCCCTTCTTAACTGGCAAGGCCCTTCTCTTGTGCTGCCTGGAAAACATGAAGGCCTTCTTTCCCGCGAAGCCGCTATAGTACGCGACGAAAAAGAGAAAGCGGGGGAGGACTTCCATAATTTATCCGGTGATAGCTTGCCGCTTGATCTTTTGCCCGATCTGAAAATTCCGCAACTGTCATGGGAAGGGATGGTTGCTGCTGAAAAATCTGATGAAGCCTCCAGGTTGGGACTTTTATCTTTCAGGCACGCTGTTCAGCGTTTTTTGCGTGAGGCGCGCAGCCTTTCTGTTCCACTGGAAGAAATTCTTATTACATCCGGCTCTCGGCAGTCTCTTTTCCTTATTACACAGTGTTTACTCAGGCCAGGGGATGCCGTTGGGGTAGATGCTCCATCATATTTTTACTCTCTCCCCATATTTCAAGCGGCAGGCCTGCGTCTATTTGCCCTGCCTATGGATAGTGGCGGAATTAGCATGGCTGGTTTGGAGAGTGCTGTTCGCAGGCGGCCATTAAAGATGATTTTCCTTAATCCGATATTTCATAATCCCACTGGTTCCATAATGAAGGACTCACGGAAAAAAGCAGTTCTGGCTTTTTGTGCTAAAAAACATATCCCGGTAGTGGAAGATGACGCTTATAGTCTGTTGTCTTTTGACAAGCCACAAAACTTGTCTGCAATCAAGCTCATGACCAACAAAATCAGGTCGTTCACATCGGTTCATTGTCCAGCTATGCAGGAAAAAACTTTCGGGCTGGGTGGCTCGTTGCCCCTCCGGCGGTGACCGCAAAGCTGGCCGATGTGCGGCTGATGATGGACGCTGGGCTTAGCGTTCTGCCGCAAATACTTGCAAAGGAATATTTGGAACAAACTGCGGCAGAGCATTTGCCGATAATGCGCCTGGAATTGGCAAGGAGAGCGGCCCGCCTTAAAG
>CAZJFJ010000166.1:0-2987 GCA_964545305.1 uncultured Desulfovibrionaceae bacterium
TCCATATAATTAGGGGGTGCGCAAACACGGCTGCCGCATCAAAGCTCCATAATCAGCTTTACCGCCTGGGGATCGTCCGGAATATCTTCCACCCGCATGCCAACTTTGGAGGCCAGAGCCTGCATGGCCTTGTTTTCACGCATGGTTTCGGCATAAATCACCTTGGAGCCGCGTTTGCGGGTATAATCAACCATTTTTGCAAGCAAAAGCGTGCCCAGGCCCTGCTGTTTCAGCTGGGTGCTGACCATCATCCCGAACTCGGCGATATGGTTGTCCGGAGTGGTGGAAGTGCGCACGACCCCCACTATCCTCCACACTCCATTGTGAAACCATGTGGCGATAAAAGCCATTTCCCGCTCATAATCAAGCTGGGTAAACCCGGCCATGTCGTCATGGTCGAAGGAATGCACGGCGTTGAAGAAACGCAGGCGCAAATCCTCCTTGCTCTGCTCGTCAATAAATTCCTTGAGCGTGGGCTCGTCCTCGGCGCGAATAGGCCTGAGCACAATGTCCATCCCGTTTGGCAGGGTGATCATTTCCTCAAGCTCGCGTGGGTACGGCCTGATTGCCAGGCGGTCTTCGCCCGATGTTGTCGCTTCGGCTATGTCGATTCTGCCGCCCAGAACAAGCACGCCCAATTCACTGGCGTAAACAGGGTTAATGTCTATATACTGGATCTCGGGCAAATCTATAATCATCTGGTCTATATTGAGTATGGCCCGGCAAAGCTCGTCCAGGTCAACGGGCGGCTCGCTTGAAGTCATCACCTTGGAAATTCTGGTTCTGGAAATAAGTTCCCGGGCAAGCGACATGTTCAGCGGAGGCAAAGCCACGGCCTTGTCGTCTACGGCATCCCTTATCAGGCCCCCATGCCCAAGATAAATTACCGGCCCGAAGGTGGAGTCTATTTTCATTTCCAGAAAAAGTTCCTGAGCGGAGATCCCCCGCTTCGCAGCGTGCACGCTGGCCCCCTTAACCTGACAGACGTCCGGATCCTTGGCCGCGCTTGCCAGCAGGTTCTGCACGGTTGTAATAGTGGATGCCTGGGAATAGATCCCGTGCACGGCATATTGCTTGGAAGGCCGGCCTCTGTTCTGCTCCAGGCATTCATAGTCCACATCCAGAATCAGGCTGACCGGGAATCCTATAGCCTCGGCTTCCTCCGCCACATTCGCTACAATCTGCTCACCGTTCTCAATATATTTCGAGCGGGAAAGCGGCATCCGGTAGGCCCCCAGCAACTCGCACACTTCCATGCGGGTGAGGCTGTTCCGCCCTTCGTCAAGGGCTTTGCGGATAATTTTCCTACCCTCTTCCGGGTAAGGAGTGGTGGCCTCGTTCAGCGGATCCGGGGTTTCCTTCAACATACGCTGGTTGGAGGCATACTCGCCAAGGTAGGTAAATGCCCGGATAGCGTGCTCCGGCGTGGCGTAAGTGGGTATGCCCAGCTTTTCCATCACATGCCTCGCCTCGGCAGACGCCTCTTCGCCCAGCCAAGAGGTAAGTATCAGCCGTTTGCTTTTTCTGAGCGGCTCGGACAGAGCCCTGGCAACTTCAAGCGGGTCGTTTCCGGCAAAAGGAACGTGCATTATCAAAACCGCGTCAACGCTCTTGTCCTTGAAAACTATGTCCATGACCTGCTGGTAAACCTGCCCGGAAGCGTTGTAGGCAACGCCCACCGGGTTGCCGTGCGACCAGTTGCTTTCAAGCAGGATGTTAAGATCAGAGACGGTCTGGCTTGAGAGGGTGGCAAGATCTCCCCCGGCAGCGAACAGCGCGTCCGCCGCCATAACTCCGGCGGAAGTGCCGTTGGTGATTATGGCCAGCCTGCCCCCCCGGTAAGGCTTGGGGTTCGAAAGAGAGCGCGCCGCATGGAAAAGCGAGTCGATATTATGCACCCGGAGCATCCCGGCCCGGCGGAAGGCAACGCTGTACACTTCTTCCGGGGTAAATTCAGTGGCACCTTTGTTGCTTATGTCGCGCACGTTCAAAAGCTCGATGGCCTTGCTGGGCCTCATCACCACTACGGGCTTGTTTTTGGCCGCGGCCCGCGCCGCGGACATAAATTCACGCGCGTTTTCAATATGCTCCAGGTAAATGAGAATGGCTTTGGTGTGGGTGTCGGTCACCAGATAGTCAAGCATATCGGAAAAGCCGATATCCATGCGAGCGCCAAGGGAAATGACGTGTGAAAAACCCAGTTTGTTGCTGTTGGCCCAATCCAGCACCATTGAAAAAAGGCTGTCCGACTGCGAAACAAACGCCATGCGCCCCGGAGTTATTTCCACATGCGCCATGGTGGCGTTAAGGTTCAGCCAGGGAACCATCACCCCAAGGCAATGCGGCCCCAAAATACGCATATTTGGGGTATTCGCGGCCCTAAGCAATTCGGCCTTAACCTGTGAAACCCTTTCCGGGCTGATTCCGGACAGGCCCCCGGCAAGAAGGATGGCGGCCCTGGCCCCCTTATGACGAAGCTCGTTTAAAACATCGGGAGCCTCTTCAAGCGGAACGCAAAGCACGGCAAGGTCGGGGGTGATTGGCAAAGAAAGCACATCGGGGTAGGCAAGCACCCCGGAAACAGCCTGTTCCGTTTTTGAAACAGGCATCACAGGGCCTTTGAAGCCGCCGTTTATCAAATTGTGAACCACAATCTGCGCGGTATTTGTGGAAGTGCTGTTTGATGCGCTGACCACCGTTATGGATTGCGGCCTGAACAGATATTGCAGATTGGTATTGCTCAAATCATTCCCTTTATGTGCTTCCCCGCAAACAGACATGAAAGCCCGTACCGGACGGTCTGTGCCAGTTATATAAATAACAAAAAGGCAAATCATTAGTCCAGCATTTTTATAAAAAAACTGCCCACCCATGCCAAAACCCGGCCGCCCACAGGCAAAAGCACTTTTATGGATATATAATGAAGCATTTGCCCCGTAAGCCAGGCGGATTCGCCCTCAAAAAAAAGCCGGGCAGGGCCCCGCAGC
>CAZJFJ010000167.1:0-2681 GCA_964545305.1 uncultured Desulfovibrionaceae bacterium
CCCTGGCGGCGCGAACCGCGGGCGCAGACGGACAATTCCACTTCCGTTCATCATAGCGCTTAATGCTTGAAACAGTCGTTTAGAGCAGTTAACGCCTCAAATGATTGCTTAACGGTCGGCAAAGCCTTCCTACAATCATTTGGCGGCAAGGATTCGAAGACAAATCCTTGCAGAGCATTTCAAGTGTGAACTGCTCTAGCGGCAGGCAAATCCCGCCTGGTTAAGGGCGAGGCTTGCTGCCCGCGGAACGTTGTGTTTATTGCTGGTCGCGGAACATGCGGTCGTCTTCTCCCCGGGCATTGGGGGAATCCGCCTTCCTGACCACCCGCTTACCGGCCTTTCTGCGTCTCATTACAGCCAGTTCGGCCTGCTCTCTCAGCTTGTCCAGTTTTTTAGGGTCCTCGTCATTCTCGGCCTTGAAAAAATCCGGAACCAGCGCGGAATTGTTTATCACGAAATCACGATGCCCGCGCACCGCAAAGCTGTTTTCAACAATGAACAAGGCGTTCTTGTCCGTGGAGAACACTGTCTGCTCAAGGCGTTTGAGTTGCAGATTGTTGGCCACGGTCATAATGACGTCCCGGTTTTCGCCCGAATACGCCCCGCGTCCATCCAGGAAAGTAGCCCCTATCCCCAGGCGGCGGGTAATACGCTTGGCTATCTCTTTACTGCGGTCGGACATTATGAATATCAGCTTGCGCTGGCTGAACATGCTCATCACTTTTTCCATGGCGAAAGAAGACAGATATACCTGAATGATCGAGACTATCACGGTGTCCGTATTTATAAACACAAGACAGCCCAGAAACAGGAACCCATTGAAATAAAGGTGCGTCTGCCCCAGGCCCACGCCCCAGCGGCGGTTGAGAATCATGCCCACCACATCCAGCCCGCTGCCCGAGCCCAGTGAACGCAGCATTATTCCTATTCCCGCTCCGCAAATAAGGCCCGAGGCCACAGCTGAATAGAACTGATTGTTTATTTCCACCTCGAACTGCAAAACCATCGAAAAAACAGTGGTTATCAGCATGCCATACAAACTGTAGAAGAAGAACACCCGCCCCACATGCACCCAGGCCAGAATAAACAGCGGCACGTTGAAAATAAGAAACCAGATGGGGGGAGTGAGCGTGCCGGTGGTGGACCACACCAGGATGCCTAAGCCGTAGATGTCTCCAACCAGAAAGCCGCCTCTGGCTGCAACACATTCAGCCCCAAGGGCGAACAGCAGCGCCCCGACGGTAAGCAGAATCATATTCTCCAAAAATAAAAGCATCGCCTTTTTGCCCGGCAGAAAAGTAAGCGTCATAAATCAGCCTCAATCAGTTTTTTATAGTTGCAATATTTTCTTCTAGAGCGGTTAGCGCCTCAAATGATTGCTTAACGGGAGGCTTTGACGCCCTACAGTCATTTGGCGGCAAGGATTTGAAAACAAATCCTTGCCGAGCATTTCAAATGTGAAACGCTCCAATCAGCCTATTGTTTTCTTAAGGCTTAGTAAAGCATATAATAATCACTCCTGGTCAGGCATTTTTAGACGCCTCCATCGCGCCTGGCAGCGGGGACGAACTCCGCCTGCGCCTGCGGGGCGGCGGGCGGGGCCGCCAGAGCATTTTGCCAGAAAAAACCTTTCAATATTATAATGTTCTATGCCTGAGCGTTGGCCAGAAAAATCCCGAAGCAGACGGTAAGCACGCCGACAACAATGTCCGGGGTTATAGCTTCGCCCAGAAACAATGCGCCCATAACAACCGTAATTCCGGGCACAAGGTTGATGAACAGGCTCGCCCGCTGTGCGCCCAGATACCGGATGCCCTGATTGAACCAGACAAACGAAAGCACTGTGCAGCAAACCCCGATATATAAAAGGGCGGCCCACGACTGCCATGTGTAGCTTTTGATGTTGGTCAGAATTCCTTCGTGCAAAGCAAACGGGGCAAGCATCAGGCAGCCGATGAGACATGAAAAGGTAATCGTGGTGACAGCGGAAAGGTCTCTGACCAATTTATTGCAAAGTGAGTACGCGGTCCAGGACAGAGCCCCTCCGAACAAAAACAGGTCGCCCCGGCTGATGGCATCGTTGAAGAGATCAAGGGGCTGGCCATGCGACACAACATAAAATGCGCCCGCTCCGGCCAAGGTTATCCCGATGATCTTGCGCAAGGGCATCGGTTCCTTGAAAATGATGCGCGCCAGAATTGCGGTGAACGTGGGGTTGGTTGTGATTATTATGGCTGCTCTCCCGGCAGACACCGTCTGCATGCCGTTAAAGAAGAAAAAGCTATACAGAAAAATTCCAGTAAAAGCGAGAAGAAACAAAGGAAGCCATTGTTTGCCCGCAGGCAGCACCCGGTTTTTCCCGTTGAACCAAAGAACGGACAATATGCCCCCGGCAATCAAAAAACGCAGAAAGCCGGCGGACATCACGGGAACTGCGGCGACAACAACCCGCCCGGCAACATACATGCCACCCCAAAAAAATGAAGTTGCAACCTGCTTTATGTAAATTACCTTTAGCGCCTTGTCCTGCATGCTGACATCCTGCAAAAAATTTGGCCGGAACGAACGCCCGAATATACTACTTTCCATTTTTTTGGCAATGTTTCACGCCCTTGCCCTCAACAGGCCATTTTGTTGAAATAGCGCCGGGCCTGTTCGGAATAAAAGCTTCTCTCCTTGCC
>CAZJFJ010000168.1:0-2515 GCA_964545305.1 uncultured Desulfovibrionaceae bacterium
GCTCCGCGTTGCTTCTGAGCATTGCGTTTGTTGTGTCCGCAACATTTTTTTGCAAAGAAGCCGCGCCTTTTTGGGCGTGCAGCGAAAGGGCCAGGACCATCTGGCTTTTCCAGATTGGAATGGTTGTGAGGATGCTGGTTTGAATTTTTTCGGCCAGAGTCTGGTCGTTGCTCTGGATAAGCCTGATCTGGGGGGCTGTTTGCAGAGCAATGGAGCGTGAAAGCTGCAAGTCGTGCAGGCGGCGTTCAAAACGGTTTATCTGCTCGGAAAAATCACGCACCCCTTGCGAAGCCATGCTGCCTGAAGATTTTTCTGCCTCGCTCATTAGAGACGGCAGTTCTTCCTCCTTGGCTTTCTCCAGGCGGATTCGCCCTGCTTCCAGATAAATGGAAAGTTCGTTGTGTAAGCTGCGGTTCAAGTTGTATAACTGTTCTAAAACCTCAACATCACGTAAAAGTCCGGTCATCGTGTCTTCAAGCCTGAGGGAAATGGCGTCAACCTGCCCGGAAAGAGTTTTAAACTTGGCAAGAGAACGCTCGCGATGATTAAAGATGCCTCCTATCAACGGAATGCGTTCAAGCGCGTTTGGCCTTGCATCCGCTATCGAGCGCGGGTCGAACTCCCTGACCTGGCCCATCAAGGAGTTGAGATTCTCGCCGACCTGGTCTGAATTCTTTGCTTTTACCTGCTCAAGCAGGGTGTCGGCAAAGTGTGAGATATTGCGCATGGTTTCGGTGCCGTAGGTTGTGCCGAGCGATGGGTCGTCCAGCCTGATTTGCGCTGCAAGTTCTTCTGCTTTCTTGGTTGCTTCTTTTGGAGAGGTTTCGTTGAGGAGTCCATTGTTTTGCATGATAACTCGCTTTGAGGTTGAGTGCATAAAACAGTAACATTAGCAATATAGCAATGCGCAAGTTGTTTTGCAAGAGATGATGGTTCTTGCATTTATGTGAGGTTGTTTTATAGTTATCATGATTTTTAAGGAGGAATTATGCTGACCCGAGACGAGGCGGTTTTACTGTTGGATGAAGAAAAGACTGATTCCGGCCTGATGCGTCATGCGCTTGCTTCTGAATCTGTTTTGAAGGAACTTGCGCTGCGGCTTGGGCAGCCGGGTGAAGTGGTTGACCTGTGGGCCATGACCGGGCTTCTGCACGATGTGGACTACCCCCGTACCAAAGATAATCCCGCCATGCACGGGCTTGCCGCTGCGGAAATAATCGGCGGCAGGCTCCCGGACGAAGCCATTTACGCGATTAAGGCCCACAACAGCGAATATACAAATATTCCGCCAAAGTCGCAACTCGATTACGCCCTGCGCTGCGGCGAAACCGTTACCGGCCTGATTGCCGCTGCGGCCCTTGTTCGCCCCAATGGAATGGAGGGTATGGAGGCGAAAAGCCTAAAGAAAAAGATGAAAGACAAGGCCTTTGCCGCCAGTGTTAACCGGGAGATAATCAAGGAGTGTGAACATCTGGGGCTTGATTTGACCGAGTTTTTGGATCTGGCGATTAAGGCGATGAGTGAAACGCCGCAACATTAGAGCCTTTCACACTTGAAATGCTCTGCAAGGATTTGAAGACAAATCCTTGCCGCCAAATGATTGCAGGGCGGCAAAGCCCCCCGTTAAGCAACCCTTTGAGGGGTGAAATGCTCTGGTTCCCGGATTGCAGCTTTCCAGAAGTTCATACTTTAAACGCCTTGCATGATTTCGCTCTTAAATCCTTGCTGCATAAAAACGGGAGGGTGTCCTTACCAACTGCCGATAGGCTGCTTTATATGCCTTGAAACTGTGAGCAGGCCGGCTATGCATAAGAAATACAAGCCTGCCGGGCTGGTCCTGTTTTAAAAGACTCACTTTTGGGAGAAAAGGCTGAACAGATCGGCCATAAGCCGCTCCAGCGCCTGCTCTTCCGACACCTCTCCGCTTTTTATTCCCTGTTCGGCTTCAAGCGCCAGCTCCCAAAATTCGCTCAGCCTGCGAACGCCCAATTGCCGGGCGAAGTTCAGCTTCTCGCTGGCGAGGTTGCCGGGCATAAAAACTTTTTCTCCGAAAAGCAATTGCCAGAGGATGCGCGCTTCTCGCACCAAGGCTCCCAGGAAGGCAAAAAGCATTTTGTCCTTGGCGTTTCCAGATTCGGAGGCAAGTACCGTGGCCCATATCTTTTCCGGCCTGGTTCCGGATTGCAGGTTGCGCAAAACCCCGAATACATCAACCTCGGCCTGCCGACCTATCTGTTCCAGATGCTCCGGGCGCAGTTCATTCTGACCCGGTTCCATTAAAAGGGAAATTTTTAACGAAAAAATAAATATAAATATGTTGTGTGTAAAAAAAGTTTGCCTATCTTTGCAGCCCAATTTGTAAAAATTGTATCACAAGTTTAAAGATTAAAAGATAAGTAAAAATGCCTACAATTCAACAATTAGTTAGAAAAGGAAGATCTGTTCAAACAGACAAAAGCAAATCTCCAGCATTGGACTCTTGTCCACAGAGAAGGGGCGTATGTGTGCGTGTTTA
>CAZJFJ010000169.1:0-2499 GCA_964545305.1 uncultured Desulfovibrionaceae bacterium
AAAACATCCTCAATGCTGAGCCCGCCCCTGCCGCCAGGAAGCTTTTCGCTGTGCAGCCCGGCGGGCTTGAATATGGAAAAAATATCGTTCTCGCGCTTCAAAATGCGAACAAGGGACAAGTCCGGCTGGGGAAACGCCCCGGCGCAGGAAGAAAGCAAGTCCTCTTCCCCGGAGGGGGCATCGTCGGGAAGAACCGGGTCTTCTTCCGGCAAGGCGTATATTGCGGCCACATCCCCTGCCGCCACCGTCATCCCTTTACGCGCATGCTTCCCGTTCAGCTCAATCAGCCTCCATTCCCACAAGCGGCGCACTTCCCGCAAAGAAAGGCCGGGCAAAAAGGAAGCCAGAGCAACGTCCAGCCGCTGCCCTTCATTCTCACTGGTCATTGTGTATGTTTGCAATAATGTGGTGCTCATAGAACTGGAACATAAGATAAAAAAGAGAAGCTGAAAAGGCCTTCCGGAATATTGCCTGTAAAAAGGAAAATCTTTCCCGCATTAAAAACATAGCCCCGCCAAGATGCTGCGTATTGCTTTTAGCCCGGATGTATATATTCTATCGTCATGGTTTTCACGCACTTCAATCCAGGCACGCAGCCCCGCTTTCTCCCCATGAGCAAAAGGGAAATGGACGAGTTGGGCTGGCCGGAGCTGGACATACTGCTTGTTTCCGGGGACGCTTATGTGGACCATCCGGCTTTTGGCCCGGCCCTTCTGGGGCGGTGGCTGCTTGCGCACGGGTTCAGGGTGGGCATAATCGCCCAGCCGGAATGGAAAGACAACAACCCGGAGGCGCTCAGGGGCATGGGGCGCCCTCGCCTGTTTGCCGGGGTCACAGCCGGAAGCATGGACTCCATGCTCGCCCATTACACAGCGTTTCGCAAAAAGCGGAAAGAAGACGCCTATACGCCTGGCGGGCTGGCGGGGGCGCGCCCCAACCGGGCCAGCCTGGTTTACACCAGCCTTGTGCGCCAGGCCTTTCCTGGCCTGCCCGTGCTGCTTGGCGGAATTGAGGCTTCCCTGCGCCGAGCTTCGCACTACGATTTCTGGTCGGATTCGCTGCGTAAAAGCATCCTGCTTGACTCAAAGGCGGACATAATTGTTTACGGCATGGGTGAAAGCACTTTACTGGAACTTGCCCTGCGCGCGGATGAATTGCAGCGCAACCGTCCAGAGGCCTGGCTTGAAGGAAAAATTTCCCTGCCCGAAGCCTGTGCCGACGTGAAGGGAATTGTTTTTGAAGGAAAGGCTTCCGCCATCCCGGAGCACCTGAGCACAGTCCGCCTGCCCAGCCACCAGGAAATATCGGACGAACCCAAACTCCTGCTCCAGGCCACAATGGCCATGGAAACTCAGGTGCATCAGGGCTACCGCACCGCCTTGCAGGAAACGGACGGACGCCTCGTAGTCATGACGCCGCCGGCTCCGTCTCTTGCCGAAGAGGAAATGGACCGGGTGTACAGCCTGCCTTTTGCGCGGGCCTCCCATCCCTCCTACACCCAGCCCATTCCCGCGCTGGAGATGCTTAAAACAAGCATCACCTCACACCGGGGCTGCGGCGGGGGATGTTCTTTCTGTTCTCTCGCCCTGCATCAGGGCCGCCTGATTTCATCGCGCAGCGAGCAGTCCATCCTGCAGGAACTGCAGGAAATGCTGAAAAAAGAAAACTCCGCCAAGCACTCTTCCCGCAGGGGAAGACGCGGCCTCGCCATCAGCGACATCGGCGGGCCCACAGCCAATATGTGGCAGGCGCACTGCACCTTCAACCCGGAAACCTGCACTCGCCCAAGCTGCTTGTTCCCGGTCGTCTGCCCCGGGTTTCGCAGCCAGCAGCAAAAACACGTGGAAATGCTGCGCAAGGCGAAAAATGAGCCGGGAGTAAGCCAAGTGCGGATAGCGAGCGGAATGCGCTACGACCTGGGCATGAAAGACCGCGACGCGCTTCGCGCATATGTGAGCGAATTCACCGGAGGTCAGCTTAAAGTGGCCCCCGAACATACCAGCGACTCGGTGCTTGAATTGATGCGCAAGCCTCCTCGCGGCCTGCTTGAAGTGTTTCTGAACAACTTTTTGGATATGTGCAAACAGGCGGGGAAAGAACAATACGTTGTACCCTACCTGATGAGCTGTTTCCCCGGCTGCACGGACGGAGACATGCGCGCCCTGGGAGCCTGGCTTGCCGCTCGCGGCTGGTGCCCCCAGCAGGTGCAATGCTTCATTCCCACCCCGGGAACGCTTGCCACCGCAATGTACTACAGCCGCCTCGACCCCGATGGAAACATCATTTACATAGCCCGCTCCGACGCCGAGCGCCTCCGCCAGCATCAGATCCTTCTGGGTAATGATCCCATGGGAGTTGCCAAATACGTACGCCAAAAAAATTCTTCATACAGAGAAAAGGCCCGCTGAGCGCAGCCCTTGCTTCCCTGTTCCCAACGCGCTTTATATAGAGCATTTCACACTTGAAATGCTCTGCAAGGATTTGTCTTCAAATCCTTAC
>CAZJFJ010000170.1:0-2488 GCA_964545305.1 uncultured Desulfovibrionaceae bacterium
CCTGATGTTTACAACCCCTGCCATGCGCCGCCACAATCGATTTAAGCCGCTTTTTACTTTCCAGATTGACAAGATCATCGTCTGTGTATATGGTTTTATTGCCGCGTTGGTTAGGGTTTCCGGGCAATTGTAGCCCGGCAGTTCTAGACCAATCGCGGTTTTTTTATTGTTCTGGCAAACTTGGAAGAGCCCTCCCCCTAAGGCTATTGCGGAACTCCCGTTTCACCCCTTTCAAGGGCCTCCTCATCTTCCAATACTAGCAGGCTTAACGGCTTGCCCCGTCCTTCAAACTCTTTAACCCGAGCGTAATGCCCCTGCCATGCATTACATCTCAGAGCATAACCGCACCGGGCGCAATGCCAGCAATGCAACTTACGCCCATGCCCTGGACAATCCACCAGCAAAGAGCGGGCATATTCAAGCGTGCGCTGGTCTATTTTTGTTTGGCCAGGAGAAGAAGCAAGTGCAGAAAGTTTTCCACTGCATTTTTTATATTGGACGTGGCTGGACGGGCTGGACAAGCTTACAGCCTGAATGCTTTCCTGACGTCCAGCCGTTTTTCCTTCTGCTGGACGTGCTGGACGGATTTCCAGTTGAGGATTTAAAACATCAAGCCATCCCATCCGCCCCACCTCCAATAAAAAGAGTATAGCAACGCTTGCGCCCAAAACCAGGAAGGTCAACAGGGGGTCTCCTTTTTAGGCCTCTGCTGTCACCCGGCAAGAGCAAACCCTTGTCCCTCAGAACAGCGGCAACGTGATTGTGGTTGTAGCCTTTGCACAGATCTGCTTTGAAACTTTCAGGCAGAATATAAAATTCTATGCCCGCCTCGGTTTCACGGCGGAAGCCTGCCCGGCTAATGCAGGTGGCGGCTGGCGTGTTTATATCCTGAAAACGGCTGGAACCATGCTGTTCAAGGAAAAGATTCACCTGTTCCAGTATGGCGGTATCTTCAGCAGCTCCGGGCCCACCACGGAAAGACAGCCAAGCATCAAAGCACTTTTTCACAGCAGCCAATCCCTCGCCTTCTCCCCAAGGCATCAGGCCCCATTCGGCTGCCATTTCCCCAGCAGCAGCACACAAGGCAAAACGTCGCGCCACTCGCTCAACCTGACCAGCGGAACCCTCCGGACAAAACATTTCACCCGCATTGTCCAAAGACTTGGCAAGGCCTTCCTCTACCTCCTGACGGTGCTCCAGCAACATGGTAATGAAAGCCCGCGCGGCGTGCCCATAGTGAGTTGTGGCGGCCTGTTTGATCGCGTCGGCAAAAGCCCGCGGGGAATCATAGGCGTGGATATTTTCAAATATGCCCATTCCCTCGCCTGCATCGGAAGGAATATCAATCAAGCGTACTGCTTGGCCCGCCTGAACCCGGCCGCCTTCTTCAGCTATCTTTTCAGCAAGGCCTTTTTCCCCAGTCGAAAGAACCATGCACCGCCATGACTTAACGCCCTTGGCGCTTCCGTCCTGGCAGGCCCGCGCCTTGCCCATGCCATTAGCAAGCATGTAAGAAGCTTCCATAATGGTCCGGCCTGGAGCCTGCCCTATTTCGTCAAGGCACAATGCCGCATCAGAATGGAGCGCGGCCAGTCCCTCAAGTCCGTTGGAGGTGGCCCGCCAGTTCTGAACATAGCCGCCAGATGATGAACCCTTGCCCCATACGCTGCCAGCTGCAACAAGGGCGGTAGTTTTGCCTGTGGAACTTTGCCCGGTAAAATTGAAGCCGCCGGATTCATGTCCGGCTATTTCAAGCAATGGGGCTGCAAAAGAAGCACATAAGGCCAGCATGAGGCGGCTATTACCAAATGTCCAACGCCCAACCGTGTCCTTCCAGCCTTCAAGCGTTCCTCCCATGCGGAAAGGATTATGCGCGGTCTGCACCTGCAACACAATTTTTTCCTCACCCGGTTCGTCCAGCCCGTCCAGCAGTCCAGCTTCGTTGCTGGACGTCATCAGATCGTTCTCTCCGTTGGCTTGTCCAGCATGTCCAGCACGTCCAGCCAATAAAATGGAAGTTGAGTTTTGCATGACAGTATCAGGGAACACGAAAGCACCGCGGTGCCAGCCAGTGCAGGGAACGCAACGAATGCGGGTTTTTGGGCAGAAGGTTGTGAGAAACCGGGTTAAAAGCCCACGGGTTTTATTGTTGGTGGCCCCAACCCAGCCCTCATCCGCAAGCCGCCCAAGCCAGACAGAGGCATCTTTGCCGACCAGTAAAGAATTGTCCATGGCCCAGCTATGTTGCCTCCCATCCGGGTCTTCCCACTCAAGCAATAAGCCCCATGCTTTGCTATTCTCGTCTCTAGTGGCCCCCAGAACATGCAGGGCCGGGCCTATCCAAGTTTCTACCGGGTCGGCGTCTTCCTTCTCTTCCGTGAACCAAAGGCCAGGCAGCGACCCGCCGGAACGCAACGAAAACCCGGCGGGCAATTCCTCCCCGCATCTTGCTTCCTGCTTGCTTCGAACAGGCTTTTCATAGTTCATG
>CAZJFJ010000171.1:0-2476 GCA_964545305.1 uncultured Desulfovibrionaceae bacterium
GACCCCCATTGCAAAGAGCTTTTTTCATACCAGTAATCATGGTGTGGACCATGGTGTCGGCTTCTTCTAGAGATATTTGGGTTTTTTCCGCAAGTTGCTTTATTAGTTCGCTTTTATTCACTGACTTCCTCCCTTGTTATCAGTAAAGTTAATAGCCGATAAAAATAAATTTTATTATTCAAGCATACAAAGGATTTTTTGTTTTTGCAAAGAAATTATTCAAATTAGGGGTTAGAATATTTATAAAATAAAAATGCTCTAACCGGCCGGCAATTGCAATCGCTGTTCGCGCCTGCTAAAAGCAGGCAGAATTCACTCTTGCCGCAAGCCCTTGGTGTGGCATAAAACTCAACGGCCTTTGCTAGCCGCTGGCAAAAGCGCTTGAGTAAGTATGCAAAATTTTTAATATGGGGCCGGCTTGAATTACCCCGGCGAGCTCTTTACGCAAATTTTCAAGTTTTTTTGCGATTTCAATCACGTTTTTGCTGGCTGCGCTGTCAGGAGTAAGTTTTGTAAAAGGCGTCTGTTCAATAACGGCCTCAAGCACAGCCTTGTCCTGCTGCACAAAGCCGATAACTTTGGGGGTGAAGCCCAAAAAATGGGAGGTTGCCCCGCAAATGCGGCTGCTGGCAAGTTCGAATTCCGTTTTGCTGGATACCTGATTTACCAGAATATGAAAGTCGGTAAGGCCGTATTGGCTGTTGAGCACTTTCATCACAGCATAGCCATCCGTTATTGAAGTAGGCTCCGGAGTTACAACGATGATTCTGACGTGAGCTAGGCGCGCGAATGAAAGCACTGTTGGCGAGATTCCCGCCCCCAGGTCGAGAAAAAGATATTTGTAATTGTGCAGAATAGGTTCTAATTCACTGAACAAGAGCGCCAGAGAATCTTCATCTATGTGAGTAAGCTCGGGAATGCCGGAGGCGGCGGGGATAAAGTCAAATCCTTTTTCTTCTATGGTCACCAGCGCATTTTCTGGCTCTATTTTTTGTGAGAGCACATCATGTAAAGTGTAGTCGGCTCTAAGCCCCAAGAGTACGTCTATATTCGCCAATCCCAAATCACAGTCCATCAGGAGGGTCGGCTCATTGTTTTTATAAAGTATTCTGGCAATATTCAAAGCCAGATTGGTTTTGCCAACACCCCCTTTCCCGCTCAGAATTGCAACGCTCATGGTATCGTTAAGCTTCATTGGGTAATCTCAATTTTTTTAGATATGTTTGCCAAAGAAAAGAAAGTACTTTTCATCGCTGTGCACCATGCTTTTCTTGAGTTCGTCCTCACCCAGAATTTGAGTTGCGATGATTTTATTACGTCCAGTATTTTTTGCTTCATACAAGGCTTTGTCGGCCACGTCCAAGATTTTTTCCATATTGTAGGCTATTCCCCCTTTAATTGACACGATGCCGGCAGAAAAAGTCACAAAGAACTCTGTGCCATCCTGAGAATGAAAGGGGGTGGTGCGAAAAGTGTTCAGAATGCGCTGCGTGATGGCCCTGGCCCTGGCCTCAGAGGCGCCGGGCAGAAGCAGTGAGAATTCCTCCCCGCCCATGCGCGCCGCAGTATCAATAAGCCCGTTTGGAGTTGGACAGGGCATCGGCAAGCCCTTTAAGAACAACGTCGCCAACCGCATGTCCCCAGGAGTCATTCACATTCTTGAAATGATCAAGATCCAGGGAAACCAGGCTGAGATCGGATTTCTGGCGCTCCTGGCGCTCCAGTTCCACCTGGAATGTGCGCAGGAACATTCGCCTGTTGGGAAGGCCGGTCAGCGAATCGTGGTCTTTCTGAAAAGCCAGCTGCTGCATCCGTTCATAAAGTTCCAGAAGATTACGTGTAGTGTTTTTTTTAAGGTCAATGGCGAGCCATTGTCCCAAGTTGTACTTCTCGGATATCTCAAGCCATTCCTGGCGGCAGATTCCTGGAAGAAGACGCACTATGGCCATCAGGCTGGTGCTGTCATTCGTGCAAGCCTCTGTGCAGCCAAGTTCAATAATTGCACTATGCAGGGAGTCAAGCTCTTGCAGCAAAAGGTTTCTGGAATCCTCGGAAAGTTTGGGCATTTCTTTATTGTGTGCCATACCGGAATAATAAATAGTCTTTTAAAAACCTTATTATGTCACCATTCAACACAGCATCGACATCTGCCATTTCTGTTCCTGTTCGGTGGTCTTTTACAAGACGGTATGGCTGCAAAGTGTAAGTGCGAATCTGGCTGCCCCATGCAATAACGTCTTTCTCGTTATATTCCGCTTTCTTGGCGGTTTCGCGTTTTTTCAGTTCCAATTCGTAAAGGCGGGACCTGAGCACCCTCATCGCGGAATCTTTGTTCTGGTGCTGGGATTTCTCATTCTGGCATTGAACCACAATTCCGCTAGGGATATGGGTTATTCGTATGGCCGAGCTGGTTTTGTTGACCTTCTGCCCGCCAGGCCCGCTTGCCCTAAAAGCGTCAATCCTGAGGTCCGTATCT
>CAZJFJ010000172.1:0-1797 GCA_964545305.1 uncultured Desulfovibrionaceae bacterium
TTTCTGGCCAAAGCGATATATATCGTGCCGCAGCAAAACGCCTACGTGGTTGAACGGCTCGGAAAATTCAGCGCGGTGCTGCAGCCGGGCCTGGCCTTCATCATCCCGTTTGTGGACCAGGTGCGCTACCGCCACCTGTTAAAGGAAGTTCCACTCGATATTCCCAGCCAGGTATGTATTACCAAAGACAACACCCAGCTCCAGGTGGACGGCATCATCTATTTTCAGGTGACCGACCCGAGGCTGGCTTCATACGGCTCAAGCGACTATGTGCTAGCCATCACCCAGCTTGCCCAGACTACCCTGCGTTCGGTCATAGGCCGCATGGAACTGGACAAAACTTTTGAGGAACGCACCGTCATCAACGCCGAAGTTGTTGCAGCGCTGGATGAAGCTGCCATAAACTGGGGCGTGAAGGTTTTGCGCTATGAAATCAAAGACCTTGCGCCGCCGCGGGAAATCATTCAGGCCATGCAGCGCCAGATTACGGCCGAACGCGAAAAACGCGCGCTCATAGCCGAATCGGAAGGCCGCATGCAAGAACAGATAAATCTCGCTTCCGGCGACCGCCAGGCCGCTATAAACCAGTCTGAAGGGGATAGGCAGGCATCCATCAACCAATCCGAAGGCGAGCGCCAAGCCGCCATCAACCGGGCTCAGGGCGAGGCAGAGGCAATCCTGCTGGTGGCCAATGCCACAGCTCAGGCCATTTCAGCCATTGCCCAGGCCGCCAGCAAGGAAGGCGGGCATGAAGCTATAAACCTGAAAGTTGCAGAGCAGTATATAGATGCGTTTGGAAAACTCGCCCAAAAGAGCAACACCCTGATTCTGCCCAGCAACCTGTCAGATGTTGCGGGGCTTGTAGGCACCGCCATGAGCATGGTCAAAACCGGAGATGGAGGCTTAGGCGGCAAACCGGCAGCGCCAGGCGCTGCTCCCCAGGTTTAAAGTTATTTCAACACTCCAGACGGCGGAGGCCGAAGGCCGCTCCGCCGTCTTTTTAAAAACATTTTCAACACAAGCCGGGTTTTTCCGGAAGCAGCCCGCAAGCCCCGAGAACGGAACATGTTTGCCCAACCCCGGCATCTGGGATCTGGGGAAAAAATTGTAAACAAATAAGCATATGGCAATGAATCTGCATCTTCTTAAAATACTCTTTCTAATATGCGCCGGCATGCTTGCTTTCGCAGCCAGATCCGAGGCAGGCTGCTCGGAAAAAGATGCCGCGAACAAACTGATTTACAATCTCGCCTTCCGGCAAAGCCTGCTGGAAAGCGACCAGATAAAAAAAACACTGTTTTTTGACGCCGCGGGCCCGATAATAGAACAGATGGACAAACTGAGAAGAAAAGCGCAAGCTGATGAAGGCGATAAAGAGGAAACCCTCGGCCTTATTTGCAAGGACCTGGACAGGATGATCTCAATTGCGGACGACATCCTTTCCGGCGGTGCCGGAACCGGAAGACAGATGCTTACCCCCTGGAAAAAGCATACTCCAGAGGAAATGTTCCAGCTCCAGCTGGAATATGGGGAAAAATGCCTTGTTCCCGGCAATGCAGGCTGCAGCGAGCATGTGGGTAGAAAACTGGAGGAGGAAATCCTGAATTTGTTGAGAATGCTGAAAAATGGCGACATCCAGTACCCCGCTTATGTGGACGGCATGACCGAGGCTTTGCAAAAGGCACTTAACAACATAAACTAAACTGCTCATTTACTTTTATGCGCCCTACTCTTTTGATTATTGAAACCGGAGATCTGCCTCCCCCCCTTCCAACCCCGGCGTTGAGAACTTTCCCC
>CAZJFJ010000172.1:1807-2216 GCA_964545305.1 uncultured Desulfovibrionaceae bacterium
GACATGTTCATGCAAGCCGCCGACTTCAGCGCGTGCAGAATTTTGAATGTGCACGCGCAGCGCGACCGGCTTCCCGGCAACCTTGACGGGTATGACGGAATACTGGTTACCGGATCCACCTCCATGGTCAGCGACCGTGAACCCTGGAGCGAAAACCTTGCAGCATGGCTCAAAAAGGCCATCCAGGACAAAATAAAAATTTTGGGCGTTTGCTACGGGCATCAACTTATCGCCCACGCTCTGGGAGGGCTGGTGGGGTATAACCCCAACGGGATGGAGCTTGGAACCCATGAAATTTCCCTCACCTACTCGGGAAGCAAGGATGATGCTTTCACACTGCTGGGCGGGCTGCCCACAAAATTTGGGGCCAACCTGGCGCATAGCCAAACAGTGCTGTCCCCTCCCAGAG
>CAZJFJ010000172.1:2226-2450 GCA_964545305.1 uncultured Desulfovibrionaceae bacterium
ACTCTGCTGGGTTATTCCATTCATGACCCCCACCAGATTTTGGGTTACAGCAAAAACGTGCTTACACTGCAATTCCACCCTGAATTCAGCCAGAAAATAATGTGGGCATATGTAAACTACAAACTGGAGCAGAGTAAATTCCAGGACCCCGACATAAATTTGGGAGAACCGATAGAAGAGACGCCTGTTCCTCAAAAAATTTTGCAGCGTTTTATTGACAGTTT
>CAZJFJ010000173.1:0-2440 GCA_964545305.1 uncultured Desulfovibrionaceae bacterium
CTGAAAACCCGGCTTCACCTCCAGCTCAACTACGAGGACAAGGTTAAAGCCGCCAGGGACTGGGAAACCGGAACGAAAATCCTTCAGGAGGACTCCGGCCCGCTCGAAAAGTTGGAGGCGCTCGCAATGGCCGACATCTCGGAGGCAGCCAGGGAAGCTCTGATTAATGAAATAATGGGCGAGCCCACCGCGAGATCGGGCGAAACCCCGGAAAACCGGCAAGCCGCCCTGGATACCATATTGAAAATCGGCAGTGGCGCAATTCAGTCAGAGCGGCAGCTTTACGCCATCTGCCAGCAGCAGGGCCTCACCCGCGGCCAGGCCGCGCTGCTTGGCGACGCCTTTGCCGGAAACGGCAGGGTGAACGGCGTGCCTGTGGGCATGGCGATAAATGCCCTGCAACAGCGCGACCCCGCGCTTGCCGGCAACCCCGCCGCACTTCTGAACGCAACAGAACGCCTTCTGCGCGACTGGCCGGAGGGCATGATGCCGACCCCAAGAAGCTTGCATGAACAGGCCGAAGAGTTTGCAACTTTAAGCTCTTTAAACAAGCAAGAGCAGCCTTTTACCGAAACCCTCAAAAGGCATGGAATATTGCTGGAAAGCTTGAAACAAACCGAGGCCAAAGCCCTGGAAGAAATCCCCGAACACTTGCGGGGAGTGCCGCGCATCCGGGACATTTTGAATAGTTCTCTTGGGGGTGAGCATTTTGTATCCGAAGAAATAGACAAGCTGGTTGAGTCTGGAATGATAAACAGTGAAGAAGGAGAAAAAATACGTGCCGCCTCAATGCATTTTAATCAGCATGAAGGCGAACGCACCAACGTGATGGAACCGGAGCAGACTTTCACTTTTATTGACGATTTGGCAGGCAAGTCAGCTTCTGAGAAAGAAGAAATATACAAGGAAATTAGCAAGGAAGCCAAGGAAAATCCTAAAGCTGTGTATCTTGATGACCAAAAATTATACTCCATGCTGGTGATTAGCTGTGGCCCGGAAATGGCCAGAAATTACGCGGAGTTCATGAAAACAGAAAAATCCAGAAATCGGCAAATTGAACAGTTGAAACAGGAAAGCCAGAAGCTCAAAATCGAGCTTTCCAGCACCCCCACCTCTGATAGCAGATATATTGATATTCGTAACAGGATGGAAGAGATAGGAGAACAAAGCCGTTTCTTGCATAACCAAAGAAAGGACTCTTGGAAAAACTTTAAAGCCGTTCACACTTTTGATAAAATAGCTCCCAAAGCATTTCTGGATGAGCAGAATCAGCTTGCCGACAAATGGATAAAGGCTTTGAAACAGCAAGAAGCTCAAACTCAACTGGGCTCATATGCGAAAACCATTAACAGCATCTTGGGCAACTCACAGTTAAGCCAAGAGCAGCGCGACAAACAGTTTCAGGCTGAATTGCTTAAAATGCTCAATTACGCTAAGGATACAGCAGGCTTGCCCGGCAAAATAAACATTAAAAACTTTGACCCGGATGATATAAGAAGCGGCTACGCAACCGGAGATTCAATATACCTGAACCTGGACAAAATGGTTGTAGATGGTAAACCTGATTTTGAAGAGATATTTCGGGTGTTATTCCATGAATCCGGACATGTAGTGCAGCATAGAATGTCCTCAAAGCAAAGAAAAGAAATTTTCGGTGACACCGAAGGTTATTATATGGAAAGCGAAATAAGTGCAAATCTATATGCGCTGCAGCCTGTGGAGCAACATGCGGACTATATGGGTTCTAAGGCAAAAGGCATCACTAAAGCATGGAGTAAATAATGAGACATGCTTTTTTCTTTTTGATTCTGTTTTTGGCGCTGCCCTCTCTCGTTTCGGCGGAAGAAGAAGGTATTTCATACGATGTTCTTATATTTAATCATCTTGCCATGAATGGCAGTACTCTAACTTGGCCTGAGCCTACTCAAGAATATCAGGAGCTTGATGGCATGGAAATGCCGATTTATATCGGTTATTATATTGAAATTGTCGACTCGGACTTCGAAAGGGTTAAGTATCTGGAGTTCGTAAGAACTTCAGACTTGGAAGCCGTGGATTACATTGAGAGAAGGCTTAAAGACATTGAAAAAGCAGAGGCCCTTCTTGCCCCTGACAGGGGGGTGCTTACTATCGATCATCCCGAATTCATGCGTTTTTTTGTTGAGAAAATGTACGACATGGGTGTTGAGACTATTTATTCTGAAGGCTATTTCAGTTTAGACCCATACCCCCTAGAACCCAAATTCACGGCCAAAGACTTTGAGTTTGAAAACATCTGCGTATATCGCCCATTCGACAACCCGCCCGAATTTTGCAACAAATTGGAAGTTAAACTGAAAAACAAGCCGGAGCCTAAAAAGCCTGCAACTGCGAAGTAGCTTCTGGGGCGAACTTTCAATTTCCGGCAAGGAAGAAAGCCCGAATCGGGCCGGGATTTTAG
>CAZJFJ010000174.1:0-2381 GCA_964545305.1 uncultured Desulfovibrionaceae bacterium
CGCCTGCCGGAATGATTTATAGATGCTTTCAAGCCAGGCGTTCACCCAGCCTTCGTTCAGGAACCAGGCATTGTCCCTCTCATGGTAAGCGAAGCGGAACAGGGAATTCTCGGCCACGTTTTGGTTGCTCAGGGCATAGTAGATTTCCTGCCCGGGGGCGTGCTCTTCCACATTGGTGTCAAAAGCAAGGGTAATGTCGTAAATTTGGGTTTCTTCCTGCTGGGGAGAGGGGAGGGAGCCGCTTTCGGCAGGAGTTTCCGCGCCGGGTCTTTTTTTAACCCGGATGCGCGCCCAGTTGCTGGGGCCGCGTTCAAATTTTTGCTCCTGGTCGGGCCAGCGCTCAGGCCGCAGGCAGAGAAACGGAACCGGTATCCATTCGCCGTCAAACAGCTCGAAGGCCTGTTTGGCGTCCACTTCATAGCTTAGTTCAGCGGGTTCCTGGCTGGACCGCTTGAAATGCTGCTGTGACTGGGAGTTCCGGACCAGAGGGTAGAGGTTCCAGGCGGTGCGTCCGTCCGGCGTGTCCGAAGAATCCTGTGAGCCTGAATCCTGGCGGGGTTCTTCGCGAAACGGCTTGCGCAGGCGGGAAAGAGGCTCTGCGCCAAGGTCCGCACATACATCGACAAATTGCAGACAGCCGCCGGGGATAATGCTGATAATCTTGTTCGCCATGTTCCACTCCGGTTATATTTCCCTAACTTATCCTAAATTTGACGCGCAGGCAAACAGCAGGATGCGCTGCGTAAGCTTTATCTGCGCCTGAAAACCAGCCTGGAAGTTCCACCTGTGTCAAACACGCTGACGCATTCGGCCATGCCCGAGGAGGAGTTCTGGCAGGTGATGGTTTCCCCGATGCATGCCCGCGGCTGCAATGGGGGCTTGTCTCTGATGCTCAGGCTGTCCCCCTTGAGTTCTCCTTCCGCGCCGCCAACGCAGATCTCTTCCCCGGTGGCGCGGCTGGATAAAATTCCCGTTCCTTTTCCGTTTTTATCGAAGCAGTAGACCAGGCGTTGTGGTGTGCGGGCATAGCGCCCCGGAGCGCCTTGCGGAATTTCCGCTTCCCAGCATCCTTCCAAAAAGGCAAGATTCTTTGGGTTGTCCGGAATTTCCAGATGCTCGTTTTTGGGTTTGGGCGCAGGGGAAGGTTCCGGTTTCGGCACGGGCGCAGCATCTTCTTTTGGCTTGGGAGGGGCCGGGGGCGGTGACGGTATTTCAGGCAGGGCCAGCTCGGGCACGGGAGGAACCGCCTCCTGCTCCTGAACCGGTTTTCCCGTTTCCTGAGCGGGGCCAGAGGGCGGCGTTCCCGTTGCCTCCTGGTCAGGCTTTCCGCATTGCGCAAGGCGGTAATGATACTCGCGGCGCAGGCGTTCAAGCTCGGCCCGTAAAACTTCCTCTTCCCCCTGGGCCCGCAAAAAATTTTGCTTGAGTTCGGAAGGGGCGTTTGCCGTAGAGTTTCTGTATGGGGCCGCCCTGCCGCCGTTGCTCCCAAAAGGGGTTTCCGGGGTAAAGATGTAAAGAAGCAGCGCGGCAGCTAAAGCTCCTCCCAAAAAAGCGGCAAAAGGCCACGGAAAGACATGTTTCCCCGCCGCACCAAATGTTTCCACCCGGCTTGCTTTTCCGGAATTCGCAGAAAAATCGTTTTCTTCCTGTAGGGTTGGCCCCGGCATCCGGCTTGTGTCTGTTTCATTTTCGCGGGACGGCGCTGCAAGGCGGAGCCTGGTCAGATGTTCGGGCTCTGCCTCCGGGCTGTCGGGGGCGTAGCCCCAGGCGGTGAGCACAGGCTGGCTGCCGAACATATACACATATTCCTCACCCGGAAAAGTGAGCGCCATTTCCAGGAGAATGCCGGCGGCGGCCGTGTTGGTGTCGGGATTTTGCTTAAGCTCCCGGGCAAGCTCATATACCGGGCGGCCGAGTTCAATCATGTGTTCCCGCGCTTGCGCCCGGGAGTCTGGGGGCATGTCCGTGAGCCTGACGGGCGGCCCTTGCGGGGCTTCCTCAGGCAGCCAGGCGTGCCAGTCGGCGGCAAGGTTCCGGTCGTCTGGAAACGGTTCGGCAAAAAGCGCCAGATGGGCAGGGCCGAGCCTGTCTTTCAGTATCCGGGAAAATTGCCCATAGCAGGCGGCTGCATGCATTCCCTGCCAAGACAGGGGGCGCAGGCGCGCAAGCGGGGTGGTGGTAATGAAAATGCGCTGGCTCATGGCTTGGTTCCAGAGCAGATTAATTTTGAGACGCCCCTTTCGGCGCTTAGCATTGCTGTCTTCATCCGTATGACTCAAAGATTCGTCTGCGGCTGAAGCGACGGTGGAAGTGAATTTCGCCTATGCCTGCGGGCCGGGCGGCGCTGCTCACGCCGCCAGAGCATTTTGCCGAAGCGACTT
>CAZJFJ010000175.1:0-2367 GCA_964545305.1 uncultured Desulfovibrionaceae bacterium
TTTAAGGGTTCTGGCAGATTTTTTTCACATTTGTTCCGCAGGGCATGGCCGTTTTTCAGCCCGGCGTAGCGCCTGTAATTGTCCTGAGTAGGGAGAGTTCAGGCGCAGGCGTTTCAGCCAACAGGCATGCGCCCCGCAAAGTTCACGCATGGGGAAGGTTTTAGAGCATTTCACACTTGAAATGCTCTGCAATGATTTTTCAAATCATTGCCGCGAAACAGGCGTAGGCGTGATTTCTTCGCGCCATTAAGCGCCTGTTTCAAGCGCTAGCTGCGATAGATTGCCTTTTCTCCATTTTTCATCCGCAAATGCGCAGCGGGCTGTGATTCTTGTGGAGCGGCTAGCTGTCTTCATTTCCTTTGGGCACCAGGTCGATGATGATGATTTCAGGCGGGGTGAACAGGCGCATGGGCGGGCCCCAGAATCCGGTGCCATTTGAAATGATGATTTTGCCCTGTCTGCCGTTTTTTTCCTCAAATCCGCTGAGGCCCTGCGGAAGGTCGTCGTGCAGCTTCCGGACAATGTATTTGCCCGGCCATATCTGCCCCCCGTGCGTGTGCCCGGAAAGCTGAAGGTCAAACAGGCACTTTGCTTCATTCATCCCTGTGGGGCGGTGTTTCAAAAGCAGCACGAAGTTTTCGCCTGAATAGCCTTTAAGCAGTGGAGTCGGGTCGGGTTCGCCCCCATAGTGCTCGGTAACCGTAATATCGTCAATCCCGGCAACCATTATCCCTCCGGCGTTCACCATTTCGTTGCGTAGAAGTTTGAGATCGGAGCGTTCAATGAACGTGATTGATTGTTCAAGGCCGCGGTATGCCTCGTGGTTGCCGGTAACAGCGAATTTTCCTGCCGGAGCGCTGATTCCCGCCAGAATTTCCGAGCTTGCGATATTTTTGCTTACGTCGCTGTCAACAATATCTCCCACCACCACCAGCATGTCCGGGTGTTCCGCCCTGACCAGTTCGGCGATCTTGTTAAGCATTTGCGGCCCGATGAAATCGCTTATGTGAAGGTCGGTAAGCATGGCGATTCTCAATCTGTCTTGCCCGGCCGGGAGCCTGTCGGTTTCAATGGTATAGTGTCTGACCTTTATACCCTGGGCCTCGTAAGTTGCATATAGGCTCAAAAGAACGCCTGCCAGCAAGGCCAGGCATACCCGGCGGGACCCCTGCAGGCTTCTGGTGAAAGGCGCGTCGGTAAACAGGCTTGTAACTTTAAGCCCCAGGGCGGCCACGTCCGCCACCACAAAGCAGAGCAGGGTGATCATTATGAAGCCGATCCACACAAACCCCACATCTTCAGCATAACCCATCATCCCGGCGCTGGGCAGCCCGAAACGCAGCGCCCATAGAACAATCATGGCTGCAAACCAGAGGGCGGCGGGCCACTGCCATAAGCCTGGGCCTAACCATCTTCTGATTTCAAGGAAAATGTAAACGTTCGCAAATATGTACAGGGCAAAAAACAGATAAAATATCTTCATCTCATTCCTTTTGTTCCGGCCGCGGCAGTTTGGAGGAAAACCCGGCGGCAAACGGTTTGTCGGAGCGTTTCGAGCGTGGAATGCTCCGCAAGGATTTTTATTAAAACACTTGCTATGAAATGACCAGGCGGGCATTGCCCGCTATCAAACGGCTGTTTCAAGCGCGAACTGCTATAATCGCTTTAAAATGGCCGTCTGCTGCCGGCCAATGAATGTGTCTAATATATTTACAGCTTTTATCATTAACAGTCACCTGTTTTGTGGATATTGCATCATGCCGCCCCGGAGCAGTTGTGCCGGGAGCGCATGCTGAGGATGCTTTGTGAAAGCCTGCTTCCGGCACATTTTTTTGGCGCTGCGCGTAAGCATCTCTTGGGTGCATGTCCAGACGTCGCCGTGGGGCTGCCTGGAAAAGGCCGTTTTTCAACAAGGTTGACATTTTTTTTAATATTTATATATCAAGATATCCTGATGCAGTGATGGGTAACGGAAGACGGTGTGAATCCGCCGCGGGCGCGCCACTGTGACCGGAATTAACCAGCGGAAGCCACTGTTCAGCAATGAATGGGAAGGCAACACAAGCAAGGTCCGGAAGCCAGGAGACGACTTGTCACTTTTGCCGCGATTGGCGCGGCAAGGCAGTACTGTCTCGCGTACAGGCATGTGCCGGAGCATCTCGGGCGGGTTCACCCGCGCCGGGGTGCGCGTGAAAAGGACTGCCCTTTCAACCTGTTTTATTGAAAGGAGCAAGCATGAAAACTCATATTTTAGGTTTCCCTGCCATAGGCAGGCAGCGAGAGCTGAAAACGGCTCTCGAGTCGTTCTGGAGCGGCGATCTTTCCGCCGAAGTTCTTTTACAGACCTGCGCCAACATCAAGAAGGAG
>CAZJFJ010000176.1:0-2210 GCA_964545305.1 uncultured Desulfovibrionaceae bacterium
GAATCATACTGCTGTTCTCTTCCACTGCACTGCTCGCATTGAAAACAAAATAAGCGCTGCCGTAAAATGGAAAAGCCCGCCTTTTGAGGCGGGCTTTTTTGAGGCATTTAAGAACGTTGGGCTTGAAATATCCAGTTATGGCTTTTCAATTTTAAAACTATACATTCAGGTAAAAAATGCGGATATTGGAAATATTGTTTCATAAGGCCCGCAAGATTTTTGCTGGGGGTTTTACCAGCCTCAAGGCGAAACAGCTTCAAGGGCGCGCAATGCCTGAATAAGGAATCAAGCCGTCTTGCGGAGAATTTTGAGCATCCCTTCAGGTGATTTCCTCGGCCTTGGCGAGCCCTTCCAGGATTTTGGAGGAAAAGTTTTTATAGGGAAGGTTGTTGCAGATGATCCTGGTTTTGTTCCGCTGGAAGTCCGGATATATGCCGAGCAGGCGTTTTGTGGCTTTTTCACAAATGGCCCGTTCACCCAGGAAACCTCCGGCTGCCAGCTTTATCAGTGAGTCCCATAGGTTTTCCGGCATGTTTATTTTTTGGGCCTCAATCAGGCTGTTTTCAAAGTCGTTGCTCAGGTATTTGTGCATTGCCGCTGTGAAATGACACCAGCCGGGGCAGGTGGAGCTGAGTTCCATGATTTTATTTGTAAGTTCAAAAGCTTTGTCCCACATGCCCGACATGGCATACCAGCTGCCCAGGGCGCTGATTGTGTTGGTGCTTGAAGGGTTGAGCTCAAGGGCTTTTTCAGCGCAAAGTTTGAATTTGGCGAAATCGGCCCGCAAGTGATAGTTGAGCGCCAGAGCCACATGGGCGAGCTGGCAGCCGGGGTCTTCATTTGCCGCTTTGGACGCCATTTTTAGAGACTGGTCGAGCGGGCTGTCAATTTTCCCGTAACTCCATTGATGGCCGGAAGCATATAAGTCCGCCAGCATGGCCAGGGTGGGCGCATGTAAGGAATCACCCGCGTGGGCTTTTTCCACGCTTTCCACCACTATGGCAAAGTCGCGCCGGGTGAGCGTTGTTGTCCAATGATAGTAAAGCAGGGAGGCTTCCTGAATGCTGGAGGCAGGGGACACTCCGCTGGTCATTTCTTGCAGAAGGGTGCGGTGGAGCAGGCCGAAATCATCAGCTATGCGGTAAACTATCGCTTGGGCGATGCTTTCCTGCACTTCGAACAAGGAGCCGGAATCGACTTCCGCGTCGAACTTTTCAGCCCAGATATTGTGCATTGAAGTCGTATCCACCAGCGAGGCGTGCACTTCTACAACATTCCCGTCTCTCTGCACGTTTCCGCACAAAATGAACCGGGTGTCAACGTTAAGGTTTTTTGAGGTAATTTCCCTGAATGCGGAATTGAACTGTGCGATCTGGTTATAGTTGACTATTTTTAAATCGCGGAATTTGGTCAGATGGATGTTTATGGAACTGCTGAGGCCTTCCACAATTGCGTCCACATAATCGGTCTTGCTTATATTGGAGAAGGGCAGCAGTATGATGCTGGCTTTGTGTTCGGCCTGAGGCACTTTTGAGAGTGAGAAAGAGTAGGCTTCGCTTTTGGGGTGTGTGGCTCTGTGATTTTTCTGAATGGGGTGGATTTTTAAAAAAGCCGCGGCGTACCCCCCTTTGGGGATATCAATTTTTATTCTGGCGCCGGGGTTGTGCAGGTAAAAGTGCTCCAGCTTGCTGCGAAGGCGGCCCGCCTCGGTTCTCACCAGTGGGTTGGTGTTGGGGTCGAAATCTTTTCCCAGGGCGAACACTTCCACGCCGATGGTGTAGGCCTTCAACTCCTGCCCTTTGGCTGCCAGGGTTTTTTCAACCACAAAGGCCAGAAAGTCTTTCAGCCGGGGGGAGGCTTGAAAATCTTTGCTTTCCAAAATCTCATGCAACTGGGCGCGGATTTCGTCGGGGGTCAGTATGTCCAAAACAACAGCCTCTTTTAAAAAGTCCCTTCTTTTCTATGGTTACAGCATCGCACTCTTTTTAGCAAGTTTCTGGCCCTGCCGGTAGCGGGCGGCCTTTTTCAAAAGGAACAGAACACTCCCCGCAGGCTTGCAAGGAGTGTTCTGTAAGTTTGTCACCTATGGGCTGGTGACATCAACCCAAATCCGGAGGCTATTGATTTGGGAAGTAATCTTCAAGACTGCTTTCTCTGTAAATATCAAGAGTGTTGCAGTGCAGGGAACCGCCGAACGGAACCACCTGGTC
>CAZJFJ010000177.1:0-2105 GCA_964545305.1 uncultured Desulfovibrionaceae bacterium
AAAAAATATGATCATGGTCTCGCGGCCGCAGGCAAGCTCTTTCCCCTGGGGCTTCGCCATCACGGGTTTGCCTTTTGCGAGCAGGCTGTCAAAATCGGCCCAGCCCTTGGGCAATTCCACAGCCATGCTGTCCGCTTTGCATTCACGGCTGCTGTCCACAGAAACAAGATGTTCCCATTGATGGTATTTTCCCCTGGTTTCCTCAATGCGCCCGATGATGGAGTCTTCGCAAATAACCCCTTTAAGGTGAGCGCGCTCGGCCCGGAAAAGAATGTCCTTCGCAGTGAACTGATGGGTGGCGGGAACGGCCACAGCGCCTATCCGGTGCAGGGCCAGCATGGATATCCAGAACTCCACCCGGCGGTAAAGCATCAAAAGAACGCGGTCGCCCTTTTTCATCCCTCTGGCCTTCAAGGCATGAGCCAGGCGGGCGGACTGCTCCGAGAACCAGGCAAAAGTATATTCGCGGGTGTGGTTGTTCCTGTCCACATGAATCATCGCCCGGCGCTCCGGTTCCTCACTGGCGATACGGTCAATCACGTCGAAGCTGAAATTGAACCCTTCAGGGATATTTATTTGATAATTGGCGCGAAAATCGTCGTAGTTGTGGTAGGCTTGTTTTACTGGCAGCTGCATGGCTCATCCTGGTTTTTGAAATCCCGGCCCATAATATAAAGGGCGTTGCAACTCCCGCCATCAGAAAAACGCGAATGGTTATCGCGGATTTTTGCCCGGTGGCAGGGGCAGAACCGATATACTATTGTTGGGGACCGGGCGCGGCATGGGGTAGTCCGCAGCCAGGTTGACCTCTCAGCCTGGAACATGGTGGCCCAGGCTGAATTGCCGGAACAATTCCGGCAAAGGGCGCTTCTCTTTATCGCCCTGAAATTCGCTGAATAAAACATTTTAAGCCAAATGTCCATATGCGGAAAGGTTTTCCGTTGCCACAGCCTCGCCTCTACAGATCCCCTGCTTTTGAGGGATTAACTTGCGGCAGGGACGTTTTTGAGGTAAATCTCCCCTTGGGAAGTGTTCCCTGAGGAAAAGCTGTGAATCTAAGTTATATCACCGACCATCTGCCCATTTTCGCAGAAGCGGCCGCTCTGACCATCGGCCTGGCCATTGCCGGAATTGTGCTTTCGATAGTGCTTGGCCTGGCTTGCGCGCTGATTCGTTACTTCAAAATTCCGGTGATATTCCAGATCGCCTCCTTCTATATTGAGCTTTCCCGCAACACCCCGTTAATGATCCAGCTCTTTTTCCTGTATTACGGGCTTACCCGAGTCGGGATCATGCTGGACGGGGTAACTTGCGCCATTGTGGGGCTGGCCTTTCTGGGCGGGGGATACATGGCCGAGGCCATCCGCAGCGGCCTTGAGGCCGTGGGCAAGGTGCAGATCGAATCCGGCCTGTCCGTTGGCCTGAGCAAGGCCCAGCTCATCCGCTATATTGTTTTGCCCCAGGCTTTCGCCGTAGCCGTTCCCGCAATTGCCGCAAACACGATTTTCCTGATCAAGGAAACCTCGGTTTTCAGCATCATCGCCCTGCCGGACCTGATGTATGTGGCCAAAGACCTGATGAAGGAAGGGCACAGCAACGAAACCAACCTGCTTCTTGTCTTATCCTATCTGGTAATTATCTTGCCTGTTTCAATTTCGTTCACCTGGCTGGAAAGGAGGATGCGCCGTGCTGGACTCAGCAGTTGACGCCATTGTTTCCGGTGTAAACATTTTCCTTTCAGGGCGAAATTTCGCCCGCCTGATGGAAGGCCTCTGGGTAACCCTGGAAATTTCCGTGATTTCAGTTGCCCTTTCCATGCTGCTGGGCATTTTCGCAGGGCTTCTGATGACCTCGAAAAACAGGCTGGTGCTTGCTGGAACCCGCCTTTATCTTGAGGCCATCCGGGTAATCCCCATTCTGGTGCTCCTGTTTCTGTTTTATTACAGCCTGAGCCGGCTGTGGGGCATCAACCTGAGCGCCATGAGCGTGGCCGTTCTGGTGTTTACCCTTTGGGGAACGGCCGAAATGGCGGACCTCGTGCGCGGGGCCATCACTTCCATGCCGGCCCACCAGAAGGAAAGCGGCCGCGCAATCGGCCTCACCGA
>CAZJFJ010000178.1:0-2003 GCA_964545305.1 uncultured Desulfovibrionaceae bacterium
AGGGTGAATGTAGCGGGCATTCCTTTCCACGACCTTGAAAAAGAATTTGAGCTGCCCGCCCCTCTTGATAAAAAGGAGCTGATGGCCAAGGTCAAGGGCGCAGGAATGCAGATTCTGTCAAGAAAAGGCTACACCAGTGCGGGCATAGCCCTCAGCGTTTGCCGTATAGCTGTGGCAATTGTGCACAACGAACGCTGCATACTTCCAGTTTCAATTGAGCTGGAAGGAGAATACGGGCTTGACGGCGTGGCTTTGAGCCTGCCCTGCATTATTTCCGGCCAGGGCGTTGAGCGGGTGTTTGAACTCGATCTCAGCCCGGAATCACGTCAGGCTCTGGATGGCTGCGCCGCTTACCTGAAAGACATGGCTGCAAAAGGCATGTAAGCCGCACAAACCGGCATATATAAAGAAAGGCCCGTGGGATGAACTCCCGCCGGCCTTTCCCTTATCTGCTGCCCGGTCTAGAGCAGTTAACGCCTCAAATGATTGCTTAACGCCCGGCAAAGCAGCCCTGCAATCATTTGGCGGCAAGAATTTGAAGACAAATCCTTGCAGAGCATTTCAAGTGTGAAATGCTCTATTTCGTTTCGCCTGCAATTTGGCTATACTGCCTGCTGGAAGCACAACCCCAAGGAGCGGAAGATGGCGGTCAAACACGGGAAAATAGTGATTATCGGCGCTGGATTTGTGGGCTCGGCAATGCTTAACGCGGTGCTGCGCATGAATATTGGAAATCACATAGTAATAATAAACCGCAACCGTGAAAAAGCCCTGGGCGAGGCGCTGGACGCCAGCCACACCACTGCTTTCGCATACTGCCCCAATGTGAAGATTGAGGTTGGCGGCTATGCTGATTGTGCGGATGCGCAGCTTATAATCATGACTGCCGGGCCAAGCATTAAGCCGGGCAACACCAGCAACCGCATGGTCCTGCTCAGAGAAAATGCCAGAATCATGCGGGAAGTTATGAAAGAAGTCACCGCCCGCACCCGTGAGGCCGTTATCATCGTTGTTTCCAACCCCGTGGATGTGCTTGTGTATATTGCCCACTCGGAATTCGGCTACCCGCGGGAGAAGGTCATCGGCACGGGCACCTTGATAGATACTGCCCGGTTCAACAAAATTCTGGGCGACATTTGCGGGGTGGACGCCAAAAACGTGGTTGGCTTCGTGCTGGGGGAACACGGCCCGCACTCATTTGTGGTGTGGGACACTGTGAACATAGCAGGTTTGCCCTTTCGAAATTTTGAGACCAAATTCGGGCTCAAGCAAAAGCTGGACAAGGGTGAACTGATGCGCGCCACCAAATCTGTTGGCTTGAACATTGTGGAACTCAAGGGCTATACCAGTTCAGGCGTAGCCTTAAGCGCCTGCCGCATTGCCGCGGCCATAGCCCACAATGAAAAGTGCGTAATTCCGGTGTCGGTGGCTTTGTGTGGGGAATATGGACAAAAGGATGTTGCATTCAGCGTGCCGTGCGTGATTTCGGATCGGGGAGTGGACCTGGTGCTGGAGCTGGAGCTGGACAATGAAGCGCAACAGGAGCTTGATGCCTGCGCCGGATATTTAAAAGGAAGACTCCGCGAGATTGAAGAAACCCAGGCATTTCACTTTTGAAGCAGCGGCAAAGATTCTGCCTTCACCCCCCGTTAACCTGCCCTAGCCTGCTTTGCACAGGCGTAACAAAGCACCAACAGAAGAAACAAAAATGTTTAAATGTGCAAAGGCCAATATGATGCCTCACGCCCACGCCCCCAACGACCAAAAATTTCAACTGCCGTCATCCCGTCATCCCGTCAAGCCAAATCGCCGTTTTCTGCTCACGGCTGCCAGACGCTCAAGCAAAAAAAACGACGATTCTGCCATGTTACTTGCATTATTTGATAACAAATAGTAATCTGTAGATATGAATAAACTGCGCTTGGCTACATTCCTCCTTTTAATCTCCGGGCTGTTTGCCTGCTCCAGCGGACAGTCAGAAAATTATGACGACCTGATTTTCG
>CAZJFJ010000179.1:0-1924 GCA_964545305.1 uncultured Desulfovibrionaceae bacterium
TAGGGCGGCAAAGCCTCCCGTTAAGCAATCATTTGAGGCGTTAACTGCTCTAAAACACCTGGCCGCAACCGTCTCAACTTACTTATCGGTTAAAATCCTGTTTTTTGAGGGCACTCGGCAAATAAACAGCAAAATTCGCAGCTCTGCTTTGAAGAGCTTTGGGTAAACAGGGAGAACTTCGGAAGCTTTCTGCCGTTTACCGGAATTCCGTGCTTAATTAACTCTAACCGCAAGGCTTCATCTATTTTAGGCAAAGGCAGGCAACCGGACAAACCGAAAATTTCTTTCGCCCGCATTTTCAGCATGATGAAGGCCAGCGACGCCAATGCCCAGGCCTGCCCAGGCTTTTCAAACATTTTCCCCGCAATCTCGGCCTCTACCCTTTCCGGAAAAAAAACCAGCGAATAGCTGTCGCTTCCATGCGTGATCTGTTTATGCTCCAGCAGGCCCATCCAGCGTTGAAAAGCCTCCTCAAGCATGGGCAGGTCGTCCTGGTTGAAAGAGTAGTCCGGGTTTGTTTCCGCCAGTTCGGCGCACGCCTTGAAACATAGAGACATTGCGTTTTCTCCTCATCCGTGGTGGTAGGGCTGGCCGCCAATAATTGTGTTCGCCCGGTATATCTGCTCAAGCAAAACCACCTGGGCCAGTTCGTGCGGCAAGGTCATAGGGCCCAGGCTCAGCAAAAAATCCGCGCGCGCGCGTGCTGCATCGCTCAGCCCATATGCGCCGCCTATAACAAAAACAGGCTGCCTGGCTTTGTTTTGCATGCATTCATCAAGAAATTTCGCAAAACTTATGGAATCATACGTCTTGCCCCGTTCATCCAGCGCGATCACAATCATGCCCGGCTCTATAGCCGCCAATATGCGTTCGCCCTCCTCCTGGCTGCGTTGAAGAGGGGCCGCCTGAGGGCTGCCGTCGCGCAGGTCTATTTTCCTTATTTGCCACATGCGCTTAAGTCGGGTTATATATTCATCGGCGGCCTTCTGCCAATGCGGGGCCTTAAGTTTGCCCACGCTGATTATTGAGATAATGCTCATACAAACTCAGGAGTTTAAATGAAAATTTTAAATATGGAAGAAGCGCTTCAACAACTGCAAATGGAAAAAATAATAGCCTACCCCACAGAAACCTTTTATGCCGTTGGCGGCCTTGCACTTAGCCCAAAAGCCTCCAAGGCGGTGTTCACTGCAAAGCAAAGGGACGGCATGCACCCTCTTCCCATAATTATAGGCCAGGCCGAACAGCTTCCCCTCCTGACAAAAAACATTTCCAATGCGGCGCTGGATTTGATTGCCAAATTCTGGCCCGGCCCGTTGAGCGTTCTTTTCCAGGCGGGGCCTCTGCTGCCCGCCGAACTTCTTTGTAATAGCCCAGAGGCGGCAATTAGGCAAACCCCTCACAACGGAGCAGCGGAACTGTGCGGGCTGGCCGGGCCCCTAAGCGCCAGCAGCGCCAACCTCAGCGGAGAGCCCCCGGTAACTGATCATTACAATCTGTCGGGCGGCCTGAGGAGCAATCTTGCCGGTGTTGCCGATCTTCATCCCGCGCCGCTTGGGGGGCAACCTTCCACCCTGGTCAGGGTTTTAGAACACCAGATGTTGCAAATATTGCGCCCTGGGGCAATCACAAAAGAAGACCTTGAAAAGGAAGGCTGGGAAGTTGTGGGTTAATGCAAAGTGTTTAACGCCTGCAGCAATTAACACTTCAAACAGCCGTTTGACGGCGGAGCCTGGAACAGATTAATTTCAAGACGCCCCTTGGCGCTTAACATTGTGCTGTCTTCATCCGTACAACTCAAATTCGTCTACGGCTGAAGCAACGGCGGCAATCAATCCCACCGGCGGGAGGCGGAGAATGCAAACGCCCGCCACCCCGGCATGAGCGGGAAAAAATGCGTTTTCACCCGCCACGGCCGACGGGC
>CAZJFJ010000180.1:0-1915 GCA_964545305.1 uncultured Desulfovibrionaceae bacterium
TTGTTGTAATCTTGGTGGTCAACCTCTCTGACTTTCCGCCTCCTGTTTTCAGCATGGGTTTTGATGACACTCGAGAAATTCGTATTTTCAGTTTTAGTGACTTTCTTTGCATAGATTTGCGCCCTTACAGGGAGAGACCCCTTGTGAGGCAGCTGACACTCAAAAAGAGTGTCTACATACTCAAGGCCCATATTCTCGGCACAGGGGAACGGATGGGCAGCCTTGGCAAAGGATGCCGGAGCGACGACAATGAATGCAGAACCCAAAAGAATACAAATGGAAAAGACGATGACAGCACGCAATCCCGCGTATAAAGAAACAATAGAATCTTTACTCGCCGCAAAGGGAAAAGGCCCTTTACGCATCAAACAAAACAAAAATGGTAGCTTTATCATGTCGCACCCAATCTATTTTATTTGTCCGTAAAAAGCAAGAAAAAAATTAAGCAACCTCTCTTTTTTAGCCTGAGTTGCCTAAAAATTACTTTGCCACATCTTTCAAACCCGGCTCTTGAGAACATTTTAACATTAAAAGGTTATTTCTAACAAACGGCTATGGCGGTGCGAGCAACTTTGCCCGCCTCGCAGGCGTGGGCGGACAACTCCCAGAACAGCAAAATTGCACAAAAGAACAAAAGGACTTTACCCGCAGAGCAAGGCGACGGATTGCCAAGGGGCATTCACTTACGCCGTTGCTTCAGCCGCAGACGAACATTTGGGTCATACGGATGAAGACAGCAACGCTAAACGCCGGAGTGGGCGTCTCAAAATCAATTCTGCTCTAATAAGACTTGGATTCAAAAAATTACCATTTTGCATATTTCATCTGGCGGCCTTAGATGCATATGAAAATCATGGGATGAAAGGGGGCTGCGGGGAGGCTGGAAAGCTCCCTGCGGGGGAGCTTTCCAGTTTTTGGAAATAAGTGTTTTTAAAGCAGGAACAGCCATGTAATCATAAGATACAACGGCCCAAGCACAAGCATCGCGATGGCGAAGTAGGTGAAAAAGCTCGGCATCTTGGTGCCCATGTTCTCGGCGATGGACCGCACCATGAAATTCGGCGCATTGCCGATGTAAGTGTTTGCGCCCATAAACACCGCCCCTATCGAAATGGCGGAAAGCGTGGTGACCTCGTTCATCAGATAAGCCGGGTCGCCCCCCGCGGTATTGAAAAACACCAGATAGGTGGGGGCGTTGTCCAGGAAGCTTGAAAGAGCTCCGGACAGCCAAAAATAGGCGGCGGGAATAGGTTCGCCAGCGGAAGTGGAAACCATTGCAATAAGATCGCGCAAGGCTCCATTTTCACCAGCGCGCAAAATGGCAATGGCCGGAATCATGGACAGGAATATCCCCAAGAAAACCTTGGCCACTTCCTGAATGGGCTCCCAGTTGAAATCGTTGGCCTCACGCACATCTTTTTTGGTGGAAACCCAGGAAAGGCCGGCCAGAGCAAGCAAAATAAAATCACGGCAAAGGTTTTGCAGCTCAAGATGCAGATGGTACACCTCAAATTGCACGCCGGGCTTCCACGATCCGCTCATAAGCACCGCCATGACCACCCCGGCCAGGAACAGAAAATTTATTTTCCCCTCCAGGCCGAGTTTCTGTTTCTCGCCGGAAAGTATTGGCTTCCCTTCCCGGTTGAACATGATGGTGTCAAGGATGAAATAAACCGGAATCAGGATGGCGACCATGAAAAGGGTTTCGAACCAAACGTGCTGCAAGGTCCAAAAGAAGCTTACCCCTTTCAAGAAACCGAGGAACAGGGGAGGATCGCCAAGCGGAGTAAGCGAGCCGCCAATATTCGCGACCAGAAAGATGAAGAAAATAACAGTGTGCACCCTGTGTTTGCGGTGTGCGTTGGCCCGCATTAACGGACGGATCAGCAGCATGGCCGCGCCGGTGATTCCCATC
>CAZJFJ010000181.1:0-1638 GCA_964545305.1 uncultured Desulfovibrionaceae bacterium
TAACGCCTCAAATGATTGCTTAACGGGAGGCAAAGCCTCCCTGCAATCATTTGGCTGCAAGGGTTTGAAGACAAATCCTTGCAGTGCCTTGCAAGTGTGAAATGCTCTAAAGGGGAAGAAAAGGGGAAACGCGGCCGCGTTTCCCCTTTTCAGCATTTTAAAACAATTAATGCTTGAAATAGCGCCCAAGGGCAAACAAAACCCGTCTTGCGCACATTTCAAATATGAAACATTCCCGGCACTTTCAACCTATAAGGATTTACCTACCAGCAGCAGCAGGCGCACAAGCTGATGAGTGAAGCCGGCTTCGTTATCATACCAGATGATGAGCTTAAGCAGGGTGCCGTCCATCACATTGGTGCAAAGAGAGTCAACCACACCGCCATGAATGTCTCCAATATAGTCGATGGAAACCAGAGGCTCTTCGCTATAGCCCATGTAGCCTTTCATTTTCCCTTCCGCAGCTTCTTTCAAAACCGCGTTCACTTCCTGCACGGTGGTCTTGCTCTCAAGTTCGTAAACAACGTCCACCATGGAACCATCCGGGGTAGGCACGCGAACGGCCATGCCGTCGATCTTGCCCTTGAGCTCGGGGATCACCAGCCCTATAGCGCGGGCAGCGCCGGTGGAAGTGGGAATAAGAGACATGGCGGCAGCACGCCCGCGGCGCAGGTCCTTGTCGGAGCCGTCCAGAATGCGCTGGCTCATGGTATAGGCATGGATAGTGGTCATCAGACCGCTTTTAATGCTGAAATTGTCGTTGATGATCTTGGTTGCCGGGGCCAGACAGTTGGTGGTGCAGGAGGCGGCGGAAATGACCTGATGTTTGGAAGCATTGTAATCATTGTGGTTCACGCCCATAACAATGGTCACATCCGCATTTTTGGCAGGGGCGGAGTTTACCGCTTTTTTGGCGCCGCAGGCCAGGTGCAGAGCCAGGCCGTCGCGATCTTTCACCTTTCCGGTGGTTTCAACGGCAATATCCACGCCGTAATCGCCCCATTCCCATTCGCCAATAGGTTTGCGGGTAACAGGAATGCTCTTGCCGTTCACAATCAAGCCCTTTTCATCATACCCCACTTCACCCGGAAATTTTCCATGCACGGAATCGTACTTGAGAAGGTGGGCCAGATCGGAATTTTCAGCGCGGGCGTTGATTGCCGCAATTTCAAGATCGGGGCATTCTTCCACAAGACGAACCAAATAGCGGCCTATACGCCCGAAACCGTTAACACCTAACTTAATTGCCATTGCAAGTCTCCTGTATTCAGTTAAATTTTATTCGAACAGCCAAGCACATTGCGAATCTTGTGCTGAACCATGTCTTTTACCGCCTGACGGGCAGGGGTCAGATAGCCGCGGGGGTCGAATATTTCCGGCTGTTCTGCAAAAACTTTACGGATGTTCGCGGTCATCGCCAGCCGGATGTCGGTATCAATGTTGATTTTGCATATGCCCATAGTTGCGGCCTTGCGCAGCAGATCCTCAGGAACGCCTCTGGCGCCGCCGATCTTGCCCCCGTATTTATTGGCCATATCCACAAATTCCTGCGGCACGGAAGAAGAGCCGTGCAGCACAAGCGGATAGCCCGGCATCATCTTGCTGATTTTTTCCAAACGGGGAAAGTCCAGCTTCGCA